>DATEHB010000019.1:0-20663 GCA_035279805.1 Candidatus Acidiferrales bacterium
GTAGACTCTCGAGCGCAGTTCTGCAGGGCCAATCTTCACGACCTCGCCGCGCTGAACCGGATTTTTGACGAGAACAAAATTGACGCCGTGATGCATTTTGCCGCTTTGTGCCTCGTAGAAGAGTCGGTGAAAAAGCCTGGCGAATATTATCGCGCCAATGTCGCGGCGGGAATTACTTTGCTGGATGCAATGCTGCAGTACGGAGTCAAGAAGCTCATCTTTTCATCGACGGCCGCCACGTATGGCGAACCGGAGAAGACTCCTATCCCGGAGGAACATCGCACAAGGCCGATTAACCCTTACGGGGCGTCAAAGCTCATCTTCGAACGCATCCTGCACGAGTTCCGCGAGAGCTCGGGCATGGAATACGTGACCATGCGGTATTTTAATGCGGCGGGCGCTTCCGCGGAACGAGGAGAGGACCACAGCCCCGAAACCCATATCCTGCCGCTTCTCTTCGAGTCGGCTCTTGGCCAGCGTAAGACTTTCCAGATCTACGGAACGGATTACGCCACGGCCGACGGGACATGCGTCCGCGATTACGTGCACGTAATCGATATTGCCGCCGCGCACGCGCTCGCAGTCGAACGCATATCGGAAATCGCCGGGCGTGTATATAACGTGGGCAACAGCCGGGGATTCTCCGTCCGCGAAGTGGTCGACACGGTTCGCAGCGTTACGCGCCGAGATATACCGATCCAGATTGCTCCGCGCCGCGCGGGTGATCCCGCCGTTCTGGTAGCTGGCTCCGAAAAAATTCGAAAAGAGCTCGGCTGGTCGCCGCGCTTTTCCGACCTCGAATCGATTATTCGGACAGCGTGGGCATGGAAGGAGAAATTTCCGAAGGGCTATGCGTCCTCCATCTGAGTCGTGATTCTGTTCAAAAATTGCCTCGGGCCGCGGCTTCGTCCGAGTTAACGCTTCCTCCACATGCCGTGAAGTGTTTGTTTGCCCAATCGCGGCAAATTGGTTAGCCTCAATTGTCATGCCGCAGAATTCGCGCCGTCACCGTCTGAAAGTGTGCCTTCTTTCGCCGCATCCGCTCGTTCGGGCGGAATTCGAACGCGTGCTCTCGTCAAAGGCCTTCCAGATTTCCTTTAAAGCGCTAAGTGCGGCTTCTTCCTCGGATATTAAGGAATTTCAGATTCCGCGGGCAGCTATTTACGTGATCGATGCGCAAGCACCCGCGGCTATCGTGCATTCGCTGATCGAGCACCTCCTGGAACTCTATCCCAGCGCGCGCGTGGTGGTGCTCGCGTCGAAGCATACGGACGCGGAAACTTTCGAGCTTCTGCGGATGGGCGTGAAGGGATTGCTTACATACGGCCAACCCGAGAGGCAGTGGCAAGACGCATTGCCCCTGGTTGCGTCTGGCGGCTACTGGGTGCCCCGCTCGGTGCTGTCTCGATTCGTTGAATCGATCGTCGCAAACCGGAAAATAGGCGCCGCACGCTCGAAGACGCCTGGAACTCTGAGCCGCCGGGAAAAGGAAGTTCTGGACCCTCTGCTGCAAAATCTCTCGAACAAAGAAATCGCAAGCCAGTTGAATATTTCGGAGCGGACCGTGAAGTTTCACGTCTCTAATCTGCTGGCAAAACATGGTGTTCGCCGCCGTGCGGACCTGATCGTTATGCGCTTCCAAGAAGGTGAGCTTTCCGTCTGACTTTCTCTTGCCATCGCCACATCTTTTAGCTTAAATTTGAAGCGGTTTCCCTCAGCCCTGTTGACAGGCTCCATCCCTGCTTGCCGGCAAACCACACGGCGCGGCTTTGACAGCCTGCCGCTTTAAACAAGTTTCCAGACTCGGTCGATTACCAGTGACGCCTCTTGGAAACGAAGCCTGTGGGTTAGTAAGTACTAGTACTTTTGACTTGTACAGTTGCACCACCAGGGGCATTGCCTGTAAACAATGATGGTTGCTACAAAGTTGAGTAATTTTCGCGAAGCGCGCAGATGAGTTCATTAACACAACAAGCCAGTCCTGTCCCCGAAAAACCGGCGAAGCGACAGTTGAAACCCGGCCCTCGTCTTTGGGCCATACGCATAATCATCGTCATCGCGATAATTCTTACTGTGCGCTATTTCTACTGGCGCGTCGATGCGACCATGAATCCTGCCGCAAAGTGGTTTTTCTACATATTTTTGGTCGCGGAAATGTTGAACTTTATCGAGGCCGCGCTTTTCTATTTTACGACGTGGAAACCATCCAACCGGCATCCGCAATCCGCGATTTCAGGCCGCGCCGTTGACGTTTTTATCACGACGTACAACGAGCCTGTGAGCCTTCTGCGCGAAACGGTTCTTTGCGCCGTGAGCCTTACTTATCCCCATAAAACCTATCTCCTGGACGATGGCGATCGTCCCGAAGTGGCCGAACTTGCGCTTGAGCTGAATTGTTCCTACATCTCACGCAAGGATCGTGCGGGGGCCAAAGCGGGCAACTTGAACAACGCGCTGAAACAAACGAATGGGGAGTTCGTTGTGACTCTTGACGCGGATCACGTCCCGATGCCGGACCTGATTGAACAGCTCATCGGATTTTTCAGCGATCCCGCCGTGGGAGTGGTGCAGAGCACACAAGACTTCTACAATCTCGATTCATTCCAGCACCGCACCCACGTCGAGAAGCAGCGCGCGTGGCAACAGCAAGAGCTGTTCTTTAGTGTGATTCAGCCGGGCAAGGACGGCTACAACGCAGCTTTTTATTGCGGTAGCCCAGCCATTCTGCGGCGGAAAGCGCTCGAGGAAATCGGCGGATTTGCCACTGAAAGCATTACGGAAGACATGCACACCGGCCTTCGGCTGCAGAAAAAAGGCTGGAAAGTCGTCTACTACAATCAAACCGTGGCGCGAGGCCTGGCGCCGCAAACCTATCGCGGCTTTGCCATGCAATGGCAGCGCTGGGGCCAAGGCGCAATGCAGGTGTTGCGCAAGGAAAATCCGATTTTCGGGCGCGGGCTGAGTTTTGGACAACGGGTAAACTATTTTGCGTCATTTTATTTTTACTGGATGAGCTTTCAAAAGCTCATCTATATCGCGACTCCCATTTTTTGCCTGTTGAGCGGAATCTACCCGTTGATCGCGACTCCAAAAACGTTTGCGATTTATTTTCTCCCTTATTTCCTGCTGAATATCATCGCGACGGCATCGCTGCAGGGAGGGCTAAGAGGATTCTGGCTCAGCGAAGAATTCAACTTGATCAAGATGCCCGTGCTGATGACAACGATCGGCGGCTTGTTCAAGCGTGAGGCAGCGTTCAAAGTGACGCCGAAGGCCCGCGACACGTCCGCTCGCTGGACGGAAGTGTGGTTGCAGAGTTTGCTCTCGATTGGCGTGATTGTGGCTCTGGCGGTGGGGAGTTGGAAGCTGGCTCGCACGGCAACCGGGAGCTATTTCTTCTGGGCCCTCGTGGTGAATATAATATGGGCCGCGTTCTACCTGATTCTGCTGATTCCTGTAATTGCGCGCGCTATGCGACACAAAGAACTACGCGCCACCTACCGTTTTCCCAACCGGCTCGACGTTCCGGTCTTGTTTGGCTATAACTCCGATGGCGGAGGCCATGTGGTGGGGCGAGGTTTCGCGCGTAATCTGAATCGCAGTGGGTTTTCACTGACCCAGAAGCTGCCGATCGCGCAGGGGACAATCATCGCGCTGGAGATCAACCTGCCGACCGGGACAGTTCATGCCCACGCTCGCGTAGTCCGCAACCGTGAGTTCTTTCGTGGAGAGAACAAACGTGTCTCGAGCGGAGTGGTGTTCGAGCAGATCGATGCCGTGGACCAGGACGCTATCTCGAAGTACCTGTTTTGGGAAATCGCGCCGCGCCACGGAAGCATTCTGAAACTCACGCGCAAGAGTCAGACGCGCAATCAACCACGGAGCGCAAATACATGATGCGGCCAGCCGCTCTCGCGGCTTCTTTTTTGAGTCTGGCAGGCCTGCTCTTCGCGCCCGTCGCCAGATCGATGCCTCAAGGCTCGACGTTGGAGCAGGCCCGGACCGAAGCCGCACAGGGACACTACCAGCAGGCAGCACGGCTGTTTGGCGAAGTGCTGACCGCGGACCCCAATAATATTGACGCGCTCCGCGGCCGAGTTGACTCGTTGGTCGCGACGGGCCATTGGCATGACTGCTTGCCCGCTCTTGAACACTTAGTGCAACTCCAACCCGACGATGCGGAACGCATTTTCCAGCTCGGCCAAATGGATAGCTGGCAGCCCGGGCGTCGCGCGCAAGCGTTGGAACTGTTGAAGCACGCGACGGAACTCAAGCCGGCGGACGTTCAGTATCAGGATGCATACGCCGAAGTGCTGAGCTGGAGCAAATCGGGCCGCGCACAGGCACTCGAATATTACAAGAAAGCGCTTGCCACCGACCCAAACAATGCCGCCGCTCTGGCAGGCGAGGCGCAGCTTCTAGCCTGGAGCGGGCGTTCCTCCGAAGCGATGGAGCTTTATGAAAAAGTTCTGCAGCAGGATCCCAACAACATTGCAGCACTGCGCGGCAAGGCCGAGATTCTCGACTGGCGGGGCCGGCGCGCGGAGGCGATGAGTTTGTACAAACAGGCGCATGGCTTGGCGCCCGACGATGCAGCCACGATGCTGGGTTTGGCGCAGACCGAATACGAGTCGGACGAATACGCACAAGCCCGCGAGGACCTGGCAGAAGTAAAGGGTTTGGACACGCCCGAATTCAGGGATTTGCAACGTAACGTGAACCACGCGCTTGGCACGTATGTGGAGGTCGGATACGGCCTTCGGCGTGACGGAAAAATTCTGGACTACGATTCGGTCGATGCGCTGGTTTCCACTCCGCTTGGCGGTTCAAATCGCCTGAGCGCGCTATACCAGCCGTTCCTCTTTCGGACGCAGGCGCGCAATTTCAACTCAAACTATTACGCGCTGATGCTGGACTCGCAGCCCGATGAGCGCATCGCAACCCACGCGCAGATCGCCGCGCGAACCTATCCCGGTGTTTCTTCGCAACTCGAAGGCGCGTTCGACGCAACATTCAAGGTGCGGCCCTCCTTCAAACTGTATACCGGAGTCGAGCGCGAATCGGACCAGGAATCGCTGGTGTCAACGCTGGGTGCCGCGACCAACGGAATCTTTGTGGGCCAAGTGGAAACGAATCTTGGGCACATTGGCGGAAGCTACTCAAATTCGCAGCACAATTATGATCTTTCGCTAACTTACACGGACGGCGCATACACGGGTCAGCATCTGGCGTCAAACAGGCGCTGGGGTGTTGATGGGAACTTTGGAAAATCGATTCGCGGCAATCATCCCTACATTCGCATTGCGTACGGCATCAGCTACCTGAGCTTTGATCACGATGCGGATTTCACGCCGGGCAGCGGAGAACCTGTGCGGGTTACGGGAGGTTATTACAGTCCCACGCGCTTTTTGCTAAATTATGGCCAGATCTTCCTTTCGACGAATCTGGGGCGGCACGCCAAATGGGACATGGGAGGGCTGGCGGGAGCGCAGAATGCAGAAACGACCTTCACGGCGTTCTCGAATACGCAATTCGCATCCGCATTTTCCACGCACTTGACATGGAACATGACCGAGAACAATGATCTTCGTTTGGGATACGACTATCTGAACACGTTCAATGCTTTTCATCGGCATCTTTTCTTTGTGGCGTGGCGGCACTATTTTTAACGTGTCGACACCCAGCATTTTTCCTCCACATGATTCCAAAGGCGAGACCTCAGCGCCAGGCATGCGCGCGCCGGCGATTTCGAATTCACGCTTCGCGTCTGCAGAAGGTTTTCTCCTCAAATTCCGTTTGCCTCTTGTCGTGATCATTGGACTCGCTTGGTATCTGCGCGCGCGGCATCCGCATTACGCGAGCGCGTACATGGACGAAACCATTTACGTCCTCTTCGGGCGCATGTTTCTGACCGGGCATTTCGACGCACCGCTGAATAATCCACTCAATTCCAGTTTTGGATGGTATCTCTGGCCCGTTCTTGCAGCGTGGGCTGACCAGATTCGCGGGCTCGCCGGTGTGCGCGAATTGGGCGCCGCAATGGGCGCGCTGACAGTTTGCGCTGTCTACGGATTTTCAAAGCGTGTTTTTTCGAGGGCTGTGGGATTGGCGTCCGCATTGGTCTTTGCGTTTCTCGGACCCGCGGTTATCGCTTCGCGCATCGCGACCCGCGATGTTGGCTCAATTTTATTTCTCGCCGTTGGCCTCTGGCTATTCGCGCGAGCCTGGCAAACGCAAGACTGGCCAACGTGGCTGGCTGCTGCCCTGAGTTTGTTTGCGGCGTTCTTGTGTAAATACCTGATCGCTGTCTATTTTCCGTTTCTGGTAATTCTCAGTTTGTGGAAACGACGTCGCGCGATTCTGGCGTTCGGGTTGACGCTCGCGATCCTGTGCGGCGCTTATGCGATATATTTCAGAAAATCGCTAATCGCGCTTCTGCAATACGGACGGGCGTACGGATCGCTAAAAGCGCCTGCTGCCACCGCCTGGCAGATTTATTTTACCGATCGGCTCGATTTCTGGATTCTGTTCGCACTCGCGCTTCTGGCATGGTTTCCCGACGGCAAAGCTTGGTCGAAGAGAGTGACGCTGCTCTTCGGCGGTGTCGCGATTATGCCGATTTTTCAGTTGATCTCGCGCGCCGATTACGACTACTGGAAGCATGTGAATTATTCGTTCCTTTTTCTGGTTCCTCTTGCCATGCAGGGTCTCATCGTTATGCTGAGGCGAATCGCGCCGGCCTCTTATTCGATTCCTGCGACGGTCATGGCCGGGTGTTTGGCGGTTGGGCTCGGTTGGATGGGAAACGCGTGGAGAATTAATCGATTTGTTTTCTGGCCAAACGTCGAACCGGTTGTTGCCTACTTTGACGGTCATTTGATGTCCAACAATCGCATTTTGATTGACGACACTGTGTTTCGTTATTACTTCTCGCCGCCGTTGCGCCAGTGGCAAATGGTCGATCCGTTTTACTTTCGCTATGGAGCTGAAACGGGACTTCCCGCCTATGCTGCGGCGGTTCGCGATGGCTCGTTTGACTATATCGTCCTCGACGGCGGCATTGGCGAAGACGCGAGGGATATGCGCGCTGCCATTCAACCCAACCTGGCCAACCGGTACAATCTTCGCGTGAGCACGCCGGATCCGGTCACGGGGCATGAGATTGACATTTTTGAACGGACGAATCCGCCAGCAATGGCCCCAGCTCAGAATGGCCCGCAAGTCATCATCGGAGCGCCAGCGCAGGGCGCTTTAGTGCAGACGCATGGTGATTTGGCGACGCTTTCGGGGACCGTGAAAGGCATTCAGGCGGGCGATTACGTGCTAGTAGATGTTTTTACGAATCAGTGGTATCGCCAGGGTGGGAAATTCTTCCCCGGCGCGCCCGATGGAGCGTTTACACAGGCGATACATCTGGGGGGTGGCGGCCGCCAACAGTGTTTCCACGTTGCGCGCGCTCGCCTGTTTGATGCTGAAGGGCATTTCATAGCGCGCGCAATGAACTTCGCTATTGCTCGAGCGAATGCCGATGGCAGCCCGCCTAACTGCCGTTAAATGATGAGGAAGAGCCCTTCGGGCAAGTCAGAAGCCACTCGGCGTCCCGCCCATAAATTACTGAATCTAACATGCTATTCTTTTGAAGCCAGATGAAGCAGTCACCAGGGGGCTCGCCGCGAGGCTTTCGAACTGCGCCTTGAATCATCAAAGAAGTGACATGATGGATATACGGGACACTCTCGATAAGCGGATCGTCATCCTTGATGGCGCCATGGGCACCATGATTCAAGCCCGTGCGCTTGTCGAGGAAGATTACCGCGGCAAAGAATTTCGTGAACATCCGAAAGATTTGCGGCTGAATAACGATGTTTTGAATATCGCGCAGCCTCAGATTATCGAGACCATCCACCAGCAATACCTGGAGGCAGGCGCAGACATCATCGAAACAAATACCTTCAATTCGAACGCCATCTCTATGGCGGAATATGGACTGCAAGATCGAATCTACGAGCTGAATAAAGCCGGCGCGGAAGCTGCGCGGCGGGCGGTTGAGCGTTTCACGAAGGAAAACCCAGGAAGCGTGCGATTCGTTGCCGGATCGCTGGGGCCAACCAGCCGCACGGCTTCAATGTCGCAGGATGTTAACAGCCCGGCCTCGCGCGCGGCCACTTTTGATCAATTGCGCGCTGCTTATCAGGAGCAAGTGCGAGGACTGCTCGACGGTGGCGTGGATTTGTTGCTGGTTGAAACCATATTCGACACGCTCAACGCCAAAGCCGCGCTCTTTGCCATCGACCAGTACTTTGAGAAGTCGGTCAGGCGCGTTCCCGTGATGGCTTCGGTGACGATCACAGATCGGAGCGGTCGGACGCTCTCTGGGCAAACCGTAGAGGCATTTTGGATTTCCGTCTCCCACATGAATCTGTTGAGCGTGGGGATTAACTGTGCGCTCGGCGCAAAACAAATGCGGCCGCACGTCGAGGAGCTCTCGCGCGTCGCGCCCATTTACATCAGTTGCTATCCGAATGCGGGACTGCCAAATGCGTTTGGTGGATTCGACGAAACCCCCGAATCGATGGCGACCGACCTGCGGGATTTCGCGGCCAACGGATGGCTGAACATTGCCGGCGGATGCTGCGGGACTACACCTGGGCACATCCGCGCCATCGCTGCAGCCGTGAAGGGTCTCGAACCGCATAAGTTGTCGAAGCCAGCGCGCTACACGCGCTTCAGCGGGCTGGAACCGCTCGTGATCCGGCCAGACACGAACTTCGTCAATATTGGCGAGCGCACGAACGTGACCGGGTCGCCCAAATTTTCCAAATTGATTTTGAATGGAAAACTGGAAGAGGCACTCGCCATTGCGCGCCAGCAGGTGGAGGGCGGCGCCCAGGTCATCGACATCAACATGGACGAGGCGATGCTCGATTCGGAGCAGGCGATGACGACGTTCCTGCACTACATCACTTCGGAGCCGGAGATTTCCCGCGTTCCGATCATGATCGACAGCTCGAAATGGAGCGTGATTGAAGCTGGCCTGAAATGCATTCAGGGAAAAGGAATCGTGAATTCCGTCAGTCTGAAAGAAGGCGAAGAGGCGTTCAAACAGCGTCTCCGGCTGATTCGTCGTTATGGCGCCGGCATGGTCATCATGGCGTTTGACGAGAAAGGTCAGGCCGATACCGTGGCGCGCAAGCTCGAAATCTGCACGCGCTCGTACAAGATTGCCACGGAGGAAGTGGGCGTGCCCGCCGAAGACATTATTTTCGATCCGAATATTCTGACGGTTGCCACCGGGATGGAAGAACACAACAATTATGCCGTCGATTTCATCGAAGCCGCGCGGCAAATCAAGGCGACACTGCCCTACGCGAAGATCAGCGGCGGCGTAAGCAATATTTCCTTTTCGTTCCGCGGAAACAATGTTGTGCGCGAGGCCATGCATTCAGCGTTTCTTTATCATGCCATTCGCGCGGGCATGGACATGGGCATTGTGAATGCGGGCCAACTCGGTATCTACGCGGAAATTCCGAAAAACCTGTTGGAACTGGTCGAAGATGTGCTGTTGAACCGGCGGCCAGACGCGACAGAGCGTTTGCTGGCATTCGCTGATTCGGTAAAGCAAAAAGAAAAAACTCCAGTTGAGGAGAGCGCATGGCGGCAAGAGCCGGTGGAGGAGCGGCTGAAGCATGCTCTGCTGAAGGGGATTGTTGATTACATTGAAGCCGATACGGAAGAGGCGCGAAAAAAATATGGCAAACCGATCGCCGTGATCGAAGGGCCGCTGATGGACGCCATGAACGTTGTTGGGGATCTTTTTGGCTCAGGCAGAATGTTTCTGCCGCAGGTGGTGAAGAGCGCGCGTGTGATGAAAAAGTCCGTCGCGTACTTGCAACCGTTCATGGAAGCGGAAAAGCTCTCGAGCGGCATTGCGAAGGCCAAGGGGAAAGTGCTGCTCGCGACAGTGAAAGGCGATGTACACGACATCGGCAAGAATATTGTTGGCGTCGTGCTTGGCTGCAACAATTATGAAGTAATCGACCTGGGAGTGATGGTTGCGAGCGATAAAATTCTGAATGCCGCTCGTGAAACGAACGCGGACATGGTCGGATTGAGCGGGCTGATCACGCCATCGCTCGAAGAGATGTCGCACGTCGCAAAGGAAATGCAGCGTGAGGGCTTTACGCTTCCGCTGCTGATTGGCGGAGCGACGACGAGCCGCGTGCACACGGCGGTGAAAATCGCGCCGATGTATCAACAGCCCGTGGTGCACGTGCAGGATGCGTCGCGGGCCGTGGGAGTGGTCGCGAGTTTGCTTAGCGCGGACTTGAAGAGCGGCTTCGTGGCGGAAAACGGAGCGGAGCAGGAAAAAACCCGAGAGAAGCACCGTGGGCCGAAAACGCAGAGTCTTCTTTCCTTCGCCGAGGCACGCCGGCGAAAGCCTGCTTTGGATTGGTCTGCCTACCGGCCTCCGCGGCCTTCTTTTGCGGGAGCACGCGCGTACACATGCGTTCCCCTCGCGGAAATTATTCCGTACATTGATTGGACGCCGTTTTTCCATGCGTGGGAGTTGCGCGGAATCTATCCGCGAATTTTCGAACAGGAAGGCGTCGGCCCAAAGGCAAAGGAGCTTTTTGATGATGCGCAAAATCTACTTGAGCGAATTGTGCGCGAGAAGCTGCTGGTTGCCCGGGCCGTAATTGGCTTTTACCCCGCGAACAGCGTGCTCGAGGACATTGAAATTTACACGGACGAATCACGTTCCAGAGTCCTGACCACTTTTCACACTTTGCGCCAGCAGATCGAGAAGCCGGCCGGCGAGCCGGATTATGCGCTTGCGGACTTTGTCGCGCCGAAAGAGACGGGATTGCGGGATTACTTGGGCGCGTTTGCCGTGACCGCGGGCATTAACATTGAACCGCTGGTCGCAGGATTCGAGAAAGCAAACGACGACTACGATGCGCTGATGACCAAGGCGCTCGCGGACCGTCTGGCGGAGGCGCTCGCTGAGCTGACGCATAAGCGAGCGCGCGACGAATGGGGCTTTGGCTCCGACGAAAAACTGGCTCATGAGGACTTGCTGCGAGAGCGCTATCGTGGAATACGTCCGGCGCCCGGATATCCAGCTTCGCCTGACCATACGGAAAAGCAGCAATTGTTCGATCTCCTGGAAGCGCGAAAAAATACCGGCATTCAGTTGACCGAGAATTTCGCGATGTACCCGGCTGCATCGGTCTGCGGACTTTATTTTTCGCATCCTAAATCGAGATATTTTGCGGTTGGAAAGATCGACCGCGAACAGACTGAGGATTATCACCGGCGCAAGGGCATGATTTTGACCGAAGTGGAGCGCTGGCTGGCTCCAAATCTGAATTACGATCCAGAAGTGTGAGGGCAGCCTCGGTTTAGATCGGATTTGCCGGACGAACCCAATTGCAATGTTATTTCTTCTGACGCAAGTACAATATCACCCGCACCAGAGAGGAAGGTTGAAAAGCTCATGGCTGGACACACCCCGCAATATTTTTCCGGTAAAGAATTGAAAATTGGCATTATCGGCTGCGGCTATGTGGGACTGCCGCTAGCGTTACGTTTTGCCGAGACCGGCCATTACGTCCTCGGTTTTGACACCGACCCGGGCAAAGTGGAAAAACTGAACCGCGGCGAATCGTATATCAAGCACATCCAATCGGATCAAATCGGGAAGCACGTGAAGTCGCGCCATTTTTCCGCCACCACCGACTTCGCCCAATTACGCCAAATGGACGCCGTGTTGATTTGCGTGCCGACGCCTCTTGATGATCGCCGTGACCCGGATCTCTCGTATGTTGAAAATACGGCACGGTCTATTGCGCCGCACCTGCAACGTGATCAATTGATCGTCCTCGAGAGCACCACGTACCCGGGTACCACGGAAGATCTTGTATTGCCCATCCTTGAGAAGGGCGGCCTTCGGTGCCCCGCACAGAGTGTCGCGGATCGTGATGCAAAACACCCGGATTTTTATCTGGCGTTTTCTCCGGAGCGCGAGGATCCGGGCAACAAACATTACGGCCTTGCACAGATCCCGAAAGTGGTTGGAGGGATCAATGCGGCGAGCGGAGAAGCTGCCGCAAATCTCTACGCTCAAATCGTCGCACGCGTGATTCGCGTCAGTTCGACGCGCGCGGCGGAGATGTCCAAGCTGCTCGAAAATATCTTTCGCTGCGTGAATATTGCGCTCGTCAACGAGCTTAAGCTCCTGTGCCAGCGAATGGGCATGGACGTGTGGGAAGTGATAGAGAGCGCTGCGACCAAGCCGTTCGGCTTCATGCCCTTTTATCCCGGACCGGGATTGGGAGGGCACTGTATTCCGGTCGACCCGTTTTATTTATCGTGGAAGGCGAAAGAATATGATTTTTCGACGCGCTTCATCGAACTTGCTGGCGAAATCAATTCGTCCATGCCGTATCACGTGGTGAATGCCGTCGCGGAAGCTTTGAACGAACGGCGGAAAAGCCTGAAGGGCTCACGCGTGTTGCTGCTTGGCGTGGCTTACAAAAAGGATGTGGATGATTTGCGCGAATCGCCCTCGCTGAAATTGATGCAACTCCTGGTCGAACGCGGCGCGCGGCTCGATTACAACGATCCTTATTTCCCAGCACTCCATAAAATGCGGCACTACGATTATTCCGCAATGCGCTCGGTGGATTTGAATGCATCTGCACTGGCGTCATATGATTGCGTGCTGATTGCAACGGATCATTCGGCGTATGATTACTCGGCGATCGTCGAAGCCGCGCAGTTGGTTGTAGACACGCGCAATGCGACGCGGGCGGTGACGCAGCATCGCGAAAAAATCGCTCATTGCTGAAGAAGCTCATCGTGGCGGTTTCCCCATTCAAGAAGGAGGCGGGACGGAATGCGCTACCTCGTGACAGGTGGTGCCGGCTTCATTGGGTCGAATATGGTCGACGAACTTGTCCGGCGCGGTCAAGAAGTGACCGTCCTGGACGATTTTTCGTCAGGCAAGGAAGCCAACCTCTCCAATGTGCACGGCAAAATTCGGCTGATTCGGGGAAGCATTTGCGATTTTGAAGCGGCACGCGAGGCGTGCAATGGCGCGGATTACGTATTGCATCTGGCCGCGAGGACTTCCGTGCCGCGCTCCGTAAAGGATCCCATCGAAACGAACCACATCAACGTCGAGGGAACGCTCAATGTTCTGGTGGCTGCGCGCGACGCGAAGGTGAGGCGCATCGTGTTTGCCGCTTCATCGTCCGCGTACGGCGAAACAAACGCTCAGCCCAAGGTGGAAACAATGCCGGCGGAACCGATTTCGCCCTACGGCGTGACGAAGCTGGCCGGCGAACTGTATGCGCACGTGTTTGGGCGCGTGTATGGACTCGAAAATGTCTCCATGCGTTACTTCAATGTGTTCGGACCGCGCCAGGATCCCACGTCGCAATATTCGGGCGTTCTGTCCCGCTTCATGCTTGCCAT
Organism: Candidatus Acidiferrales bacterium; assembly: GCA_035279805.1. Lineage (GTDB taxonomy): Bacteria > Acidobacteriota > Terriglobia > Acidiferrales > UBA7541 > DAHUXN01. Next base: position 13,480 of record DATEHB010000019.1, read on the forward strand.
GCTCGAAGGGATTTCTCCCGTCGTCTATGGCGATGGCGAACAGTCGCGCGATTTCACATTCGTGGATAATGTTGTGGATGCTTCGCTGCGCGCCTGTGAAGCTCCCGGCGCTTCCGGAAAGGTATTCAACGGAGGAACGGGTCTCCGCATCACGCTCAATGAAGTGCTCAAATTGCTTGGGAAAATCTGCGGGCGCCCGATTCGCGCGAAATACGATGCACCCCGGCCTGGTGATATTCTCCACTCTCAGGCAGACATCACCCGCAGCAGGCAGGTTCTGCGCTATGAACCGCTGGTGAATTTCGAGGAAGGATTGCGCCAAACGTGGGCGTGGTATTCCGCAGCCTACGCCAAAAAATAAGGCTTCGAGACGATGTCGACGTTCTCCATTCACAATTTTGGCTGCCGCGCCACGCAAGCCGATGCCGCATCCATCCGGCAAAGTTTTCTGGCGCGAGGATATTCACTTGCGGAAACGGATTCGGCCGCCGAGTTTGTCGTTCTGAACACGTGCACTGTGACGGCCGCCGCGGATGCGGAAGCACGCGACACAGTCCGCCGGATTCATCGCCAGAATCCGAATGCGCGGATTTTGGTCACGGGATGCTACGCGCAGCGCGCTCCGGAAGAATTGGCGGCGCTCGATGGTGTCGCTTGGGTGATAGGCAATTCGCATCAGACGGAGATTCCTTCGCTCGTTGACGGCAAGGATTTCGTTCCCATCTCTGGCGTTGCGCAACATAATTCTCTGTCGGCGCAAATTGTTAGAGAGGAAATGAGCGCCGCCAGGGATTTGACGGTCGCCGCACCGGTAGAGTTTGGCGGCGAGCGCACGCGGCCCACGCTGAAGATTCAGGATGGCTGCAATCATCGTTGCGCCTATTGCGTGATTCCGTTCGTGCGAGGGCCCGGCCGCAGCCTCTCTCCGGAGCAGGTGCTTTTTGAGACTCGGCGATTGATTGAGTTTGGAGCGCGGGAAATTGTCCTGAGCGGAATTGATTTGGGGAGTTACGGCCGTGACTTCAGTCCGCGCACCAGTCTCTACGATCTGATTCAAAGAGTCTTGAACGAATCCACGATCGAAAGATTGCGTCTGAGTTCAATTGAGCCGATGGACGTGACGCAGGATTTCGTTGACTTGATTGCCTCAACGGAACGAATCGCGTCGCATTTTCACATGCCGCTGCAATCCGGATCGGATCGCGTTCTGCAATCGATGCGCCGCTGGTACCGCACCGCGCATTACGCCCGGCGCGTTGAAATCATTTACGAGCGATTGCCGCATGCCGCGATTGGCGCCGATGTGATCGCCGGTTTTCCTGGCGAAACGGAAGAAGAGCACCGCGCGACGATGAATTTCATTGAGGGCTTGCCGCTGGCGTATCTCCACGTATTTTCTTTTTCGGCCCGCGAAGGCACGGAGGCCGGAAAGCTTGCTGCGACGGTCGAGGAAAACGTGATTCACACGCGCGCTCGCGAATTGCGCGCGCTCGGCGACGCAAAGTTGAAGACGTTCCGCGCTTCTCAGAAAGGCAAGATGCTGCGAGTCCTGACGCTCGACAGCAAGAATCGTGATTGGACGCCGGCCATCAGCGGAAATTTCCTCAAAGTGCGCCTGGCTGGCGGCTGGCCGCGCAATCGCTGGATGAATGTAGTTTTTGACGAGACAAACGCGCCGCTGATGCCGCTGACCATCCAGACTTAGCCTTCCAAAATCACCTGAGCGAAAGCAAGATTTCCCGTGTGCGTGATGGAAACCACGAACCGATTCGCGCCCAGGCGGGTGGCGTGCCCTCCCGCCGCGCCGTACAAGTACAAAACAGGCTTGCCACCCGGCTCGTTCTTTATTTCGATGTCTCGCCAGCGCACGCCGCGCCTCCATCCTGTGCCGAGCGCTTTCATGGCAGCTTCTTTGGCTGCGAATCGCGCTGCGTAGCGCTCGAATTTGCTTTTGTGCCGCTCGCAATACTGAATTTCCGCGGGCGTAAATACACGTTCGAGGAAAGCGCGTCCGTGGCGCGTGATTGCTTTCTCCAGACGGTCAATCTCCGAGATGTCCACTCCCAAACCAACGATCAATTGCCCTCGCTCGCGCCGGAACCATTCGCAAATATCGCGCTCTTGGATTCGCTTCGCACACGCATTATACCTATAATCAAAAATGTCCGTGAGATTGGAGATGCTGATGGCGGCAGTGCGTGCGAAGAAGAGGATCGTCGTCAAGCGGGCGCAACCACGCGCCTCTAGGTCGCAATGGCGATTGCGCAAGGCCGGCAAGCTGCAGATTTTGCAAGTGCGGCAATTCAATCAATTCAAGTGGCTCGTCCACGGCTTCAGCACCCGGCCCGGCGGTGTCAGCGAGCTAAATCGTTCACGGCTTGGACGCTCGAAGAAAGAGGCGGTGCTCAATCTGGGCCATACGGATTGGGATCGTCGCGAGCGAACTGAGGAGAACCGCCGTCGCTTGCACAAAGCTATCAGGCAGACCGAAGCATGTCTCATCACTCTACGGCAAGTTCACTCCGATGTGCTGCACGTAATTCGAAGACCTCTTGCCGCCGCGCCCAATGGAGACGCTCTCGCGACTCAAACGCGGAATTTGCTTCTCGGTATTCAGACGGCGGATTGCATTCCGATCCTGCTGGTCGATCCTCGCCATCGGGCTGTCGCCGCCGTCCATGCGGGGTGGCGGGGAACCGTTGCGCGTATCGCGGCGAAAACGGTTGGACGTATGACCATGGAGTTCGGGACACGGCCAAAAGATCTGCTCGCTGCTCTCGGTCCGGGAATCGGCCGGTGCTGCTACGAAGTCGGGCCTGACGTGGTGAAGGAATTTGCTGCGCAGTTTGCCGGCGCCGAAGAATGGTTTGACGGCCCATTCGGCGCGCTCGCATCAGGCGTAGATCCCAACCCACTGCCGTGGCTCACAATGATGCCGCCTGGACACATGCCGCCGCCGGTTCGATGCCATTTGGATTTGCACGCAACGAATTCGGCGATTCTCATGAAGGCCGGCTTGCAGCGCAAAAATATTTTTGTCTCTGACCTCTGCACATCATGCCGCACCGACCTATTTTTCAGTTATCGCCGTGAAGGAGCGACTGGTCGCATGATGGCAGTGATTGGCCTGGTCTGATTGTGGGAAACAGCGATGGCTCAACGGGAGGCAGGCGAGATCGTCCGGACCCTAGCGATTTCGGATGATTCGAGCAGAGCTAATTGCCCGCAGGCGGCCATCACGTCCTGCCCGCGCGAGTAACGCACAAAAACGCGGTTGCCCTTATCCGCAAGAATCTTGCGGAACGCTTCGACGCGCGCAGCGTCGGGCGGATGGTAGGGCAATTCTCCAGGATTCCAGGGAATCAAATTCACTTTGGCACGCAAGTTGGAGATTAATTTCGCGACGCGCTGCGCATCTTCCGGATGATCGTTGAATCCGCCAAGTAGGACGTACTCAAACGTCAGGTGTTCCCACGTTCGCAAAGGATAATTCCGGCACGCGTCGAGCAAATCCTTCAACGGATACTTTCTATTGATCGGCATGATCGCGTTGCGCTGCTCGTCGGTCGATGCATTCAGGGAAATGGCCAGCTTCGGGCGGATGGTCTCCTTTGCGAGCTTCTCGATTCCGGGAATGATTCCGCTCGTCGAGAGCGTGACGTGCTTCGGCGAAATTGCAAGGCCTTTCGGGTCAAGCAGAATCTTGAGCGCTGCCATCACGGCATCGTAATTGAGCAGTGGCTCGCCCTGGCCCATGAGCACAACATTTGTCTGCGGCTTCAGCGTCGCGCGATTGTCTTCGAGAGCGGTCATCACCTGGCCGATAATTTCACCGGCAGTCAAATTGCCCAGCAGGCCGAGCGTTGCCGTAAGGCAAAACTGGCAATTCACCGCGCAGCCCGCCTGCGTCGAGATGCAAATTGTTTGCCGCTTCTCCTCAGGCATGAAAACAGCTTCGACTGTCGCGGCTTCGCCGGGAAACGCGTTGCCAAGCCGCAGAACATACCGGACCGTGCCATCGGCCGATTGATGGCGGCGAACAATCTGAGGCAGAGAGAAATGTGCAATTTCGCCCAACCGCCGGCGCAGTTTCAAGGGCAGGCAGGAGATTTCGTCGATTGAGCTGATGCGCTCGAAATAAAGAGCGTGGTAAATCTGCGAACCGCGGTAGGGCGGTTCACCCCACAAGACGGCGAGATCGCGCAGCTCATCCGCCGATTTGCCGAGAAGCCGAACGCATTCATTTGCCCGCGCGATATTGTAATCGGATGAGGCCACGGCTCGTTCTCTTTGCACAATCATAACATGCCTATCGTGCAGGATTTTCAGTGGTGGGTCAGTTTGAATTTCCTTGTTCGTGACACAAGGAGTCAAAATTCAAACTAATCCATTACCGGATTTTCCAGTCCGCTCCCACAATTCTGGCGCTATACTTTGCGCCCGAAAGACTGCGTTGGGGGAAGGAGGCTCTGATGGGACAGCTTGTCGCGATTGACGACTGGGTCAAACAACTAACGAAGATTCCCCGGCAAGAATTCACGATTCCCCGCATTGAGAAATTTACGCATGACTCCTGGATTCAACCAGACACACTCAGCCCGTATCTCTACTATGCCAAGAGCCATTACACGCGCAATCTGATTTTCAAATGCGATCTTTTCGAAATCATCGCGATTTGTTGGGAAGCGGGACAATTCAGCGCAGTTCACAATCATCGCGGCCAGAATTGCTGGATGGCCGTTCCGATTGGAAAATTGCGAGTGCAGAATTTTCGAGTAGACGATCGCAATCCGGCGAAGGGCACTTGCCGTCTGATGCCAAGCGACGCGTATAACATGGATCCTCAGAACCCCGGAACAGTTCGGCCCGAACAACCGGTTCATCAGGTTCTTAACCTTGCCGAATTTAATCAGCGCGCCACGAGTATCCACATTTATTCGTATCCCTACGCGAGTTGCGAAATGTATTCGGTCGACAGGGGGACGTACTCCGATGTGCCTCTTCATTACACCAGTGAATACGGGAAGTTGAATCCCGGCGAAAGGCTCTTTTAGCTTTCGACGCGCATGTTGGCCGGCGCTCGCCCTTTTTGCACAAATTTGCGAAACTGATTTTTGCGGCGAAGTATGACTTTATTTTTGTTCGTGCGAGAATAGCAGTTGATGGCCGCTGAGAATCGCAACGTCGGGGAAACAACGCTAGCCAACGGGCTGATGGTGGTCACGGAACCGATGGAGCACGTGCGTTCCGTGTCGGTTGGCATTTGGATTCGCAATGGTTCGCGACGCGAGCCTGCCGAATTGAATGGCATTTCGCATTTCATCGAGCACATGGTGTTTAAGGGCACCGCTCGCCGCAAGGCCGAAGATATCGCGCGCGAAGTGGACCGCGTGGGCGGAATGGTTGACGCATTCACCGCCAAGGAGATGGTCTGCTTCAACACGCGAGTCCTCGACGAACATCTCGAAACTGTCTTTGACGTTTTGGCGGACATGATGCTCGATCCGCAATTTCCCGAGGACGAACTTCGCCGCGAAAGATCGGTAGTGCTCGAAGAGATCCGTATGGTCGAGGACAATCCGGAAGACCTGGTCCATGAAATGTTCTCCAGGAACCTCTGGGGCCATCATCCGCTGGGCCGACCGATCCTGGGAACGGCTGAGAGTGTCGACGGATTTGACCGCGAAATGCTCAACAATTGGTTTCGCCACTGGTATGCGCCGAATAATATGGTGATCACGGCGGCAGGCAATCTGTCGCATCAACGGCTCCTCGACCTGATCGTCCCGCGCTTTGGCGGACGCGAACAAGCGAAAAACGACGCTTCAGAGACGCCTCCTCTGCCGCACGCGGAACTCGCTTCGCGCTCCAAGACGGAATTGGAACAAGTCCATGTCTGCCTGGGCGTGCCCGCATACTCTATGACGGATTCGCGGCGTTATGCCGTTTCCGTGCTGAACAATTTGCTCGGCAGCGGCATGTCTTCGCGGCTTTTTCAGAACATTCGCGAAAAGCAGGGACTTGCTTACGCGGTCTTCAGCGAAACGAACCATTACCGGGATGCCGGGATGCTCACCATCTACGCAGGCACCAGTCTTGAAACTGTGGAGCAATTAATCCGCTCTGTAATGAGCGAGCTGCGTGACCTGAAACAGAAGCCCGTAAGCAACGAGGAATTGCGCCGCTCGAAAGCAAATCTGAAAGGCGCCACTCTTCTTTCTCTGGAATCTACCGGCTCGCGCATGAGCGATCTCGCCCGGCAATACTTATATTTTGGACGCTACCTCTCACCCGACAATCGCATTGCTTCGATGGAAGCCGTAACGCAGCAAGAAATCCAGCAAGTAGCCAATGAACTGTTCCAACCGGGCCGGATTGCTGCCTCGCTCGTGGGCAGCCTCAATGGCTTTGCATTGACTCCTGCCCATCTCGCTTGCTGAAAACCTGCTGCACGAAAGACTTCCTGCACCGTTACTCTTGCAACTTTGTGCCGGGTAGTGGGCCAGTTTGAATTTTTTTTGATCGTGACACGAGGAGTCAAAATTCAAACTGACCCATTACCTTGTGCCGCATTTTATTGACGAAGTCGCGCGGGTTTGCCATGATGCACGCAAGCCGCTGCGCGCGGGGCGGCAGTGAGGGCGCATCAGCTTCCGAGTCTCCATTTTGGCGTCGGGCAGTTCCGGCAACGCTACGTTGCTCGAAACGGAGCATACTTGCCTTCTGGTGGACGCGGGACTTGGCCGCAAGGAAACGTTGCGGCGACTGGCGGCACTGGGAAAAACTCCAGCACGAATCGACGGCATCCTGATTTCGCACGAGCACACGGACCACTCGAGTGGCCTGCCACAGCTTTTGAATCATTGGCGCGCCACCGCATATCTTACCGAGTCCACCTGCCGCGAAATCGTGCGCTCCCTTCCTGAAGCCACGTGCAAGAAAATGGAACGCGTCGAGCACATTCGCGCGGGGGAAAAGTTCACCATCGGCGACATCGAAATTTCTCCATTCTCCGTTCCCCATGACGCTGCAGATCCTGTCGGCTACTCATTTCGCACCAATGGAACAAAAGTCGCTATCGTTACGGATCTGGGATATCTGCCCGAGCTTGTGAAATACCACCTCCGCGAAGCAGACTGCCTGATTCTCGAGTCGAATCACGATCTGGAAATGCTGAAGGTGGG
>DATEHB010000020.1:0-3988 GCA_035279805.1 Candidatus Acidiferrales bacterium
AAGCAGTGCTCGTATTCCCCGCGCCGCGGATACGGTCCCAGCGCGGGAATTAAAATCCCGTCTTCGCGCTCGATCGTTTCCGCGTACCATTGCTCCGGCGATCCATACGTCTCCGCGGGCATCCATCGCTCGATGTGCCATCGGTCGAACGGATAATATTTCGGGATTTCTCGCATCTCGACGCGCCGACGAATCACATTTCCACTGGCATCCGTGTCCGTCCATTTCCCGCCGATCCAGGTCAGCCGCGACCATCCCCACACCACGCGGAAATTTGCCTCGCCGTAACGATTCACTCCGCCTGCCCGTGCCAGTCGCGCCTGCAGCGCCGTCGGAGCCTCATACGTCTCTCGTACAACATGAATCATAGCGATTAGTTAACTCGTCGATACACTACTTGACCCGTTATATAACGCGCCGCTCGAGCGCGTTTCGGAGAGTGCTCCCAGTGGGGGTACTGGGCGCGTTAGAGGTTTCGGGCGGCGGAAACGCCGCCCTTTTTGTTTGTACGGCGACGAACCGCGCACTGCCGTAGGTCAAATGAAAAAAAATCACATCTTGTGCAACGTAAAACGATGACTGGCCCGCTGGGTGTTGTAGGGGCGAGGCTTGCCTCGCCCTGGCGGCCCAAGGGCCTCCCCTACGAACAGCCCCGGACGGACGGGAACATCCAATGCCTCATGTCAGCCCGGCAGAAGTCGCCAGGCCGGACGTGAGCCACAGTTCGACTAGTACCCGGTCGGAATCGCCAGTGAATCGATGTACGCGCCGCTTCGCGGAGATTCATTCCACACCTGAAATCCCGTGACGAAGTAAAAAATGTACGCTGCGGCAAGCCCGCCGCTGGCCCCATAAATCGGAAACACGGTTTGCCCGCCCACATCGTAGAAATCGATGTCCTGCATCACCGCGCGTCCCCAGTGCGACAAATCGAGGAAATCAATTCGCGCCTGATTGGCATTGATCGAAGACTTGATCGGCACGCCCGCCATCGTCAGCTCGCCTGTGAAAAGCAAGTCGAGATCGCTCGCGCGCCCGCCAGCTCCCTCTTTGATGATCTGCGAGATGGAGATGCCGAGCTGCTCCCACGCGTTTTCCTGCTCCAGCGCCGTGTAGGCGACGAGTTTCCCGATTTGGTTCGTGCCCAGCGCTTTTCGCACTTTGTTGATTGCCAATCGCACAACACCCGGCGTGATTGCCGCGTTGTTTCCTGCAACGTGCGGCGTTGCGAGTTCGACTGGATACGTCGCACGGTTCAAGTTCAGCCATGTGCCGGTCGTCGCGTTCGTCTGATGATACGGCACGCCGAAGAGCGAAACCGGCTGCGCTCCGGCAAGGCCGTCGTGAACCACTGCGTCACCCGCCACCACGCCCGCCGGAATCGCGTCGATCTGGATGAACTTGTTGAACGGATCTACCTGCACCACGTTCGACGTCACGCTTCCCGCGATATTCCGATTCGTGGTCAGCGTCGTATCGTAAAACTGGATTGTCTGGTTGTAATAAAACAGCGCCGCGCCCGGCGGCGTGGTCAGATTAATCTGTGCCGCGACGCCCGCAGGCAATCCCGTCGTCGCGATTGATCCCACTGTGCCAAGGACGCCGTTGCCATTTGTCTGCATCAGTTTGTCGAGAAACGCGCGAAACTGGCCCATCGCGTTTTTCACTTCGCGCTTGGCTGCATTTTCGATCGCTTTTTCGGGCGCGTTTGTCGAGTACTCCACCAGCTTTGTAATTTCCACCGCGTGGCGAAAAAAGATTGGACTCACCTGCGCGACGTCATACGTTGTTCCGGAGCCGCGTCCCAAATCCCCGCCGTCAAGATTGGCGAGACCTGCTTTGCCTCCCGGACGAATCTGAAGCGGCAACCGCATGTTGCGGCTGGAAACGCGTTCCACGTCGCCGCGCTGCTGGATCATGGTCAGTAAAATGTCATCCCGCTCATAAAGCAGTGGAAGCTTGTCCCGAACTTTGTCCAGTTGCAGTGCGACCGATTGGCTGTTTTGCATCTGTGCCATTTATTTTTCTCCCTTTGGGAATGAATTCGGCCACGCCTCTCGGCTGCCGTGAAATGCGATGTACGCATGAAAGTACAAGCCTGAAACATGCGTTTGTAATGCTGGCGTCCTGTGGTCGTAATGAGCTTTCGATCCGTGAACTTTCTGTGGAACCTGGCGAAAACATCTCCCCGGAGGCGGCGTAACCCCTCGTAGTACGTTGGTACTAATGCCAAAGTGCCGCGAGTACTGTCAGAATGTGACCCTCGCGCTATACCGTTCGCACGGGGGATACGCCAAAATTCATCATTATCGCAGCCGGCTTCGCGGAGCACTTGCGGCGCCGCTGTTAAACTGAGGTGGGGAAAATGGGCGATTTGACCGACGTTATCGGCACAATGGAAACTCCAGCTGCTGAATCCACGGAGGCGGCAGGACAACCTTCCGAGCGCCGCCGCCGTTTGCGCACGAAACTTTCCGCGCCGGTTCGCGTACGGCTCAGCGCCGGCGCCCTCCAGAAAGCGGAAGTCTGTACCACTGTTGACGCATCGCGCGACGGCTTGCTATTCACGACCAAGCTGGCCGAGTACCGCCGCGGCATGGACCTCGTAATCACATTCCCCTATTCCGGCGCCGCCGGTGGAGTCCAGCATGAGCGCACTGCCGTGGTCGCCCGCGTCTTCGAAATGCCCGAAGGCCGCTTCGGCGTTGGCATTCGCTTCTACGAAGGTAAACGCCCCGACCTCCGTGCTGACGTGGAAAAGGTGAAAGCACCTACTGCCGGTGATGTAGCGCGCGATCTGGAAAAACCGATGCCTTTGGTTCTCGTTGTCGAGGCCGATGCCCGTGCGCGCGATACCATCCGCACCGTACTTATGAGCGAAGGCTACGTTATCGAAGCGGTTGAAACAGGAGCCGAGGCCGTCGAGTTTCTCCGCCAGCGCACTCCAAACCTGCTCATCACCGAAATTGAAATCAACGACATGTCTGGTTACGATCTTTGCCTGATCGTGAAGTCAAACGAACGTCTACAGCGCGTCCCTGTCGTCATGACCACTCGCGCCGGCCAGCCCAACGACTATTCAACCGCGCATGCTCTTGGCGCGATCGTCTGCATGGCCAAACCGTACAAGCAAGAGCGCCTCTTGCACGTGGTCCGCATGTTGGCGCCGACTGCGGTCGCCGAAGAGCCCCCTGCGCTGCCTTTCGGCCATAAGCGCACTCGCTCAAGCCATCATCCGGCAGCCGGCCATGGTAACGGGCATTCTGGCGCCCGCGCCCGCCGCTAACTTTGATTTCCGGCCGTTCATTGCAGCTCGAGAACTTCGGATTGCAAACCGCCATCAGAGAGTGCTAATTTTCATGCAACACATGTGCTGAACTCAGGCTACAGGTTCAGGATGTCAGCGTCCGAGAGGCGCTTGTAATTCACGTCCCGCGCGGTCATCGGCTTGCGATTCACTCCGTCGGACGCTCCCGCCCCCGCAATATCCACGCGTTTCGACGCTGCTTCATGCCGCGACAACCGCTCGCGATTTGCCGCCACGATGTGTTGCGTCCATTCGCCGATCACGCGTTTCGCCACTGACGGCAGCGCCTGCTTCGCCCGCCCCGCGACCAGTGTCACAATCGCGCGCTGATGCGCCGCATCCCCCGCGCCCGCCTGGAACGCTTCTCTTAATTGCTTCCCCAGTTGCCGGTTCGCACGCAGCGTCGAATCGAGCTCCCGGTAAACTTCGCCGATGATTCGGTTGCGCGTCCCCGCCGGCACGCTGTCCGGCAGCAGTCCATTTACCTGTGCCTGAATCGCACCGAGGATCTGCTCGACCGCCGCCGCATTCGTATCGTGAAAGAATGCGACTTGTCCCGCCCGCCGCGAATCGCTCGCCGAAGCAATCGGTGATTGCACCGGCGGAACCTGCCCAACGCTTTCCTGCTGTTCACGCCCACTCTGGGTTTCGAGGGATCCCCCCGCGCCACTCGGGTCCGGC
>DATEHB010000021.1:0-13802 GCA_035279805.1 Candidatus Acidiferrales bacterium
TTTTCATCCACGGGTGGACGTTGCACTTCACCGGGATGGCGACTTCGGGCCTGGCGAAGGTGTCCATGATGGCAGGGGCATTGGGCGGCTGCGACTTATTCCATTCGCGATTGTCGGCGGGCGTGGGGTGAATGTTGTGGGTGGTATCGTCGCTGTTGACCACGGAGAGTTGCTGTCCGACCATCAGGGCCACGACGTGCGGCGTGTACATGCAGTCCTTCTGATCGAGAGTGACGGATTCTGACGGCGTGGGGAAGGAATAATCCTCCGCGCCCGTCTTGACGTACACGACGACGTTGGCGAGCGTGCCGCCGCTTCCCGTGACCACCTGGTCGGGATACACGGGCTTGGAATTGGACTTCACGCAATAGGGATCGGCGCTCATGTTGATGGGCTTAAACTTCGGCGCCGGCCCATCGAGCTTGACGACTCCGCTGACGGAACCAACAGTGGACATGTCCACTGTCTTTTTGGCGGAAGTGGCGGCCGCAGGCTGTTCCTGCCCGGTTGTTTGACTCTGATTCTTACTGCATCCGACTATGGCAAGCGCGAAGGCGGCTGCCGCAGTCCAGCAAATCAATTTCCTATTCATAATGCGATTATTCCTCCTGAATTTTTAAGTAGGGCCGAGAAACGAGATGTATGGTTTGCACCTGGTCTGGTCCGAAGCAGCATCCATTATTGCACGTAACATACATGCATCTAGGATATTACTTTTTGGCGTTGGAAGAAGCAGATTTCGACGCGGACGGCGTGCTGCCGGAAAGCGCGGCCTGCTCCTGCGGCGTCAATTGCAAGAGGTAGCGCACGAGCAACTCGGCCTCGTCTCCGGTGAACTGGTGAGCGGCGGCGGGAAGAGGCCCGTTGAAAACCCAGCGTCCGTCCTGGCGCACGAACAATCCCGAAGGCATGGCAGTGCCGGGGATGATGGTGGCCGGTTCGGTGATCCAGCGTTCGGTCCACGCAGCGCGAAGGCGCTCGCCGGCGAGGAGGAAATTGGGAGCGGTGGCGTTCTTGTCGTGCGCGGCGTTGCCGGTGGCGTGGCACTTCAGGCACGGCGCCGCGGGACTGGTGAAGATGCCGCGCGCGATCAAGCGCTCTTGATCGGTCAATGGAGCAAGCTTCTGGGGGATGAAAGGCTCCTGCTGGGACGACAGTGCGCCGAAGAACAAAACGAGCTTGCGAATTTCGTCGTCCGACAGGAAGAAAGTGGGCATGCGGACTTTGAGATAAGCGCGGACGCCGTTGCGATCCTGGTCCGTGGCGCTCAAGGAAGGATTCGCGAGGAAGCGCTTGAGCCATTCGGGATTGACGCGCGCGCCTTCACTGGTGAGGACAGGCGGCAGGTTGATGGAATTCTCGGCTTGATACATGGGAAGGCCCATCAGGACGCTTTTCTGGCCGATATCGATCTGATGGCAGCCGATGCAGTTGTACTTGGTGGCGATCCACCAGCCCTGCTGGATATATTTGCGCTGGTCCGCGGGAGCGTACTGATAGCTGGGCGGGAGCGTGGATTCGGTGCTGCCGAGAAGCAGCGAAGTAAGCGCGTTGATCTGCTGCTGGTCGACATTTGGCTTGGGCATGCGCAAGCGGTCCATGGGATTCGGCTTGTACTTGCCTTCGTCGAAAACCGCGGGATTCGCGAGCTTCTGATCGAAGAAGCCTTTGAGGTCGTACCAACTGCCGCGCCGGTCTTTTTGGCCGTCGGGCAAGACGCCGTCCTGCGCCTTGGTGTAAAGAAGGGCGTAGTCGAAACGGCCGATGGGCTTGCTGCCTTCGGTGGTGAGTTCGGTTCCGATGCGCGCGGCGTCTTCGAGGCCGGAGATTTCGTGACAGCCGGCGCAGCCGTAATGTTCGACGAGAGTCTTGCCCTTGGCGTAGAGGTTTGTGTCGTTGATGAAACTGGCCTGATCGTAATGGGCGCTCGAGGATTTCTGCGTCATCAGGTAGCTGGCGATGTCGCGCGCTTCCGGCCAACTGAGGCGGAAGTCGGGCATGATGGTGGCCTGTTCGACGACGAGTTCGTGGCCGTCATTCGGGCACTTGGTGTGCTCCACGTCGAAGACGTAAGGCAAGTTGTGCTTGGCGTAATCCTCGGGGCCGAGATCGCGATGCTCGTAGGGGCAATAGGGCGCGGTGCGGACGCGAGGATTGTGAATCCAGCGGACGACGTAATCGTAATTTGCTTTTTCGCCGACGCGGCTGAGATTGGCGGCCACATCGCCACCGATTTTCTGAGTTCCCTCTCCGATGGAATGGCATGCCAGGCAGCCGAGCGAATCGAACATTTCCTTGCCCTTAGCGGCGTCGCCCCCCGGTTGCTTTTCGAGGCCGGGGCCTTTGAGTCCCTGCTGCCAAATAAATGCGGAGATGGCCTGAACTTCGTCAGGCTCAAGGCGGAATTGCGGCATTTTCGTGGTGGGATCGAATTGCCACGTGTGGCCGAGCCAGTAAGGGATCCAGTCGGGATGCAGCTTCATGCGAACTTCTTTTAAGTCTGGGCCGACACGCTTCACTTCCTGCTGGAGGCTGTGAGTCAATTCGTCAAGTTGTTCGACGCGCGCGTCAATCTTGCTGACGTTCACGGTGAGATTGGTGGCCTGCGCGTAGAGCTTTTGAGCGGTGGCGTTGTCGGGCGCCTGGTCGCCAGCTTTGTTGATCTGGGGAATCTTCTGATTGTCGTCAGCCTTTTCCTTTTCAAGGCTGGCGATTTCGCGCACGGTGTCTTGAAGTTTCTGGCCCTGATCGTCGAAGCCGGCGTAGTTGTGGCAACCGATGCAACCCTTTTCGCGATAGAGGATTTTTGCCTCGTTCAATACGGGAGCGTGTTCGGTCCACGCGTCAGCGGAATGGCACTGCTGGCAACCTGCATTGAAATTTTCAGGATAATAAAGCGGCCAGAGCCAGTGTTCGTAGCGCCCGTGCGCCGTCTCCACGTTGGTGAGAGCGCGACCGTTGCCGCCGTGGCAGGGCGAGCAGCCGAATTTGTCGAGCGGATGCCATTGCAAGAGTTGCTGGTCGGGGTGGCTGGTGAAAGGCGCGTCGTTGCTTTTTTGCAGGCCGAGATCGGCCTTCGTGAGCGTCATCGACGCGGGAACGTATTTCGGTTCCATGCCGACGTGGCACGACTGGCAGCGATCCGTGAGGCCGACGCCGCCCACGTCGTTGATTTCATGTCCGGGCGGGTTGACGTTGATTTGAATCAGCGAGACGTCCATGGACTGCACAGTGTTGAGCAGACCGCGAAGCTGTTCGGAATTCAACCCGGGAAGTTTGTCGCCGGCATATTTCGCCATGGCGTCCTGCGCGTCCTTTACGGGCTTATCAACGTCGCCTTCTTTGGCGGTGAGCTGCGCTTTCTGGTCCAGTAATTGATTGAACGTGTCGTTGAGCTGGTTGTAGTTGAGCTTTTTTTCGACGGTCGTGCCGTCGTCCTGGGGCCAATCGACGGTGTAAATTTTCGCTTCGGCGTTCTGCACGTCCTTGAACTTGCTTTGCTTGTCGCTGCGATAGGAGGCTGTGTTGGGAATGATTTCGTAATCGTAAATCAGGGAGCCGACAAGGCTGCGATCTTCCTGGAAAGAAGGCAGCACGGCGGCGCGCTGCTGATCGATGAGGGCAATTTGTTTCTGGATGGCGGCGTCCTGCGGCCTGGCGGCGGCTTCGGCCTGCTGGAGCGTTGCCGACAATTTTTGGTAATCCGCGGACGAATAGACAGATTTTTCGGCTGTCTGACGATCGCGAAGCTGCTTCTGCAAGTAGCTGGAATAGGAAGACGAGAAACGGTGCTGATAGGAACGCCACGGGCGAAGTCCGACGAATTCCTGGAACATGGACCAGGTGACGCACAACAAGAGCACGAAGACCGCGACGAGAATCCAGTTCGCGAAGGATCGGCTTTTTATTGGATCATCGGGCGGGAGTTCAGGCAAACGCAGTCTCCTTCAGAAGGATGGCGCAGTGGCTGACGCGAGAAGGTTGCGCAGATTCTCTTTGTTCAGCGGAAATGCAGAAGCAGATTCCTCTCCGTAGAAGCGTTCGGAGCGCACAAAACGCGCGTCGCGTGGCCCGCCGCGGCGGGCAGGCTCCTCGGAATGACAACGTGATTGGAGGAGCGGTTCGGCAAAAAGTAAATGGCTTGACTAAATTCCGAGTTTGCAGGCAGAAGCAGATTCCTCGCCTCGCCTGCGCGAGCAGGCGAGCTCGGAATGACAACGGGAATGTGGGAGCAGCGAGAAAACAAAGCAAATGTGGGCGGCGTAAAGCCGGCCCCACAGAGGCCGGGCCGCGGGTTTTTGCCCAAGCCACAAAATGCTGAGCGTCTATATGCTGGACATCTAGATACTGAACCAAGGCGTCTCCCAGATATATTTAATGCGGAACACGAGCCGGAGGAAAATCGTGACCGGCAGGAAGAGCATGGTGATCAGGAAAATGTACATGGTGACGGTCTGGACCAGGCTCATCTTGCGGTAAATTTTCCGGCTGTAATTCGTGCGCATGCAGATCCAATGAATGAACAGGGCGGCCAGGATTCCGTAAACCACCATGGGAATGATTCCGAACAGGCCGCGGGCGATAATCACCGCTTCCGGCTTCCAGGCGGCGGGCAAAATATGGGCGAGCCAGTGCCCGTTGATGCCGAAGATCTGATCGAGGTTCCGGTTAACGTTGAATTCTATTCGATCCGGGTCCCAGGTTTGCGAAGGCCAATACCACATGAATCCGGGGCCGCGAATGAAAGTGCCGATGGAAACGAGCACGAGCCAGATGGCTTCGAAGCCGATGAGGAAAGTCCAAATTGCGTGGCGGCGCTGCTTGTAGGTGTAATAGCCGTTGCCGAGCGGATTCGCGTCGATAAAGGGAATGGCCATGAGACCGACGATAATCAGCGTGGGGACGATGACGCCGGCGATCCACGGGTCGAAATATTCGAGCATCTCCTGGAGGCCGAGGAAATACCACGGCGCCTTGGCGGGGTTCATGGTGACGCTGGCGTTGGCGGGCTCTTCGAGCGGCGCGTTCAACGTGAGCGCCCAGACCATCAAGATGATGGTGATAATGATGGCGGCGAGGAGTTCTTTGCGCATCAGGAAGGGATTCGTGTGCAGCTCGCGTTCCCAGCGGGAGTTGTAAGGATAGGTGGTGCGGTGATGCGTGCGCGCGAGCTGCGGGTCATTTTCCAGTTGCGCGATGAGACGGTCATTTGCCAGGGCGTTGTGGAATGCGTACCAGGTGAAAAACGGGACGAAAAGCAGCATCGCGACAATAGGGATATTGTCGGGTGTGGAGATGATGACCCAGAGTTGATGCCAGTCACCGAACATTAGTGGTCAAGCTCCGGTCGTGGCGAATATGCAGTCATCATTTATACTTTTGTCTCCGATTCGAGCATGACGGGCGACGGGCCGGAGATGCCTCCATCTTTGCGGACGCGCCAGAAATGCACTCCCATGAAAACCGAGGCGATCAGCGGAATCGCGATGCAATGCCAAATGTAGGCGCGAAGGAGCGCATTGGCGTCAACGATGGAACCGCCCAATAAGCCGAAGCGGACGTCGTTGTAAGAAGTCATGCCCATCTGCGGGCCGAAAGGTCCCTGGCTGCCTAACAAGGGAGTGGCGCGCGCCATGTTCGTGCCCACGGTGACGGCCCAGAAGCCGAGCTGATCGTCTGGAAGCAAATATCCGGTGAAAGACAAGAGCAGCGTCAAAACCATCAGGAGAACGCCGATGCACCAATTGAATTCGCGCGGGCGCTTGTACGAGCCGGACATGAAAACGCGGAACATGTGCAGCCAGACGGCCATGACCATTAAGTGGGCGGCCCAGCGGTGCATGTTGCGGAGGAGACGGCCGAAAGGCACGTCGTTTTCGAGATAGAGAATGTCCCGGAAGGCCTGAACTTTTGTAGGATGGTAATAAAACATCAGCAGCACGCCCGTGAAGACGAGCACGATGAACAAATAAAAAGTGATGCCGCCCATGCCCCACGTGTAGCTGTAACGCGTGGCGTCACGATTGACCTTGGCGGGATGGATGTGAAAAAAAAGATTGTTGAGCGTGGAAAGGGCGCGGTTGCGCGGCTCTTCATTGTGCTTGACGCGGAAAATCGCGCGGTAAAGCTGCGTGTCTTCAGGCTTTTTGAGCTCTTCGGCCTGTTCGCGGGCTTTTACCTTGAGCGTTTCGCCCAACTCACGCGTCTTGTCTTTTATATCTTCGAGAACGCCCGGCTTGCGACCGTTCTCGCCGCCCTCATCCGCCATTTCGGAGGCCTCTTCCCTGCTGGACTAAAGTTGAACCAAGAAATCTAAGCGCTGATGAACGCGCCCGTATCGTTGAACTGATTCGTTCCCGCCGCCGGATCCATGATGTAGCGCTGGCTTGTGTCGACGACAATCTGGTTGGATGGATCGAGCGTGACGTGGCAACGATCCATCGGGCGCGGCGCGGGACCGGCGAAGTTCACGCCTTCGCTGTCATATTCGCTGCCGTGGCAGGGGCAATGGAAAATGTTCTGGGCCTGTTCCCAGTCCGGCGTGCAGCCGAGGTGCGTGCACTGCGCGAAAATGACAAAAAGGCGTCCCGGTTCGCGCACCACCCAGCAGCGATTGGCCTGCAGGTAGCGTTGATCGACTCCCAGGCCGTAATCGGAAACGTATCCGGCGGAAAAAACCGTGGGAGGTTCAAACAGCGCGCGCGGGAAAAAATAGCGCAGAAACAGCAGGAGATTGACGCCCATATATCCCCAAATGCCGGTCCAGATAAGCCTGCGGCGCGTGCGGTTGACAGTTTCGGGAGAATTCGGCGAATTCGATTTCGCGGGCGCTGACGGCGCCGGTGCGGGACTAGATTTTTCAGCAGACTTCCGCTGAACGTGTGGCTGAACGTTTTCCGGCATCGGGATTAACTGCTTCGCTTGCTCAAAATATTAAGATGAATTCTATAAGTACACTTCAAACGTACTTTTATATGATGGGCGGCAACTGCTGTCAAGCGGGTAATGGGTCAGTTTGAATTTTAACTCCTTGTGTCACGATAAAGAAAATTCAAACTGACCCACTACCGTCAAGCGTTCTCCTGCACAAAAATTCGAAAGATGTCGCATCACGATATACCGGACGCGCCGGCGGCTTGCCTGACTAAATCGGCGAGGGCGCGAATGAAAGTGGGGGAATCGTTGAGCGAGGGCATCATGCGGAATTCCTCGACGCCGAGCGCCTCGGCTTGCTCGCGCGCTTCGATATTGATTTCGTGCAGCGTTTCGATGTGCTCCGTGACGAAGGAGATGGGAATTACGAGCATGCGCTTTGTGCCGGAGTTCGCGAGGCTCTCGATTGTCCGCGCGAGCGAAGGCTCGAGCCATTTCTGTTTGCCGACACGGCTCTGGTAGCAGAGAGTGTGGGGATTTTTCCAGCCGCCCGTCTGGCGTACCAGTTGGACGGTAGTTTCGATTTGCCTGGGATAGGGATCGCCTTTTTCAACGAGGCTGAGCGGCAATCCATGAGCGCTGAAAACGAGATGGATTTCATCGGGACGCGATAGATTTTGAAGCGATTCGTTGATGAGTTCGACGATGGAGGAGATGTAGAGAGGATGGTCGTGAAAGTCGTTCACCATTTTCACGGGAAGCGAATTCGTGGAAGGCTTGCCGCCGCGATAGAGGCGCTGCCATTCTTTGAGGCTGCTGCCCGTGGTGGCGAAAGAATAATGCGGGTAGAGCGGCAGGAGAATCAGTTGAGCGAGCGAGAGGCCTTCCAGCTTGGCGATTGCTTCGGCGGTGAGCGGATGCCAGTAGCGCATGGCGACGACGACGGTGGCGTCGAAATCCGGCTCGAGCGCAGCGGCCAGAGCGCGCGCTTGGCGATTGGTGAGTTCGACGATGGGCGAGCCGCCTCCGATGGCCGCGTAATGTTCGCGGACGATTTCCGAGCGGCGGCGGGCGATGAATTTGGCGAGAGGTCTGCGGGCGAGTCCCGCGCCCATGAAGTTGATAATTTCGGGGTCGCAGAAGAGGTTGTAGAGAAATGGTTCGACGGCGGCGAGGGTGTCCGGGCCACCGAGTTGGAAGAGTACGACACCGATTTTTTTGCGTGATGGCATGGGCGTGACGTTTCGAGGCTACACTATAACGAAAAGCAGATTCCTCGTCGCATGGCCCGCCGCAGCGGGCAAGCTCCTCGGAATGACATTAAAAGAAGCTACGGCAAGCGAAAACGTGCCCGGTCCGTGAAGAGCGACGGACCGGCTGCGACAAGAGCAACAGCTGCAAAGCGGGCCGATAAGTCCGATCGGCCCCTACAGGAGCCATAACAGCAAAAGCAGATTCCCTGCCTGCCCGCGACGGCATGGGCGTGGCGTTTCGAGGCTACATTGTACCGAAAAGCAGATTCCTCGTCGCACGGCTCCTCGGAATGACATGCAAAGAGGCTACGGCAAGCGAAAACGTACAGAAGGCGAAAGGCTGAGTGGCCAGTGGTGAAGGGCGGCGTAAAGTCGCCCCTACAAAAACCGTGACAGCAAAACAGAAGCAGATTCCTCGCTCCGCCTGCGGCGGGCTCGGAATGACATTCAAGAGGCTACGGCAAGCGAAACGGGGCTATGGCTCCGATCGGCCCCTACAGAAGCCATAACAGCAAAAGCAGATTCCTCGCTTCGCTCGGAATGACAACTCTAGTGACCCGAGCGCAAAAGACGCGTCGCGAGCGACAGTCTGATCGTCTTACGGCTGGCGCAATTGGCGCTTTACCTGGGCGAGTTCTTTTTCGACGCGGGCCATGCGGCGGGCGATAGTGAAATCGTAGACAAAAAATATTGCCCAGACGGCGATGTATGCGGCGAACAGGCTTCCGAAATTCTGCATGCTGTTCCTCCTTTAATGCGATTGCTGCCAAGAAAACTGCTGCGAATTGCCCTTCGTGCATAGGCAAACTGCGAAAAGCAAAGCGGCGTCGAGCCGCCGCACTCCAAAAACGACAAAAACTGCTGCGAATTGCCCTTCGCGCATAGGCAAACTGCGAAAAGCAAAGCGGCGTCGAGCCGCCGCACTCCAAAAACGACGAAAACGGCTACGAATTCCCTGCCCTGAATGCCGGAGCATTCGTGCGGGCATCGTCACGATCTTCGGCGGCGATGCGAAGTTCTTCTGTTTGGTAACGCAGGCGCTCGAGTTTGAAACGCCGAGACAGAAGCAGAATCATCAGCAGCGTCATCACGCCGCTGCAATAGAAAAATACTTTCAACATGGTGGGATCGAGTCCCGAATTCGCTCCGCCGAATACGACGGGCTGCGGATGCTGCGTGCGCCAAATGCGAATGGATAAATAGTCGAGCGGGACGCCGAGAAAAATGAAAATGCCGAAAATGGCGGAGAAGACGGCGCGGCGCTCCGGGTCAGCGACAAGCGTGCGCAAAATGAGATATGAAATATAGAGCAGCCAGAGAATCAGCGTTAATGTGAGGCGCCAGTCCCACACCCACCAGACGCCCCATACAGGATGCGCCCAAATCGGGCCGGTGACGAGCATCACGCTCCAAAACGCGAGACTGACTTCCGCGGCGGAAACCGCGAGCCAGTCCCATTTGGGATCGCGCCTGGCGAGATAGGCGACGTTCGCGACGAAAACGATGATGGAGGCTTCCATCGCGGCCCAACCCGACGATGCGTGGAAATAAAAAATGCGCTGAATCGCGTGCATGGTGGCTTCATCGGGCGCGATGAAAAGCGCGGCGTATCCGGCGAAGAAAAGCAGCGCCGCTGTTATCACGTTCGCGATTCCGTAACGCTTCATTACGAGGCTATTCCTCCAAAAGATGATCGCACAGCAGCCACGAGGCCGTAAAAAATACCACGTCGAAGGCGATGAGGACAGCCATCCACGTGCGGTCGAGAGCGTGTGCGTCTCCCAAGAGGCCCGCCGTGGTTTCGACCGAAGCGAATAGCAGGGGGATCAGCACGGGCAACAGCAGGAGCGGCAGAAGCAATTCGCGGAGGCGCGCTTGCGTGGCGAGAGCCGAGAAAACAGTTCCGACAACGACCATCCCAAACGTACCGAGGAAAAGCACGAGTGCGAGGCGGCCAATGACCGGCAACAGCGGAACGTTGTAGAGAACGGAAAACACGGGCAACAAAATCAATTCCGTGATGCAGAGGAAGAGCAAGTTTGCGAGCGTCTTGCCGAGGAGAATTGCGAACGAGCTTGCGGGCGCCATGCGCAAAGCGTAAATCGTGTCGTTCGTTTGTTCGCGCGCGAATGAGGGATTGAGCATGAGCGAGGCGGAAAAAAGCAACGCAATCCAGATGAGTCCGGGGCCGAAGCGGCGCGCTTCGCCAACGCTCGGTTCGAACGCGAAATTGAAAAGCACAACGACGATTACTGCGAAGACGATGGTGGTTTGAAGCAGTTCGCGCGTGCGCATCTCGGCGCGGATTTCCCGGCGAAAAATAATTGCGGCGGCGCGCGCGGCGGTCATTTCAAGCCTCGGCTCGCATTTCTTCGAACAAAGGCTGCGGATTTCCGCCGGGACCGGTATCGCGCTCGACGCGCCCGTTTGAGATGGCGACGGCGCGCGTAAAAATATCCAGCGATTCGTTGCGCGCATGAGTGCTCATCAGGATGGTGCGGCCTTCCGCGCGCAGGCAGCGGAGAGTCTCCGAAAGCCGTGCGACGCCCTGGCGGTCGAGACCGGCGGTGGGTTCATCGAGAAGTAAAAGGCTCGGGGACGGCAAGAGGGCGCGCGCAATGGCAAGCCTTTGGCGCATGCCGCGCGAAAATGTGCGGACGAGGTATTCTGAGCGGGACGCGAGGCCGACGGCTTCGAGCGATTCGGCGGCGCGTGCGGCTGGACGGTCGAGACCGTAAAGACGCGCGAAAAATTCCAAGTTTTCTCTGGCGGTCAATTCGTCGTACGCGAGGATATTGTGGCCAACAAAACCGATTTGACGCTTGAGGACGATTTTGTCTCCGGCAGCAGCGGTGGCGGTTCCGTCTCCGCTGAAGGAGACGCGCCCTGAAGTGGGGCGAGCCAAGAGTGCGGCGATTTTGAGGAGCGTGGTTTTGCCGGAGCCGTTGGGACCGAGCAAGGCGACGCATTCGCCGGGCGCGATTGAGAGAGAGACCCGGCGAAGGGCGACGAAGGCGCCGTAACGTTTTTCGATTTCGTCAAAACTGACGCCTAACGATGCGACGCCAAGTGAAGGTTGCGAGCGCGAAGTCGCCAAGGCGGTACGCTCAGCCCTTCACGAAATCGCGCAGAATCTTTTCGGTGCGCTGATGCTCGCGCGCGTATTCTTCTTCGCTGATCGTTCCTGCCTGGCGGCGCAATTCAAGACGAAACAATTTTTCCTTCAAGTCGTCGAGACTGTGACTGACTTCGCGTTCGACTTCAGCGACTGTTTGAGCGGCGGCGGCGCTACGCTGCTCCGGCGCGCTGAGGGGCACGCGCTGCACCTCAGTGGCTGTTGCTACGTCGGGGCCACCTGGGGCGAGCGCGTTCGGTGCTGCCGTCTGCACCGCGGGGCGACGCCAAAGAAAAATCACGCCAAGTAAAAACAATGCGGCGAATCCCGCGACTAAAATGTATTGCAGATTGCTGCTCAAGCGCGGAGGCAGCGTGGTGGTAGCGGCCGCTTCGCCATTTGCATCCGCGGCACGGGAATTCACGGACGGATCCTGGGAACTGGCGCCAGGCGCGGGCTCCGAGGCAGTTCCTGAAACGGAGATTGTGAACGGAGAGTTGGCGACGATTGAGTCGCGCGTGTAGATATCGTATCCCTGTTCCGTGCCCGCGGGCACGAATCCGGTGCTCGACACTTGAAGACCGGGAGGAACAATGAGCATCACGCGCTGAACATTGTAGAGCGACGACGTGCGAAACGTCGCTTGATTGGAATTGTACGGAAGCTGATAGGAGAGGCGCACGCCGTTGTCGCCCGGACGGAATGGCCAATCGACGGCTTCGACGCCGTTGCCTTTGTCGATCGTGCCCTGAATCACGGGCATGCCCGCAGCGCCCCAGGCCGAGACTTGATTGAGTTGGCCGCCGGCGGGAAGCTGAAATTTGAATGTGCCGTCTTTCAGGTAATACGCGACAGGAGGATGCGTCTGGTTTTGGATGGTGTATTCTTCGCCGACGAGCAAGTCTGAGCCTTTCGGCTGCAAGACGATGGCGCGCATGGTGACGGCGAAGGAATGCGCGTCGGTAGTCGGCTCGTAGACGGTGACATTCGCGGAGGCAGTTCCCGGCGTGAGCGGCTCGTGATAGAGGACGCCCTTATACGGGACGCGGAGCAGCATGGGGCCGGCGCCGAGCGCGTCATTTGTGATTGTGAAATGACCCGTCGCATCTGTTTTCGTGGTGGTGACGGGCTGCATGCCTCCCTGCAATTGCAGCAGAATCACTTCCACGCCGCGGACGGGCGTGTTCGTTGTGGCGTTATTTACCGTGCCGGAGACGGTTCCGGCTGCTGCCGTGGAAATGGCGGCGGCTAAAACGAGCAGCGCGACAATCGCGGAGCGGGCTGAGCGCCAGCGCACGAGGCGATGCGATTCGTTTATATGGCGTGCGTTCGCCGAGTTTGCTTTCGCCGTCATTGATTATCCGCGCGTCTTTCCGGACATTTTTCCGGACATGGCCTGGCGAGTCGCAGCAGTGGGCGCGCCGCCGGTGAGATTGTCCATATCAGCGATGACACGCGCTGCTTCGATTTCGAGAACGCGCTTCATTTCCTCGTAATCTTCCTCTGAGAATTTACCGGCGCGATGCTCGAAGCGCAAATCGCGAATGTTTTCGTAGATGGCGTCGCGGCGCTCGAGGAGTTGGTCGAGGCGCGAGCGATGCGGCGCAAAATCGGAAGGTTCGAGCTTCACGGCGAAGACGAACCACAACGTGGCCGCCGCCACGGCGATGCAGCAGAGAATGATGAGGATGAGTTCGCTCGACATTGATGCAAGTTACGACACGAAAGTGAGAGGCTTCGCGTTCAAAACCGCCGGGATGCAACACGCGGCAGCTGCACCGATTTTATGCCGTCTATGGCACGAATGAACAGGTCGAAAAAACCGGGGTGCAGAGCGGGCCGGTAAATCCGATCGGCTCTGTAAGAACCATAACAACAAAAACAGAAGCAGATTCCTCGTCGCACTGCTCCTCGGAATGACATTCAAAGAGACCACCGCGAGCGAAACGGGCTGATAAGTCCGATCGGCCGCTACAAAAACATGACAGCAAAAACAGAAGCAGATTCCTCGCTCCGCCTGCCTACGCGCCCCGGCGGGTGCTGCGGCAGGCGGGCTCGGAATGACAAAAAAACCAAAAGCAACAAAGGCAAAAGCGTGCCCGGTCCGTGAAGAGCGACGGACCGGCCGCTACAAAGGTGACAAAGAGCAAGACATGAAGCAACCCACTAAACGAAAACGTACAGAAAGCAAGAATCGGCCGCGACAAAAGCCGAGCTAGTTATTCATCGGCGTTACGGTCTATGTCGTTTCGCGCGCGCGAGAAAAGTTCCGGCGAGATCGGAGGTCCGCCACCGTCGAGCGCCATTTTGCGCCTCCATCGAGCGACAAACATCCACACCAGCGCGATGCCAACCAGCGGGACGATCACCGGCATAAGCCAGGCCCAAAGATCGAAGCCCGTCGCGGGCGGAGAAATCAGCACCGTGGGGCCGTACTCCTGCACGAAACTTTGCAAAACCAAATCGTCCGACTTGCCCTGGCCGACGCGGTCGTTCAGTTTTTTCAATTCGGCCTGAGCCGTCTCGCACGGGCCGGAGAAGTTGCCGCCCATGTGATTGCA
>DATEHB010000022.1:0-7833 GCA_035279805.1 Candidatus Acidiferrales bacterium
CTCGACGGCCGGATCCGCGTAATCAACCGCGAGTTTGCCGATATCCTCGGACTGCCCTTCGCCGCGATCGTGAACCATTCGTTGGAGGAATTCATCGTTGAGCCGGCGCGCGCGCAAATCGAAGCGGCGCTGCCACAACTCATCGAAAAGCGCAGGTGGAGTGGCATCGTGAGAGTGCGCTGGAAGGCGAACCCGGAAATTCGCTTCTACGAATGCACGCTGTACGCTGTCGTAAAAGACGGCGAAGTCACCGGCGCCAGCGGCCTGGCGCGAGACGTCTCCGCGCAGCGCGAAACGGAATCCCGCTTCACGGACCTTTTCGAGACGCTCCACGAAGGAGTCTACTTCAGCGCTCCAGACGGCAAGCTTCTCGACGTCAACCCGGCGCTGGTCCGAATGCTCGGCTATACCAGCAAGGAGGAGTTGCTCGACAAGAACCTTGGCGATCATTTTGCAGACATGTCGCAGCGCACTCCTCTGTTCAGGGAGCTGCGCGATGCGGGTTTCTTGCGTGATCGCGAAATCGTCCTGCGCCGCAAGGATGGCACGCGCGTTCTGGCCCTTAATTCCTGTGTGGCTATTCGCGATGCTTCCGGTCAGTTCGTCCGTTTTCAAGGCTCGTTTGTTGACATTACCGAACGCCGTGCCATCGAAGGCCGCCTCCGCGAGGAACAGGAATTCGTGCGCCGTCTCGTTGCGAACTTTCCCGACATCATCGTCGTCCTCGACAAGGACGGGCGCTATACGTTCGTCAGCCCGCGCGTCGAAGAATTTCTCGGGTACACGCCGGATGAATACGTCGGGATGGGTCTCGTGGATCGTCCGCATCCGGACGACCGCGACGCCGTTCTGGAATTCTTTAACGGCCTCATCACCGGCAAGGTGGGTTTTGGAACCGTGGAGTATCGCACGGCGCATAAAAATGGCAGCTGGAGAACGTTTCGCGCCAACGCAGGCCCGCTCACCGACTCGGAAGGAAAGATTATCGGCATCGTCGCGTCGGCTCGCGACGTCACCGAATCGAAGCAGCTCGAACAGCAGTTGCTCCAATCGGAGAAGCTGGCGGCCATCGGACAGATGGTTTCCGGAGTCGCCCACGAACTGAACAATCCTCTCACGGCAATCCTCGGCATGAGCGATTTGGTGCGCGAGCGCGCCGCCGATGATGTTTCGCGCCGGCAAATTGAGCTTGTGCAGAAACAAGCGCGCAAGGCCGTTGAGCTGGTTCAGGACCTGCTGAATTTTTCCCGTCCCTCGCGCCCCAAGAGTCGCCATGTTCATCTCGGCGAATTGATGAGTCGCGCCATTGAGCTTCAGCAGTTCGTGCTCGCCAGCCGGAATATCACTGTGGATTTTGACGCAGCGTTACAGGGCCCGGAGATCGAAGCGGACCCCAATCAGATCGTTCAGGTATTTGTGAACTTGCTGGCAAACGCGGAACAGTTCATCGCGACCGCCCGCGACCACGGCCGGATCAGCATCCACGTCGCGGAGAGCGAAGGGAAAGCCGAAATCCTGATCGACGACGATGGTCCCGGCATAGCGCCCGAAATTCGTTCGAAAATCTTTGATCCTTTCTTCACCACGCGCCGTTCGAGCGGCGGCACCGGCCTCGGACTGACGATCTGTCTGGTGATTATCAAGGAACACGGTGGCACGATCGAAACGCAATCATCGCCCGCGGGCGGCGCGCGTTTTCGTATTCTCTTGCCGATTTCGAAATCCCCGGCGTCATCGTCAGCGCCGTTCATTTCGCAGTGTGAGGGCGTCAAGGGCCGGTCAATCCTCGTCGTGGAAGATGAAGAGGGAATTCGTGAGTTGATCGAAGAGGGACTGAAGGCGCGCGGCGCCGCCGTCGAAGTCGCCCGCACTGGTGAAGATGCGTGGCAAAAAATCTCCGAGGGTTCTTATGACGTAGTCATATGCGATTTCAATCTCGGCGGTGTCAGCGGCCTGGAATTGTTCGATCGCGTGCGCAGCCGGACAGGAATGAGTGCTCCGAAATTCTTATTCATCACGGGAGAGATTCTGGATCCATCACAGTTGGCGGGCTTGGAGGAGAAGGGCTCTTTCGCGTTACAAAAACCCTTTCAGATTGCGGATCTGATCTCGACAATTGAGAAATTCAACGCGCCGGGCGCGTTCCATCCGAAATAATTCGCGCCCGGAATATTTACGGCACGTTCCCGGTTTTCGCGCGCGCGTCGACGCCAAAATCCCAGACAAGCAGATTCATTCCTTCCTTTGCCGAAATTTCCGCCAGCGCGTATTCTCCCGGTTTCAGCGGCTCGCCCAACGTGAAGCGATAAACCCCTTTCGCCACCTCCCAGATTTGCAGCGACATTGTTTTGCGCTTTTCCTGCTGCTGCGTGAATAGAGTATCCACATCTTCGATGTGTCTTTTGTCGCCGTGGATATGCGCCTCGATCAGTTCGACTTCTGGCTGGCCCGGATCGGTTGTGCGCAAATAAAACTCCGGTGACGAATTGGTGATTCGAAATGAGGCGTGCGCTCCGTCAAGATCAACGCCCCGCCGCGACGGCACGATGGGCACCGGTATAACGATTCGCTCCATGAACCGCTTCTTGCTCAACTTGCTGGATGCAGCGGACTGGCGCAGCGGAAAAATCGCTCGCCCGTCCAGAATAAAAATTCCTTCGCCGGGCGGCAGGAAAACGCCCGGGATGACTTCGAGGCTCGCGTCCACATCAAGAGATGCGACCCTTGCGGCAGCATCTTCCGCTTTCAGTTTCGCATCAAGCGCTTCCGCTTGTTTGCTATCGTCCGCCTGCGCTTTTTTCGTGGCGTCCCAATCGACCGCCGCGCTCGGTACTTCCTCCCATTCACCCCGCTCGACGCTGAAATAACGCACGCGGTCGCCATGCACTTCATAGCTCCGGGCAATTTGGGATGTTCCATCCTTCATCACTAGTTTCTTGCCCTTGGGAATGGCAGAGCCGGTGGGTTCCTGTTGGCTGGAAGTGTTCTGGTTCAACCGCGGGGTTGCCACACTCGGCAGCGCGAAGAAAAAGCCAAGAAGGCACACAAATGCAGGATAGATAGCGCGCCGGATTCCTAGAATACCGCGCATAGTCGTTCGAAAATGAGGCCACGATGTCAGCCCTTGTAAGATGCCGGCATCCGGCGTTCCGTTTTCCATTACGAAGTGAGTCTAACTCTCCGTGCGGTGTCGCGCAATTCCGGTGGGCAAGGACGAAGGAGTACAAAACTGAGGAGAGCCTCTTCCGAGTACGCGAAGACAGGGGTAGCCGCTAATTCCTTAACGAAGGTCCAAACGGCGCGCTCTAATGTTCGCAGCGCGGGCAGAGGACGTTTACAATCATAAGTTCCGAATCCGAAAACAGCCATTTCTCGGCGCCGGCGCTCGCGGCTTCTGCGGCACGAATCAACGAACCGATCTGCTTGCTCTGCGTCCAACTGCGGAGGTGATCCAGGCAGATTCCTGTCAAGCGGGATACTTCGTCTTCCGTGAACTGCTTTTGGCCTGATCGAATGGTGACCACTTTTTCTTTCCTTCTCGATAGCCCTTGGCTATCGTCCCATCCCACTAAATTCCCCCAGCACGCTCCATACCAACTTGGATTCCCTACCGAACATTTTAGATGTGTTAGCTAACTAGCTTTTTTGAATTACTGTTACGGCCATCTGACGCTGTGCCCG
Organism: Candidatus Acidiferrales bacterium; assembly: GCA_035279805.1. GTDB lineage: Bacteria > Acidobacteriota > Terriglobia > Acidiferrales > UBA7541 > DAHUXN01. Next base: position 3,682 of record DATEHB010000022.1, read on the forward strand.
CCGTCAACAGGAACTCCTCCGGACAATTGACATGAGAAATCTTTTGCCAATCTATGGGATGTTTATACGGTTTTCGGTAGAAATATGGTTTCGAGGAGAATTTATCGGCGGCTAGATTCGAAACCCGCCAGCGCTTTCAAAGGCATGCGCAAGCTGCACCACGCGCGATTCCGCGAAGCGTGAGCCGAAGATTTGCAATCCGACAGGCAGTCGAGCCGACGTCATACCGCAAGGAACGGAAATTCCAGGGGTTCCCGCCAGCGATCCAGTAACCGTATATATATCAGCAAGATACATGGACAGCGGGTCGGTCGTTCGCTCGCCCAGACGGAATGCGGTCGATGGCGATGTCGGAGTCACAATCGCATCGACTTTTTCAAACGCGAGAATAAAATCGCGTGCAATAAGAGTGCGCACTTTCTGCGCGCGCAAATAATACGCGTCGTAATATCCCGACGACAGCGCGTAGGTTCCCAGCATGATGCGCCGCTTCACTTCCGGGCCGAAGCCTCTGCCGCGCGTTTTCTTGTACATCTCGCGCAGCGAATCGCCGTGCACGCGAAGCCCGTATCGCACGCCATCAAAGCGCGCCAGATTCGAGCTCGCTTCGGCGGTCGCTACAATATAGTAAGTCGCAATCGCATACTCCGTATGGGGCATCCGCAACGCAACCGGCAGGCAACCGAGTCGCTTCATCAGCTCGATACCTGCCTCTACCTTCGTGCGTACTTCGGGGTCCATGCCTTCACCGAAATACTCGGTGGGAATCCCGATGCGCATTCCGCGAATCGGCTTTTCCATTTCCTCGGAATAATCAGACTGCGGAACGTCCGCGGACGTGGAATCGTTTGCGTCATAGCCCTCAATCACGGAAAGCACTCTCGCGGTATCGTGGACGGTCGTTGCGAATGGGCCGATGCGATCGAGCGACGAGGCAAACGCGATCAATCCATACCGGGACACGCGTCCGTACGTGGGCATCATCGCCGGAATTCCGCAGAACGCTCCCGGCTGGCGGATCGATCCGCCCGTGTCGGTCCCGAGCGCGGCGACGGCCAATCCTGCCGCGACTGCCGCTGCCGAGCCGCCGCTCGATCCGCCCGGCACGCGATCCGTGTCGACCGGATTCCGCACGGGGCCGTAGGCGGAGTTCTCGTTCGAGCTGCCCATCGCGAATTCGTCGCAGTTCGTTTTTCCCAGAATGACGGCGCCGGCCGATTCGAGTTTTTCGACGGCGGTCGCGTCGTACGGCGGAACGTAATTCTCGAGGATCCGTGAGCCGCACGTGGTGCGAATGCCGCGCGTGCTGATCACGTCCTTGATGGCCACGGGAACGCCGGCGAGCGGCGGAAGTTTTTCGTTACGCGCGCGCAGTTTGTCGATGTGGTCCGCCTGCGCGTAAGCGCGCTCCGGCGAAAGCGCGAGAAACGCATTCAGTTCCGGATTTCTCTTTTCGATGCGCGAATAAAATTCTGCTGTAAGCTCGCGAGCTGAAATTCTCTTCGATTCGAGCGCCTCGCGAACCGCGGGAATTGTCCAGGTATTCGCGGCGCTCATCGCTCGATCACCTTGGGAACGCGGAAATAAGGCTTCTTCGCTTCCGGCGCTTGTTCGAGAATCGCGTCCGCAACATCGCACTCGCGCACCACGTCGTCACGCAACGCGCCACCAGGACTCGCGGCCGATTGAATCACTTGCGCCATGGGCTCCACTGCGGAGACGTCGAGCTGCTTGAGTTTGTCGATATACGTGAGGATCGCGTCGAGCTGGCCGCGAAACGTTTCCACTTCCGATTCGTTTAACTCGAGGTTCGCCAGCTCGGCGACGTAAAGCACATCATCGCGGCTGATTTTCATGGCTTGCGCGCGGACATGGGTCGGCGAATGAAGGGAATATGATTGTTATCGATTTCGTAGGCGAGGCGCCGGCCGCCGCGCTGCGCAGGCTCGACTTGAATTTCGCGCACGAGATGGCCGCCCCACGAACGATTCACACGCTCGCAAATCTCCTGATTCATCAGCTCGGCTTGCTTCTGCCATTCGTGCGAGTCCGCTTCGATGCGCAAAACGCCTCTTGCATACGCCGCCGGGCGAATATGCGCGGCCAGGGCCTCGCCGACGAGCTTCGGCCATGTCGCCTTCAGCCACGTCCGCGCTGCCCGAGGATCTTTCATCCGGCGCAGCGCCGCGCCCAGAAATTCTCCCGCTCTCTCCATGGAATTCACGATTCTAACACACCGCTGCGCCCGATAGTCGCGCTTCAAAGTATTCGCCGGCGTCGAGAACTTCAGGCGAGTCCAAGCTGGTCCGCGATTCCCCTCATCGCTTCCACGCAGAAGGCGATGTGCTCTTCGAGAGGAACGCCTAATTCTTCCGCCCCCACGCGAACATCATCGCGATTCACGCCGCGCGCGAATGCTTTGTCCTTCAGTTTCTTTTTCACTGAGGCCGCTTCCACTTCTGCGATTTTCTTGCTTGGTTTGACCAGCGCGCAAGCGGTGAGAAATCCTGCCAGCTCATCGCAGGCAAATAGTGTGCGGTCGAGCGCCGACTCGCGCTTCACTCCGGTGTAATCCGCGTGCGCGAGAATCGCATGGATCATTTCTTCCGGATATCCGCGCTCGCGAAGCATCTTCGCTCCTTCGGAGGGATGCTCTTTGTCCGCGTGATGCTCCGCATTTGGCCAGCGTTCGTAGTCGAAATCGTGCAGCAACGCCGCCTGTCCCCACAATTCCTCGTCCGCGCCCTGTTTGCGCGCATAGGCGCGCACGCAAGCCTCAACGGCGAGCGCGTGTTTGCGCAGATTTTCGTTTTGCGTGTATTCGCAGAGCAATTTCCAAGCTTCTTCGCGGCTCGGCAAGTTCGCCACTGTGAATCCTCCCTCGTAGAAAGCCGCTAAGCGTACCAAAAAACGGGTGCGTTCCGCGAGTCGCTTGCCATGTTTCAACGGATTGATTTGCGGCGGCAACCCGGACTAAAATTGGGCGCGGACGAGAATCGCGCAAAAAAAGGCTTGACTCAAGATGGGTCGGCGGAGAGAATGTCGCTCGCGCCGGTTTCTGCCTTCCCTTTTGTGACCCGTTTCTTCTCTCCGCACTGCCGGAAAAGTCTGCGAGGAACAGTTGGGCGAAAAGAAAGTAGAGGAAGCCGGTTCAGATATGGACCGGGAAGTGGTTCGCTGCAATGTTTGCGGGCTCGTGCAGTATCGCACGCGCACGGATAATTGCCGGCGCTGTGTGCGCCTGTTGCCTTCGAAGGTGACGTTCGTTATTCCGACGCCTTCCGCGCAGGACTTGCCAGCAGACGACCGGCAATTGCTCGAAGACTGGCCGAACCGCGAGACCGTGGAAAATATCGGACAGCGGATTCGCCAGTTGCGCGAGTCCCGCGGCATGACGCAGAGCCAGCTTCAGGCGCGTTCGCGAGTGTCACGTTCTTATCTTTCGCGTATCGAGAGCGGGCAAATGACGCCCAGCCTCGGCACGCTCGAGAAGATCGCCGAAGCGCTCGGAGTCGGCCTGAATCGCTTTTTTGTGCCCGAGTCCACGGGACAGACGCTGCTCGAGGATCCGTTTATCCAGGGATTGCGTCCATTTCTGCGCCAGCTCGATTGGGCGCAGTGGCAATCCATCCTCAAGCGTTTGCAGGCGATCAGCGATCACGTCAGCAACAGCCCGATCATGCGGTCCCCGGTGCAGCCGATGCAGCAGCCAATGCAGCAATCAAAGCTGTCGCAACTGTCGTCGCGGCGGCACGGGTCCCCAATGGCTGCGGCCCATAGATAACGAATTTCGCGGAAGTTTACTTCCAAGAGGGCGCCGGGCCGCACGCTCGGCGCTTCAAGCCTTCCATTTCCCTTTTCTGAAGAAATCTTCCTAATTGTAATTCGTGCTTGTCGAGGCGAGACGGCCGTTCTTCCGCCTCAGTGTTTGGGTCCGAAATGCGGGGGCGCGAGCATCGTAACGATCCACACAACGAAAACGGCAACGAGCACGACGCCGAGGATAATTATCCGCTTGCTTGGGCCGTCGCTACTTTTTTGAACTTGGGGCAGGGGAGGGCCGGACATCGTGATGCCTCCTTGCGCTTCTGAATTCAAGCAAGCATGGCCCGGGCCGATGGTTCCGAGTGTATCGCGAAGTGTTCAGAAGAA
>DATEHB010000023.1:0-5036 GCA_035279805.1 Candidatus Acidiferrales bacterium
TTTAAAACGCGGTTATTATGGCCAATTGACCCGGGCCGCTTCGGGAGTGGAAAAATTAATCGCGAGCCATTTTTAACGCGCGCCTGTTTTAGTTACTTGCACGATTTCGTGCAACTTGCTGTATTTGCACACGGCGATACAAACCGATGACTGCTAGCCTTGGCGTAATTGGATTGTATGCCCCGCCCGTACATTTTTTGCCCCGGCTCGGAATCACGGCCGCAATCTATACCGTGGTTCTTTTCGGCGGCGGCTATCTGATTCGCGCGCTCACGCGCCCGCTGGTAAACGGGGATTCCCGGCCCGCCGCCGAAACCGCGCAGCAGCTCCGCAACGCCGGAATGTTCATCGGCTGGCTGGAGCGTTTTCTGATATTGACGGCTCTGCTGCTGCGTTCGCCCGCGACAGCCGGGCTGGTCCTCACCGCCAAAGCAATTGCCCGTTATCCAGAATTCAAGCACGTGCGCTTCGCGGAATACTTTCTGATTGGAACGCTGCTCAGCCTGTGCGTGGCGATGATCGGCGGACTGATTTTGCTCAAGCTGCTTTACGGGACAATCTCGGTAGGGCCGTAACGGACCGGAAATCTTCGGCCGCATTTTCTGCAAGAACAGTGGAAGCGCCGGAAGAAATTCACAATGATGCCGTTCATTCACATCGGGCCTCTCACGCTCGCAAGCTATGGGCTGTGCGTGGGCATCGCCATGCTCGTTTCGTATTTCGTGCTGGCGAAAGATCTACAGCGACGCGTGATTCATGCGCCCGCGGATCTGTTGGTCGCAGTGCCGTGCATCGCTGGACTCGTGGGCGCGAAGCTTTACCACGTGCTTGAGACTCCGCGAGACCTTTTCGCCGATCCGACCCTTCTCTTCGGACGGTACGGCTTTGCGTGGTTTGGCGGATTTTTGGGAGGCTTGATCGCGTTTGTGCTGCTTGCGCGGCGCTATCGCATCCCGCTGCTCGAGATTTTCGACGCAGCCTCCCCCGCAGCCGCGCTGGGTTACGGGATTGGCCGCATTGGATGCCTGATTTCCGGAGACGGCGACTACGGCATTCCTACTTCCCTGCCCTGGGGCATGAGCTTTCCACACGGGCTCGTGCCGACGACGCAACGCGTGCATCCGACTCCCCTCTATGAATTGATCGCCGCGATTTTTATTTTTTGGTGGTTATGGAAACTGGGCGGACGGCAAGCGCGCGATGGGTTAGTCGTCGCCAAGATTTCGGGCCAGCTTGCGCTGAATGCACGCAAACAGGATCCGAGCTGCAAGAGCAGGTTCCCGCCAGGCGACGTATTTGCGCAATATTTGATTCTGACCGGCGTCGCGCGATTTCTCGTTGAATTCATTCGCATCAATCCGCGGTCGTTTTTCGGCATGTCCAACGCGCAGGCAGCCAGCCTTGCTTCGATCGTTATCGGCCTGGCGCTGATGTGGCGTGGGAGAGAAAAGGGGAAAGGAATCCTTCGGCGGGTTTGATGATTTTACGTTGCGGAAACAAGCTGCATTTTGAGAATCGATGGCGAGGCGACTCCAAGCCTCAAAGAAAAAGCCGGACCTGGACGATCCGGCTCTCACAAAAGTAACTTGCCTGCGTTTCTACGCTAAGAGTTTCCGTCTTCCCCAGCCGATCAGGCCTGCCAGTCCGGTTCCCAGCAAGAGGAGCGAAGAAGGTTCCGGCGTCGGTGCCGTGCTTACGATGATTTGATACCCGCTCAAGGTTGTGTCGATCGCAATGTTGCCGGAATCAAACGTGGGATTCGAGACGCCGTCTGAAGCGCTCGACGTAAAGAGCTGCGCGCCGTTCGGTTGAATGACGCTCCAGAAAATCGGTGGGATCGAACCATTCGACGGACACGTTTCCGCAATGCAGAGACCCAGGCCGCCACCGAGCGATCCCTGGAAGAACAAAACCTCGCTGGTCCCGAACGTGGTTCCATTGAGGTCGACGGAAACGTCCAGGCCGAATTGGCCGTCGGGTCCCGGCATCACATCCACCAGCGAAGTGGGGCTGGTGGGCAATGAAAACGTGATTGTATACGCCGCGCCAGGAGAGCTGAAGGCCGTAGTTGCAGTGCCCGGAAGGTAGACGCCGGCGATGGTAAAATTCGTTTGCGAGCCGCTCGGAGTGAGCGTCAGGCTGGTCACGCCATCTGCAAACGCCATTGGCGCAGCCAACAAAGCCGTCAAACAAAAAATGGCAGTCAGAATTATGGATTTCCGCATTACGAGCCCCCTGACAAGTACAGCGTCCCACAGGCAGCATTCAACAATGATTTGCCCCACGGCGGTCAGGCAATTCCCTGACCACAGCATGCACTATAAACAAAAGACTTAGTGTTGCGCAAGATAGGTGTAGCTGAAAAGATATGCGCTACTGTTCCAATTCAGTGCAGGGTCGTTGGCAAATCATCCCTGCTGATGCGCGCGTGCCTGGGCTGGATTGGCTCGAAGTTGTCGATAACCGGCCCAAGGCGCGTGAAATACTTGCTGGTGTTCGGCTTAAATCGTGCTATAATGGAGGTGCGTTTGTTGCTCTTGTGACTGCTTTTTGAGATATCGACGAGGCTGCCGGGGCTAGGTTCCCTGCGGCCTTTTTTTTGGTTCGCCTGCGCGAGCAGGGACTCAGGAGGCGACGACGAGCGCAAATAGCTTTCCATTTAGAGGAGTAAGAAGTTGAGTAGAGAACAAGGAACGGTAAAGTGGTTTAACGCCAGCAAGGGTTATGGGTTCATTCAACGGCAGAGTGGCGAAGACGTCTTCGTGCACTACAGCGCAATTCAATCGGAGGGTTACAAAACCCTCAACGAAGGCCAGGCTGTCGAATTCGAAGTAAAGAAGGGACCTAAGGGCTTGCAGGCGGAAGCCGTCGTCGGCCTCTAGTAACATACGGGCGGAACGATCGCAGTGAACGTCATTTCGTTCCGCCTGGCATTGCGGTGAAGTTCCGGACCTGACCGTTTCTCCGAATAATTCGGCGATTCCCGGGCGATTTTTCTGCATCTAAGATAGCTGGTCATATTTTGCCCATTTCGTATGTTTTCATCGCCCGCGTACAAATTCAAGCGGGACAAGCGCCTTACTAAGGAGGTTTTCGTGCAAATCCTGGACGCAGGACAAACTGTTCGTCACATGCAGTACGGGGTCGGCACCGTGACGGAGTCTGACTCCGATCGCACCACGGTGGAGTTCGATGACCACGGCATGAAGAAGTTCGTCACCAGCATCTGGTCGGCGGAAGTGGTTGGCGAGATCGCCGGCCGCCCCACGCGCCCCAAGCGCCGCCGCAAATCCACGAAGAAGGCTGCCGAAAAGGCGATTTCCTCAGCTGCAAAGAATTAAATCCACAAAAAACGAAACGCCTCGCCCTGACTTTTGGCACTTGCCCAAAGCGGGCGCGAGGCGTCTGTCTCCGCTCCGATTGCGATTTACTGCGTATCCTTCCTTAAACTCCGTTTTTCGGAATCTCCACAATGTTTTGTTTTATGACATGCGGTAGGGGCGACTGAGGAGGCGCGCGGCGGTGCGGGCGGAGTCTGAGTCGGGAGCGATCTGCATGGCGCGGCGGTAGCACTCGACTGCTTTATTTCGCCGGCCAAGCAGGTCGTACATTTCCCCGGCGTTCAGGGCGGCAGGCGCCGCAATCGCGATGTTTGCGTGAGGAAAATTGACAGCCTCCTCGTATGCGCTTGCAGCACCGGCATATTCTTTGCGGTCCTGCAGCGCGCTGCCCAGCGAATACGCGGCCCGCTCAACGCGCGCATCGCGGAAAAATCCCTGTCGCCCCTGTTCGACCAGCTTGCGATACGCCGCAATCGCTTCGTCTTTTTGCCCGGACGCATTCAGCAAATCCGCGCGCGCCAGACCGAAAATGAAATTGTGCGGGAAATTCGTGTACGACTCGCCGATAATGTTGATCGCCTCGTGATAGCGCTTTTCGCGCGCGAGGAAAAGCGCCAGAATCGTGCCCGCGTCAACACTCTCTTCTCCGCCGCCGGCGGCCGCTTCGCGGAGCAGTTGCAGTCCTTTTTTCTTGCTGCCGCGCATGTCCGCGACGAAGGCCACGCTTTTCTCCCACCACGAAAGGCTGCCGAGGATGTATTGATACGTTCCGACGACGAGCTTTGCGTCGGAGTAATTCGGATTGAGTTTCAAAATGCGCGCGTCGTCGTGATAGGCGCCCAGCGCCTGTTTGAGCGCGCCTAGCCATTTCTTCTCGATCACCGCGGAATAGACCGTCGCGAGGCCGCGCGCGACACTCCGGGCAAACAAGGCGTCCACATCGTTGGGATTTCTCGCCAGGCTCTGATTCGCGAGCTTGAGCGCGCGCTGCGAAAGTTGGCCGATTTCCGCCTTGACGCCGGGATCGACGGGCGGCACTTTGAGCTGTAAGAACCGGTTCCCCATGTAGAGTGTGGCGTCGAGCTGGCCCTCGCGATTCAGTTCCTTCGCCAGTATGGCGGCGAGCAGATGGTTCACCACAAAGGGGTCGGCTGGACGCGCCTTTCGCTCCTCCCGAAACAGCGAGATCGCGCCGTCATAGTCCATGTTGTAAAACTTCTCAAAACCGTCGCGTGTGAGCGCGTCATCAGGCTGCACGCGAAACGGCAATGCGGCAGAAGCCGTTTTTGGAGCTTCTGACCGTGGCGAGTTTTGTGCTGAAGCATCGGCGCTGCGGGCGGCTATAGGGCCACGGGCGATGACGAAATCGCGCGGTCCCCTGAAATGGGGTGCAGTGGCGTTGGGGCTACTCGTCAGGGCCAGCGCCGTGGCGATGAGGCTCAAGGGGAACCGTGGCATCGCGTCTAGTTTACTCCGCCCCTGAGCAATAGCGCCGCCAAAAACCCCCAAAAACTCATGGTACGCAAAAATTTGCGTACTACGCCACGGCCCCGGCAGTACCTCCGTACTATCTCAAATGAGTCTGACAGGCCAGTGCGTTGCCCCAGCGCAAAATACTACCCTTCGACCGTTGGGGCGATCCCCAGCTACACACGTCGATTAGCTGTTGGCGGGGCTATTTGGACGCTCAACCCA
>DATEHB010000024.1:0-10502 GCA_035279805.1 Candidatus Acidiferrales bacterium
GTTCAAGCGGGGAATGCCATTTGACGGAAACCCGGGATCCAATGGCACCACTCCGCTGTAGCGCACTCAAGAGGAGCTGCGGCTTTCGATTCACCGCGACCTGCAGCCACCGCTGACTTCCCGCCGACGCAAAGTTTCCCATCGGGCGATTAGACCATAAGGCAGTCAGCAGGAGAAAACTATCGGGGGATTTGTGTGCATTAGCTAATACCCCGGATGTAAATGGTCGACCGTAGAGTCTCTGATAGCGTGAGTGCTCGCGGGCCCTGCAGGCTACGCTTCGGCGGGGGATGCTTCTATTTCGGATGCCGCAGTTTCTTCTTGGGGGAGGACGCTGATGAAGCGGCCTTTTCCGCCTTTATCCTCGAACAGCACGATACCGGTAATGCGCGCGAAGAGCGTGTCGTCCTTGCCGCGGCTGACGTTTCTGCCGGGCTTGAACGGCGTACCGCGCTGGCGCACGAGGATGCTGCCGCCCGTAACAAGCTGTCCCGCGAAGCGCTTGATGCCCAGGCGCTGACCGTGGGAATCGCGTCCGTTAACCGATGAACCGCCGCCTTTTTTGTGCGCCATGCTCGAAACCCCTATTCCATCTTGATGTCGCTGACCTCGACGGCGGTGTATGCCTGCCGGTGTCCGCGCGTAATTTTGTACTGGCCGCCCGTTTTGTACTTCATCACCAGATGCTTTGTGCCGCGGCCCTGCTCGACGATCTTTCCCGTGACTTTTGCTTTCGAGGTGTGAGAGCCGTGGACGAGTTTTTTGTCGTCGTTGTGCACGGCGAGGACTTCGTCAAAAGTAACCTTGCCGCCGACCTTGCCTTCGAGTTTCTCGACACGGATAGTCTCACCCGGGGCGACACGGTACTGCTTACCTCCGCTGCGAATGACGGCGTACATACAGACAGCCTCCTGAGGCGTGTGCGAATTGATGATTATACGGGGCGAAGCGTGGGCGCGTCAACGCAAACCGGGATGGATAGCAGGGCACTTTGTATTTCGCTCAGAAGACCACTCCTATATCGAATGTAACTTCAGGGGCTGCCCCCCCCCCCCATCCGGATTCCGATAATCTAGATAAACACAACAATGCGAAGGCATTTTGCGGAGGTTCAAATCCGGGGCGCTGGCGCTGAGGTACAAGAAGAAATATGGACAGCGGCGACCTTGGCGTTAAGGCAGCGGTTTCTTCAAAGCCTCCGCGATGCCTGCTTCGGCAAGAGGCGCCATGATTTCGTATCCCGCTTTGTTCGGATGCACGCCGTCCACAGTTAGCTCAGGTTTGAGTGCGCCTTCGCCGGTGGCCATACTGGAATAGTAATCCACATAAACGAGGCTGTTTTCGGCAGCATAGCCTTTGATCCATGCATTTAGGGCTCTGATTTTCGGGGCAGGGTCCAGACCACTATGCCAGGGAAAATCGCTCGCGGGCAATACCGAACACAGTACGAGACGAATCCGATTCGCGCGGGCCAGGTCGCTCATGGAAGCAATATTGTTCTCGATGTCGCGCGGAGTTGTCTTCCCCGTGTTCTCGGCGATGTCATTGGTGCCCGCCAGCAGGAGCACAACTTTCGGTTGCAGGTCGATGACATCCTGGCGAAAACGCACGAGCATCTGCGGTGTAGTCTGGCCGGAGATGCCGCGGTTAATATAGGGTTTGCCGGGAAAGAATTCGACGCGACCCGGAGTCGTCGCGGATTCCTGTTGCCCCCAGGCTTCCGTGATGGAATCTCCCATGAAGACGACACGCGCTTCGCCGGGCGCGGGCGGAGCCAACTGACGATCGGCGTCACGGTATTTCGCAAGGAATGGCCAATCGCTGAGCCCGCGATCGATCATGGCGATTTGATAAGGCGTCAATTGTTGCGCGGCGGGCGCGGGTACTGGCGGCTTTTGGTCTTGAGCGGAGGCTGCCGGCGTTGTCGCCTGCGAAAAGACCAACTGTGGACATAGAAAAATTGCAACGAACAGGCAATGGACGTACCACGTGCGAGGAAATTTCTTTTTTCTGTGCATTGGATTGCCTCTCTTTCGTTGAAGCACTCAACAGGCTGTCCGCGCGTCCGATTGGGCCGACGGCAACATGATCGGCATTGGTATGCTACGCCACGCCTGTTAGCTTAATGCAGTTTCTCAATCTGTTGCTGCACCTGGCTGCGGAATTCCAGCGGATGCGCGACCTTGTGAAATGGCTCGGGAGTCCCACCTGTCCCAATCACCACAATGGTGCCGTAACCAAGCATTCTGCCGAACGCCGTCTCGTTTACTTCAATGCTCTCCACTTTGCTCAACAGCATTTCGATTGTCGTGCGGCTGGCCAATCCCGTTTTGATCACAACGCGACGGTTCGTCACGGCCATTTCCGTCGCGTTCCGCCGCACCATGCCCGCCAGAATCACCGCGATGCCGCAAACGAGCAACGCAACGCCGCCGCCTTCCATGATGTGTAGATTTGTGTTCGCGATTTCGCTGTGGGTGAGCGCGTAATAGAGCAGGAGCACCCCGGGCAGCGCGAGCAGGAAGCATCCGAGGATCATGTGCCCAAGCATCACGATCCAATGGAGGCGGGTTTCGAAAATCACCGTTTCACCGGGAACTAGATTTCTTTCCACGTAGCTCATTCGCGCATCCTCCCGAACTGCGATGCCGATTCTATATCGCAATGGCGACGAACAGGGCGAACAAAGCGATCGCGGAAAGGATGGCCCGCAGGGCATGCGAGTACTCCCATTGATTGCGGAATCTCGTCCAATCGTCTGCGCCTTTTTCGGCCACCGAACCTCGTTTCATTGGGTCCGAGGAAAAAAATCCGGCGCCAACCCCTTTCAGATGCTGACCTTCCAACCAGAGCTTGTTCACGGGATGAGTGAATATCCAATAGACCGCGTGCATCGCCAGCAGCGCGACAAGTCCCGCGAGGGTCCACCAGAACCGTGGACTCCGCCTCGGGGTCAAGAGCAGAAGCACGAGAGTAGCAAGGATGCCCAGGCCCTCGCTGAAACCGCCATAAAAGAACCCGGGATAGTAAATGGACTGCATGGCAATATAGTTTTCCCTGCCCAGGCGCAGCTTGCCAGGCAGTTCAAGAGCGTGCGCCAACGCCAAACTCATGGTTACTGACACCAGGAAGACGGTCGCGACCTGAAAGATCAGAAACATGACAGTTCTCCTTTGTGTGGATTTCCATAAGGTCCCGGCGTGCGTTGTGGCGTCTGTGTGTTTTATATTTTGCGCGCCCTCTGACGATTATCATCGAATCAACTGCAAACCTTGCGTTGCGCGCGCCGGTTCGACTCGGCTCCGAGTAGCGGCTCTTGCGCTGACCATACTTGCCGGTGACGGAGACGGATTACCTCTCCTGGGAGGGCTGCTGCCACGAGTCTAACTCAAGCCACGGACGAAGGCGTCGAAATCAAACATCAGATTAGTTCTTGGCAGGAGTGTGGAGGTCGCGCGACAGCATGAGCTTCAACGTGACCTTGTCGGAGCCACTGGTCAAGCCGAACCCAATACCTGCTTCAACATTCGCGAACTTCGCGGCATGATCGAACACACCCCACAGCTCGTGCGATTCTTCATCGGTTGGGAGGAAATCCCGCAGGGGGCCGGCGTCGGAATACTCCTCGATGGCAACGGCCCATTTGGGAGAGAGATTGTAAGCGACGCGCGCGCATGGCGCGAAGTCGAGATTTTTGAAGCCCCCTAGATAGGAATTGTCGAGAATCGGATTGACGATGACGTCCCAGGAATGCAAGTGCAGGCCGAAGATGGGACGAATCTCAGACGTGTAGCGCCGGGGATCCCAGTGCCGCGCGTTGTAGCTGAATTCGAAATTCACGGCGTAAATGAACGTGCGGTCGTGCGCGTGCGGCTCGGCGAAAAGGATCCGCAGCTTGCCACCGTTGATCGAGGGGCCGCGATCCCTGGAGTAGCCACTAAAGAGCGGCAGATACAGGCCGGCTTCGAGCCAGTCGGTGACGCCGTAAGCCCATTCGGCAGCGCCGTTCCAGGACTTGTCGGCAATCAGGCCGCCGGGGAACGCGGGCGTCTTCCGGCCGTCGGGCGTAAAATTGTTGTGCATTGTGATGTTGAATACTCCCGGCTCAGCGATCGAGCCATCGTAAACCTGGATTTCGTCGGTCTGAGCAAACGCGACCATAGGCAGCGCGATTAGAGCAGCGGCAAGCGCGAGACGGACGGTGCACGCGCGCAGATATTTTTTAGAAGGCTCAGACGCGAATTGTTTCAACGACGCTCCTCGGAGGCTTTCTCCACGCAACTGCACGGCCTTCAGCTAAGACGCTCCGAGCGGCAGGAACCGTTGCAGGATTTTCGGGCAGGATTTCTTCAGGAGAAGCTGCGACAAAAAACAGATTCCCTGCCGGACATCTACCGAGTATCAGCGGGCAGACCCTTCGGAATGACACGCGAGGGGCGGAGAGAGAAATTCGCAAACAAAAATGCTCAGGCGTGCGGGTGGGATTTGTCGTAAATGGCCATGAGCTGGTCGATAGTGACGCTGGTGTAGCGTTGCGTGGTGGAAAGTGATGAATGGCCGAGCAATTCCTGAATCGAGCGAAGGTCGGCTCCGTCGGCGAGCAAGTGCGTGGCGAATGCGTGGCGCAGTGAATGAGGATGCAAATCCCAATTATTGCTCAGCAGGCGGGCGTATTTCTTAACAACGTTTAAGATGGTGCGCGGCGTTAGGCGTCCTCCCCTAAAATTCAAGAACACGGCGTCCACGGCTCCGGCGGAGCGCGCCCGGCGCAAAATTTCGTCGCGGACCGGCCAATACTTTTCGAGCGCGGCATGAGCTTTTGCTCCGTAAGGGACGATGCGCTCTTTGCGGCGCTTGCCGAGCACGCGCAACATCTGCTCGGTGGAATTGATGCTGGTCATGTCCAGGCCAGTGAGTTCACTGACACGCAAGCCGGAGGCATAGAGCAGTTCGAGAATGGCGCGATCGCGGATTAAGATAAGCTTCGAATCCGCGCTGAGCGGGCGCTTCTTCGAATTCTTAGCGCGCGCCTCTTCGGTTCGCGCGGGCGTGATGTCGTCGAGCAGACGGTTCATTTGCTCCGCGGTCATCACGTGCGGGAGGCGCTTCGGCAGCTTGGGACAGGGCACCAGGCGGGCGGGGTTCTGCTCGGTGAGATGTTCACGAACGCAAAAGCGGAAAAATGAGCGCAAGGCCGCGAGTTTTCGCGCAATCGAGCTCTTTTGGAGACGTCGATCGTAGAGATGGCTGATGAATTCGCGTATCACAGGATAGTCCACGGCCCTGAGCGCGAGCGGCGTCTCTCCGGGAGGAGTCACATACGCGAGAAACTGCGCCAGATCAGTTTGGTAGTTTTCGATGGTTCGCGGCGAGGCGTTCCGCACGTAGCGGAGGTAGTGCAGAAACTTCTCTGTGGATGTCTCAATCGTGCTCGCAATAATCTTCGTCGCGAGCACCTTCGACGCGGTGGGGTCGCGCCTTAGAACTGGCGGGCCATTTCGCCGATGAGACATTAGGATTTCACGGCTGCGGATGTTTCTACGGGTTGAGCGCTTTGACTCTCGGTCTCCGGCACCTCCCAGTCGCAGCCTTCCTTTGCGCACGCGCGGAATGCGCCGTGCTTGGAACGCTTGAGCACGATGAACGGCGCCCCGCATCTCGGACATGGTTCAGGAAGCGGCTCGTGCGGTGACGTGTAATCACAATCAGGATAGCGGCTGCAGCCATAAAAAATTCTGCCGCGCCCGCGCCCCTTAGCCGTGCCGCGGCGCACGAATTCGCCTTCGCCGCATTTGGGGCATTTGATTCCAAGCGTGATGGGCCGCGTGTATTTGCACTTCGGATACTTCGAGCAGCCGATGAATTCTCCAAAGCGGCCGTGACGTTTTAGAAGCTGTTCGCCGCACGTGGGGCATTTCTCGTCGAGCGGCTCGTCGGGCTGGCGCGCCTTTCTAGTTCCGGCCGCCAGCCGGCGCGTCGTCTTGCAGTCCGGATATCCGGAACAGGCCAAAAATGCGCCAAAACGGCCGCGCTTCATCACCATTTCGCGGCCGCAATTGTGGCAATACTCGATCGTGTTGTCGCCTTCGACTTCCTCGCTGCCTGTGTCGGAGATATCGCGAATGTAATCGCAATCAGGATAACGCTCGCAGCCGAGGAAAAAGCCGTGGCGGCTGATGCGTTCGAGGAGCATGCCCTTTTCGCACTTGGGGCACTTCTCATCAGTGGGGATGCCGGCTTTGTACGACTCCATTTCGCCTTCGGCCTTCTCCAAATCGTCCTCGAAGTGTTTCCAGAATCCCTTGACGGACTTTCGCCAGGCGAGCTTCCCTTCCTCGATTTCATCGAGCTCGTCTTCCAGGCGCGCGGTAAAGCCCACGTCGAAAATGTCCTCGAAACTTTTCACGAGCAGGTCGCTGACTTTTTCGCCGAGCAGCGTTGGAGTGAAGCGGCCCTGTTCTTTGTTGACGTACTCACGTTCAACAATCGTGGAGATAATGGATGCGTATGTAGAAGGCCGGCCGATACCTTTATCTTCGAGTTCTTTCACCAGCGTCGCTTCCGTGTAACGCGGCGGCGGCTCGGTGAAATGCTGATCAGGACGGATCTTTTCGAGACGCAGGCGCTCGCCTTCGGTGACGCGCGGAAGACTGCGGCCTTCGGCGTCGGCATCTTCTTCGGCGGCGGGCGCTGCGCCGGGCACCTGGTCGGCGGCTTCGCCCTTGTCTTCGTCATCGCGTGAAGCGGAATAAGCCGCTAAGTAGCCATCGAACTTCATCACGGAACCGCTGGCGCGGAAAATGTAATCAGCAGCGGAAATGTCGATAGTGGTCTGGTCGAACACGGCAGGCACCATTTGCGAGGCGACGAATCGCTGCCAGATGAGTTGGTAGAGCTTGAACATGTCTTCGTCGAGGTAGCGCTTCACTTCGTCGGGCGAGCGCGCGACGTCGGTGGGGCGAATGGCTTCGTGGGCTTCCTGGGCCTGCTTTTTCGAGCGAAAGAAATTCGGTTTTTCGGGAACGTAGCCCGGACCGTAGCTCGAGCTGACGAAGTCACGCACTTGCGAAATCGCGTCGCTCGACACGTTTACCGAATCCGTGCGCATGTAAGTGATGAGCGCCACGGAGCCTTCGTCGCCGAGCTCGACGCCTTCATAAAGACGCTGCGCCAGCATCATGGTGCGCTTCGCGGAAAAGCGCAGGCGATTGTACGCGGCCTGTTGGAGCTTGGAAGTGGTGAACGGCGGCGGAGCCCAGCGGCGCTTCTCTTTTTGCGCGACGCTCGCGACCTGCCAGTCAGCACTCTCTACCGTGCCGACGATTTCCTGCGCCTTTTCGGCATTCGGGACTTCGATTTCCTCGCCCTTGTAGCGCCAAAGCTTCGCTTCGAATGCAGGGGGCTCACCCGCGGCCACCATGGCGTGGATGGTCCAGTATTCCTTGGGGGTGAAGGCGCGAATATCGCGTTCGCGATCAACGATCAGGCGCAGGGCGACAGTTTGCACGCGGCCGGCCGACAGGCCGCGGCGCACTTTGTCCCAGAGGAGCGGCGAAATTTTGTAGCCCACGAGGCGGTCGAGAACGCGACGCGCCTGCTGCGCGTCCACAAGATTCGTATCCAGCGCCCCGGCGTGCTCGAAAGCGGCCTTGATGGCCTTGGGCGTAATTTCGTGAAACATCACGCGGAAGATCTTTTTGCGGTCGACTCTGCTCTTTTTTTCTTTCTTCTTCTTTGGCGCGCCATTCTTGCCGTCCTTGGCGGACTTGTCGCCGTTCTTCTCGGCGCCCTTCGCACCATCTTTTTCTTCTGGCTCGACGGCGATTTGCGTTCCGGTCAAGAAGTGGACGAGATGCGCGCCGATGGCTTCGCCCTCGCGGTCCGGGTCGGTGGCGACGTAAATTGCGTCAGCGTCCGCACCGAGCTTCTTGAGCTCATTCAAGATTTTCGATTTGCCGGGAATGACCGTGTACGTCGGCTCAAACTCGTCCTTGATGTCTATGCCGAGCTCTTTCTTCGGCAGATCCATCACGTGGCCGTAGGAGGCGCGGACGGTGTAATTGCGCCCGAGATATTTGTTGATCGTCTTGGCCTTGGCCGGCGATTCGACGATCACTAGCGAACGTCCCATAATTCCTCGAGATTCCTTTCCCGTTTGTACCGTTACAGCAAAACTTTCAAGAATTGCTTGCCCGGCAATTGCTGCACCAGGCCCTTCATCTCCAGCTCGAAGAGCGACGACAAAACTTCTGAAGAGCTCAGCCCGGAGTGTTCAACCAAATCGTCAACGTGCCGGGCGCTATCTACTTCGAGCATAGCGTAGAGCGCCTTCCCGGCTGGGCCCAAACTTTGCTCCACCAACGATGCACGCGCGGCGCCATCCGTTGTCTCGACAGGCAAAATCTCCGCGCGGATCGGCGTCGGCAACTCCTCGATCACGTCTTCCCAGGACGCCACCAGCTTCGCGCCCTGTTTGATCAACTGATTGGGCCCAAACGCCATGGGCTGCGTCACGTTTCCGGGCACGGCGAAAACCTCGCGGCTGGATTCCATTGCGAGCCGGGCGGTGATCAGTGAACCAGAATACTGCGCTCCCTCGACTACCACAACTCCGCGCGCCATTCCCGCAATCAGCCGGTTGCGAATCGGGAAATTCTGGGGCGCCGGAAACGCTCCCATGGGAAACTCGGATATAATCGCCCCTCGCTGCTCGATTTCCGCAAAAATCTTTCGGTTCTCCTTCGGATATATAACATCGACGCCGCAGCCAAGAATGCCAATGGTGGTTCCTGGCACGGAGCTGAGCGCCCCTTTATGTGCGGCAGCGTCGATTCCGCGCGCCAGACCGCTGACGATTACCAGGCCGCGGTCGGCCAGGTCGCGTGCCAGCCGCTCTGCCATTTGATTCCCGTAAGGTGTCGGACGACGCGTCCCGACGATCGAGATGGCGTGACGGTTTAGAAGCTCCGCGTTTCCTTTTACATAGAGCAGCGGAGGCGGATCGTAGATTTCGCGGAGGAGTTGCGGATACACGGGCTCGTCCCACGTTACCAGGCGGCATTTAGCCGCTTCCGCAAGCGCCATTTCCTTGGCTGCGGCGCTCATCGGTTGGCGTGAATGAATGACCTGCGCGACGGCGGCGGGAAGGTGTTGGGATTCAAGAGAGGTCAGCGACGCACTGAAAATCCCGTCCGGGCTGCCGAATGAACGCAGCAATTTCCCGGCCATGCGCGCGCCCAGTCCCGGTGTGAGCGCGAGCGCCAACCATCCCAAGTATCGGTCGGGCTCCATTAAGTACGCGCGTGAGCCTACGCAGCGCGTCGTACTATTGTCAAGTTATGCTTATATACTGGCGGTTACTGCCAGCCGTCCGCGCCGATGGGATCGCCTGCCGGCGGCGGGGCCGGAAGCGTCAAATGCAGTGTGGCGGGATTCTTTTCGAAGCGGTCGATTTCCTGCGCTGCGAAGAAGAATTGTGCGCGGCGGCTGTCGTTTGTGCCGGATTTCGACTGCGCCGCAAGCCAGCTCTTCAGCTCGTTGAGTTTCAGCGACGCAATCGCGCGCGTTTGTGACGCGGCGTGATCGTCGGCGGCGAGAACCATCAAATGATCGAGAACCACGGAGTCCACCGTTTGCTGGATGGCGCCTTCGTAGCCGTCTTGCGGCTGCGCCTTCCACGTGGCGCCAACCAGATCATCGAGCAATTCCGAGAAGGCAGGATAACTTGCTTCGCGCGCATGATATTCCACCATGCGCTGGTCGCGATTCGGTTCGAGGAGAAGACTGGCGACGATTTCCGCGGCGGCTTCGGCAGGCGCAAGAGAATCGAACGCGGGAGAAGTGCGGCGCTCGAAATTTTCATTTGAGTTTGGAAACTCGGGCGGGCGTGGCGGGATTCGCTTGAGGAGTGGTTCCGGTAACGCGAGCACGTTGGGCTGCAAAGTGTCGAGCACGGCGCGAATCGCGGCGCGCTGCTGTGACGCCGGGACGATTTCCGGACCTTTTTGCACGCCGCCGCGCACATTGAACGAATAATCGAGGCCGCCAATGCTTTTTGCGACGGCGGTGACTTGATAGCGGTGGTAGAGGTAAATCGGGACGAGCACATCTTCGAGCGTCGCCATCGGGGCATTTAGCGGAATAGCGTCTTCGGAGAAACGCTTGAGCGCCGCGGCACGGACGGCCATCACCTGCTTCAATCCATCGAGGTCGTTGCTGCCCACGTCCCACAAATGCGTGACGGGACTTGCGGAGCCGAGTGGACGGGCGTCTTGATCGGACAGGTAAACCTGGCCGTGCGAAAAGGCGTCGTCGAGAATCTTATTGAGAGCTTGCTTCTCATTCGTTCGCTTCGCGAATTGGCGGTAACCAAAATCAATCGCGACTTTATCCCAATCGCCGATGCCAACTGCGTACGCGTTCGAGACATCCGGCACGCCATTCGCTCCGACGCTGACAAGCGGCGGTGGATAATCCATCACGGAGCTGCGATTGACGGTGCT
>DATEHB010000025.1:0-16384 GCA_035279805.1 Candidatus Acidiferrales bacterium
GGCTTTCGAGCGCATCGGGAATGCCACGCTTCCCAGCGGCGTGACGCCCAACATGTCGCCGTTGTTCAGTCCCAGCGGCCTGATCTACCGCTACGTGCTGCAAAGCCCAGATCGAACGCCCCAGGAGTTGAAGACCATTGAAGATTGGATGATGAACCGCCACTACCGGTCCATTCAGGGTGTGGCCGACGATTCCGGTTTCGGCGGCACCACCATGCAGTATCAGGTTCTCCTCGACCCTACTAAGTTGTTCGCGTATGGCGTCTCCGTTCCGCAGGTCTTTCAGCAACTCGGCAACAACAATGGGAACGCGGGCGGCGGCTTCTATTCGCAGGGCGGCCAGTTCTACTACGTTCGCGGGCTAGGCCTGATGCGCGACGTGCAGGATATCGGCGACACAATCGTTGGAAGCCAGAACGGCGTTCCGGTCCGCGTGCGCGACATCGGCCAAGTGACCATCGGTCACGCGCCGCGACTCGGCGAATTCGGCTTCATGAATACCGATGACGCGGTCGAAGGCGTCATCTTGATGCGCCGCGGCGAGCAAACCCAGGACGTGCTGTCAGGCGTCGAGGCAATGACCAACAACCTGAACCAGCACCTTCTGCCGCCCGATGTAAAAGTCCACCCTTTCTATGACCGCAGCGACCTGGTTCGGGTGACCATCGATACGGTCGAGGGCAATCTGGTCCGCGGCATGCTGCTCGTTTTGCTGGTGCTTTTTATTTTCCTGGTCAGCGTGCGCGCCGCCGTTATCGTGGCCCTCACAATTCCGCTGGCGCTGCTCTTTTCATTCGTCTGTCTGCACGCCAAGGGCGTTGACGCCAACCTGCTATCCATCGGCGCAATTGATTTTGGAATCATCATCGATGGCACGCTGGTGATGGTGGAAAATATCTATCGCGAACTGGGCCTGCGCGCGGGGCAAAATTATAAGCTCCATGACGTCATCACCGCGGCCGCCGCCGACGTCGACCGGCCTGTTTTTTATTCGATCGCCGTCATCATCGCGGGTTACATTCCGATTTACGCCTTGAGCGGCGCGTCCGGGAAACTGTTCCATCCCATGGCGGACACAATGGCGTTCGCCCTGTTGGGCGCGCTGATTCTTACCCTGACGTTCGTCCCGGTGATGTGCTCCTATTGGTTCAAGAATGTCCGGGAACACGTCAACAAGCCGTTCGAATCCCTGAAAAATTTTTACGGACGCCGGCTCGACTGGTGCCTCGATCATTCTGCGTTGACGTTGGTCGCAGCCGTCGTGATTTTTGCTTTGACGCTCATCCTGGTGCCCTTTATCGGCGGCGAATTCATGCCTCACCTCGATGAAGGCGCGCTATGGGTGCGCGCGACCATGCCGTACACGATTTCCTTCGAGGAGGCCAGCAAGTTTTCTCCGCAAGTGCGGCGCATCCTGATGTCTTACCCCATGGTGACACAGGTGGGTTCTGAACTTGGCCGTCCCGATGACGGCACGGATCCCACAGGCTTCTTTAATGACGAATTTTACGTCGGGTTGGCGCCTTACGGCGATAAGACTTGGCGGCAAACCGCAATTCGAAATAAACAAGAATTGACCGCAGATCTCCAGAAGCGCTTCGCGGCTTTCCCGGGGGTGATTTTTAATTACACACAGCCTGCGGAAGATGCGGTTGACGAAGCACTCACCGGGCTCAAAAGCGCCTTGGCGGTCAAGATTTACGGTCCGGACTTGAGCGTGCTGCAAGAAAAAGCCCTCGAGATCAAGCGCACGTTGGAACGCGTGCCGGGCTTCACGGAACTTACCGTTGTCCGGGAGCTCGGCCAGCCGAGCCTGCTGATCAACGTCGATCGCGACAAAATTGCGCGATACGGAATCAATGTCGCCGACGTGGAAGCGGTAATTCAGGCGGCAGTTGGCGGACAAGCTGCCACGCAGGTGATCCAGGGCGAAAAGCTGTTCGATCTCGTGGTGCGCATGGAACCACAGTTCCGCTCGAGTCCAACTCAAATCGGCAATTTGCTCGTCGGCACGCCGTCCGGGCAACTCATTCCCCTGAGCCAGTTGGCTGATATAGAGGAAAATCTGGGAGCGTCGTTTATCTATCGCGAAAGCAATTCGCGCTATATCGGAGTCCAGTACAGCATCGAAGGGCGCGACCTTCAAAGCGCCGTCCTCGCTGGGCAGGCCGCGCTGAAAAAGGCAGTCAGACTGCCGCTGGGATACACCGTCACGTGGGGTGGCGAATACAATGAACTGGTTGCGGCGAAAAAGCAGCTGGATCTGGTCGGCCCGGTCGCTGTGTTGCTTATATTTTTCATCCTCTTCGCTCTTTATGGCAATTTCAAATTCCCGATCGGGATTGCCATCGGCGTGCTCATCACGGAGCCAGTCGGCGCGCTCCTTGCGCTGAAGCTCACGCACACTCCGTTCAGTGTTTCATCGATTCTGGGTTTGCTTGCGCTTATGGGCGTGTCGGTCGAGACAGCGGTGATCCTCTACTCGTTCATCAATAAGCTGCGCTTGAACGGCCAGGACATCCGCACCGCCACACGCGAAGCGGCGCTCTTGAGATTGCGGCCCATCATGATGACCGCGCTCGTGGCGTGCCTCGGATTGCTGCCTGCCGCTCTTTCACACGGCATCGGCTCAGACACACAGCGGCCATTTGCCATCGTGATCGTCGCGGGATTGATTTCGCGCTTGTGCCTTGCGGTGTTTATTGACCCGGTGATATACCGCGCCGTCGCCCGCGACGGTGACGTCCTGCAAGTCTAATTTGGAGGTGAATTAGAACAAACAGTCACCACAGGGAGCCCGGCATTCAAATCTTTCTTGATACTCAGTATCATCTAGAGTAGAATCTTGACTCTTTTGAGGGTGATTGGAAACCCCGCCTTCTAGCACTCAATAACTTCGAGGAGGAATCCATCCTTGGCTTGGCGTTCCGCCATCTTAGGTGTGGCTGTGCTCATTTTTTTGTTATCAGCGCCCGCCCCTGGCAGAGCGCAGGAGACACCGTATTTCGTCTCATATTCCCATCATCTTGAAGAGCCTGGCAATTTCGAAATCGAGTCGAATTCCATCTTGGGCACGCAACGTCCCACGAGCCCCTTCCTTGCCAGTTCGCTGAGTTTTGAATATGGCGTCAAGGCCTGGTGGACTACAGAAGTCTATCTCGAGGGCCAATCTACGTTTGGCGACAGCGCGCTTTTCACTGGTGTCCGTTGGGAGAATCGCCTCCGACCGCTGATGCATGAGCACTGGATTAATCCGCTCCTGTATTTCGAATTCGAAAATATCAATGGCGCGGACAAGACGCTCCTGGAAGTCGTCGGTCACGATTCGGAAGCTGACATGGCAGATTTAAACGCCACGGCGCGCATTGAGCATAAACGCGAGATTGAAACCAAGTTGATCCTGTCAAGCGACTTCAAAGGCTGGAACGTCTCTGAGAATTTCATTGCGGAGAAAAATCTGGCTTTCGCACCTTGGGAATTCGGTTATGCCATCGGGGCAAGCCGCCCGCTGCGGCTGGATGCTGCGCCACGGCCATGCAACTTCTGCCGCGAAAATTTTCTGGCAGGCGCTGAGTTTTACGGTGGCCTTGGCAGCACGGAAAGCCTGACATTATCAGCAACATCGCACTACGGAGCTACCATTGTCGGCTGGCAATTGCCAAATGGTATGACGTTTCGTTTGTCGCCCGGCTGGGGACTGAACGACCGGAGCCATCGGTTCCTGCTTCGTTGGGGAGTCTCCTACGAAGTCGGCCAGATCGGCCGCCACCTCAGGAGGATGTTCTGACGAACCGGCTCGGGGAGTTCACATTTGCGCTCGTAGTTCTTCCCTGCCTCTGCCTCATTGGCGCTGTTTCCGCAATCTCCGGGCAGACAACGAGCGGTGTGATGAACGTTATCGCGGAAACGCCCCGCAAGGCCGCCTCGCGGCCAAACCCTTATGACAACCAGCCAGACGCCGTGTTCGCTGGCGAGAAATTATATCGCCAGCATTGCGCCAAGTGCCACGGAGGAAATGCGCGCGGAATGGAGCGCGCCGTGGATATCAGATCGCCTGCGATCCAAAATGCCTCTCCGGGACAACTGGAATGGTTTCTCCGTAACGGGAACCTTCGAGCCGGAATGCCTTCCTGGTCCGGATTGCCCGCGGAGCGCCGCTGGCAGATTGTCGCTTATCTAAAAACGCTGCGCTGACATCCTGTTACAATGAATTGCGGAGTTGGCCTGCGATGCGCGTTTCGCCGCGATGGCTACTTTGAACCAACACTGAAACCCCGGGAGTCCTTGTCGTCCTGCCGGTGTGCATGTCCTCTCTCGAGCAATCGGGCCAGGAAAGCCTAAAGGCAGGCGTTGGGCGCCCACTTAGATCAGGGGTTCAGGGGCCTAGCTGCGTACGGCGAAGTGGACCGCTCCGTTTTTCTCGCGGAGGCCATCGCGAAAGAATCTTGGAAATTTTGGTTGTCTTTCCCGGCCTTCAACCTCTAGCATCAAAACTCTAGCTCATGCGTATTCTTTTTGTGGGAGACATCGTAGGTTCGCCCGGCCGGCGGATTGTGCACGACCATCTCGCGGACATCATCGCGCAGCAGAAGATCGATCTCGCCATCGCCAATTGTGAAAACGCCGCTTCCGGTTTCGGCGTCACCCCGCGGCTTGCTGACGAGCTTTTCGCTTCTGGAGCGGAAGTGCTCTCCGGGGGAAACCATATCTGGGACCGCAAGGAAATTTTTGATTATTTGCCGCACCAGCCGCGACTGCTGCGCCCGGCAAATTTCCCAGATGGCGCTCCCGGCAGTGGCCTATACATTGGGACTTCGCGAAAGGGCGTGGGCTATGCCGTCTTAAATCTGCAGGGGCGCACGTTTATGACCGCGCTTGATTGCCCATTTCGCGCAGCAGAGCGCGAACTCGCGCGCGTTCCGCCCGAAGTGAAGGTGATTGTCGTGGACATGCACGCGGAAACAACTTCTGAAAAGCAGGCCATGGGCTGGTTTCTGGATGGCAAGGTTTCCGCCGTCGTGGGAACGCACACGCACGTCGCTACGGCCGACGCTCACGTTCTGCCTAAAGGCACTGCGTTCATCACCGATGTGGGCATGACCGGGCCGCACGATTCAATCATCGGCATGGGCAAGGAAGGCATCATCGACCGGTTCCTCAATGGGCTTCCGGCGCGCTTTGAAGTGGCTGAGGGTGACGTGCAGATGCACACCGTACTGATCGACGTCGACGAAACTACCGGCCGCGCTCGCTCGATCGAGCATCTTGTCTTTCACGCTGACTAGTCCCCGCGGAGGATTCTTTTTATGCGACTCAAAAGCGTCTTCCTTGTTATCGCCATATTTCTGGCGGGGCTATGGGCAGTCTCCCCGATCGCACCGGGCCAAACCAATCAACCATTGTCGCAGGCGGGCGCCCCGTCGAAAGTCATCAATATCGTGCACGAGGCGCTCATTCCGGGAAAAGAAAGTGCCTACGCTGACCTTCTAGCGAGAATCGCCGATAGCTATAGTCGCGCGAAAATTCCGGTCTACTGGCTGACATCGCAATCCTTGACCGGCTCGCCCGACGCAATGTCCCTCAATTTTCTCGATTCGTTCGCGGATGCCGAAACTGTGCTGCATGCTCTTGGCGAGGCGATGGTGGCGCATCCCGAATTGATGCCGCTGCAGGAGCGGCTGCTCGGTTACACCCGCGGTGTGACAAATGCGCTTGCTGTGCGACGCGACGATGTTGGCTATCGCGCGAATACTATTGACCTCCGGAAGGCGCGGATCCTCCGTGTCGCTACGGTTGTCGTGCGTCAGGGGTACGAATCCGAATTCGCCGAAGCCATGAAGGACCTTTCCGTCGCATATGCCAGGGTGAACGCTGACTCGCCCTGGGTTCTTTACCAAGTAAATGCAGGCGCACCGGCCACGACCTTCGTCTTCATCATGCCCATGCGTTCGTTGAAAGAGATGGATGACTACATCGGCAGAGCCAAAAGGCTCCGCGATGCCGAAGGCAAAACGGTCGAGGGGCGCATGGAGGAAATCGCGCGCACTGCATACGTCTCCTGGGATAGCGAAATCTACGCGCTGAACCCGCAGGACAGTCATGTCCGTGAGGATTTTGCCGCCGGCAACCCGAGCTTTTGGAAGCCGAAAAAGTGACGGGGAAACGCCGGGTTGAAGCCGCAACAAGAGTCCGTGATAAGTTCGCGTCTCCATCACAATACGCGAAAACCTCAGCGGCCCGCAATGCATCTCACTTGGTCTGAAAATGCCGGTTGCCGTTTAGCATCATGAAAAACCAGCCCAGCCGAATCGCGATTTTATTTGCCGCCGGTGCACTCTTCTGCTTGGCTTTCCTTCTATTTTCGGTTGGCAGTTCTTCCGCACAGGAGGAGATGGAGATCGAAATCACGGCTCGCGCGCGCCTGTTCCCCGATATTGGCCCGGGCATCAAGGCGGTGAAGCGCGACGCCGCCGGCCGCTATTACTTCCTCTCGACCATGGACCCGGATGTGCGCGTCTACACCGCTGGCAACACTTTCCTCGGGCAGATTCCCACGAATGCGACAGGCGCGGCGTCGATTGTCTACGGCGAGGATATGGATGTGGACGCTTCGGGCCGTGTGTACGTGGCGGATCGCGGCGCGAATGCCGTGAAGATTTACTCTCACGAAGGCACGCTCACGCTTTCGATTCCTGTGGATGCTCCAACTTCTGTGGTCGCGCTTCCGGGCGGGGAAATCGCGGTTGCCAGCTTAAAATCCGGTGAGCTTGTCACGGTTTACAATATGGCCGGAAAAGATCTGCGCGAGTTTGGCGACTTCTCCGACCTGGCTGAGCACCAGCAATTAAATCGCATGCTCAATATCGGACGCCTTGCCGGCGATCCCGCGAGCCACATTTATTATGCGTTCAGCTATTTGCCCGAGCCGACCGTCCGCAAATACGATGCGTTCGGCTATAGCGCCTATCAAATTTCGCTCAAGACAATTGATGTCTATCCCACGGCGCAGGCGATGCGGAGGACCATTTACCGGCTGGATCAGCAGAACACAGCCCCTCAGCTCCAAAAAGTGATCAATGCGATCGGCGTGGATCCCGCGACGGAAGAAGTTTGGGTCGCGCTGGGCGACGACTTGATGAAGTTCGACAAGGACGGGAACCGCACCGGAAAATATCGCACACTCACCAGCAGTGGAGAAGACCTGGCAGCCACGTCAATTCTCGTCGAGCCGCATCGCTTGCTTCTTGCCGACGATCCTCACGGCATCTTCGAGTTCGCACGCCCGGATCAACCCATAACGCCGGCCGCCAAAGCTAAGCAATAATACTCATCAGTTTCCGCAGAGGGCCGCGACCTGTTGCTCGATACTCTCGTCCATTTGGGTTCCCACGCGGCTCATGGCGGAGCAAATCTGCGCGGCGGAAATCGCAAGCGCGCCCCGAAAATCAGCTCCGTCCAAATTTGCGCCATTGAGTTCAGTCCCGCCGAGAATCGTGCCTTGAAAAATCGCACTGCGCAAGTCAGCTCCTCGCAGATCCGCTGCGTCAAGAAACGCTCCGTTGAACTGAACATTTTCGAGTTTTGCGTCGGCCATTCTTGCCGAGCCCAGATAGGCTCCGCGAAAGTCCGCTTGATTCATTTCCGCGTTGTTCATGTTGGTGTCGCGCAGATCGGCCTTCTGGAGGCTCGCTCGCACCAGCCGGGAATTTGACAGGTTGGCGGCGTACATATTCGCTCCATCAAGTCTTGCACTCACCATGATTGCGCCCTCCAAGAAAACGTAGGTGAGATCTGCGCCGGCCAGGTCCGATCGATCGAGAACGGCTGAATCGAAATTCGCCTCTCGCAAGTTCGCACCGCGGAAGTCCGCCTGCGAGAGATATGCACCGCGCAGGTCGGCGTTCTGCATCCGGGCATTTGCGAAGAAGGAATGCGACGCCTGCGCGTAGCGTAGACTCGCATACGAAAGCCGTGCGCCCTTCACAAGCGCCAGGTCCTCATCTTTTCCGGACCATCCTGGTGGAACGGCCGAAATCGCAGCATTCGTTACATCGGGAAATGGATCGTAACGCACGAGCCAGAAAATATCAGCGGTCCACCGGCGAAAGTTAGTCGGACCCAATTCCGGCGCGCGCCCATGCCCATGCGGAGCCCCCAAAATGGCGCCTAATGAAAGCGCGAGCAAAAGCACGCATGCGATCAGTGTCGCTGTCGTGAACGGGCCGCTTTGCCAGGGCTTCGCGAATTGTCTTGCCTCATTCGAATCGCTCCGCATCGACGCAAATATGCTGCTCGCGTTGCCGGGCAGAAAACCGCTCATTGCTGCGGCGAGCAGAATGAAAAATATCTGCAACAGGCTGCCACGCAGGTCCTGTTCGGTCAGATAGCGCGCCCACAGTAAAACAAGGGACGCCGGAATCATCCAGTACGCCATCAGCTTGGAAATCACGCGCTGCAAGAAACGAAGAGACGCCCGCTCCGTATCGAGCTCGTCGAGGCGCGCCGGCGCGAGCGCTATGACTGACGCTGGAACGTATTCCGCAAGTCTTCGGCCATCCGGAAAGACAGCCGGCAATTCGCCGAGAGCGTCCCACAATCGTTGCAAAAAGAAATGGAAGCCAATGTACGCGCCGGCGAGCAGCAGAGGTGCAACCAAATAGAACGCGACCGTGGGCATCGCGTTGCCCAGCGCCGGAGAATTCCTCAGAAGCTGCACGTCCTTTGTTCTCGCGACAATTAGCCATACAAACGCGCATACGATTGTCATCGTCACCAAAAGCACGCGCAGAATCCTGGAGACAGACGTGATTTTTGCAAGTCCTTCGAAGGGATAAATTGATTCGGGCAACTCTGCGCCGAAAAGGCTCGCACCGGCGAGTTGCCGCGCCACCAGGCCGGTTGCAGTCGCCAAGTTCGCACCCGCCAAACTCGCGCCGCGCAAATTTGTGCTGACGAGATTTGCGTCGGTCAGGTCGGCTTCAATCAGGCACGCGCCGCGCAAATCGGCAAGCAGCAGATCGGCGCCCTTCAGATTCGCGCGCAGCAAGTTCGCGCCGGGCAGCTCAGCGCCCATCAAATCAACGCCTTCAAAATTCGCGCCGATAAGGTCTGCTTTTCGGCCGCCCTCGCCGCGCGATTCGACCCACGCGCGATGGTCCTCGACAATCTCGTCCAACTCCGGATCGCCGAATTTTCGGCACCAATAGTTCAGTGAGCCCGCGGACTTCGATTCGTCCCCGGCTGCAACCGTTTTCTCATCCTCTTCGGCCGAAGGCCTGAAATTAAAACTGAATTTCATCGACACCCCTGCCGTCCTCTGTGTAACCCATCCAGCAAGATCAATGCTGAGGGGAAACGTGTTCGCCAGAGGCCCCGTGCCTCCTCTAGCGTAAACGCAATCGGCAATCCCGCGGCCTCATCATGGCGCGAGTGTCCTCAACGAATTCCCTGTCCTCACGGTCAGGGAAGATTCAGCGCAGGTGATAGAAACACGGCAGGCGGGTGATGACGCGGTGCAAATCTCCAAAATTGGCGCACTGCTTCAAATGCGCATGGGCATGACGACGTAGCGGTAGCGGCACGACTCGTCGGCCATGGGGCGCAACTGGCCCGCGGACTGGTCGTCCTTCAATTCGACGGAGACTGGACCGTCGGCTGCCGCCGAGAGAAAATCGAGTAGGTACTGCGCATTAAATCCGATGCTGATCGGCTCACCCTTGAATTCTTTTTCAATGGCTTCTTTCGCTTCGCCATATTCCGGGCTCGACGCGGAAATCTCCACGCCTTCTTTCGCCAGCACGAATTTCACGGCGTGCGAGCGTTGGTCGGCGAGCTGCGAAACGCGGCGCAATGCGTCCTGCAGCTCGGCGCGCTCGAGTACGACAGTCTTATTGACCTCGCGCGGCAGCACTGCCTCATAATTCGGAAACGTGCCGGTTAGTTTGCGTGAGGTCAGCAGCCTTCCGCCGAATTGGAAGAAGAGGTGGCTCTCATCCTGCGCAAACTCCATTTCGGCATCGTCGTCCACCTGGCCGCACAATCGCTGCACTTCGGTCATGGCTTTCTTGGGTACAAGGACGCGGACTTCTCCTGGCAGCCCTACGAGTTTCTGGCTCATCTCTACCATGGCAAGCCGGTGACCGTCGGTCGCAACCATTGTCAGTGTGGCGGGATTCAACACCACGAGAGCGCCATTCAGCGTGTAACGTGACTCTTCCTGCGAAATCGCGAAGATTGTCTTCGTGATCAAGCTCGCAAAAAGCCTTGCCGGCAGCTTCACGAGGGTGTGGGGAAACTCAGGCAGCGCTGGAAAGTTTTCTTTCGACATACCGACCATTTTGTATGACTTGCGGTCACAAACGATCTGCACCCAGTGATTATCGAGGAGTTTAAAGCGAATTTCCCCCTCTGGAAGCAGCCGCACCAGGTCAAGCAGCTTCTTCGCGGGAATCGTGCCTGCGCCCTCTTTTTTCACTTTTGCTTCGCATGACGTGCGGATGCTCAACTCGAGATCGGTCGCGGTGATAAACAGACGATTGTCTTTCGCCTCGCAGAGCAGATGTGAAAGGATGGGGATCGTCGTCTTGCGCTCGATGACACCCTGCGTCAAATCCAATTCGTCGAGCAAATCACTTCTTTTTACGCTAAATTCCATCGTGCATTTTCCTCACCGAATCGCGTTTTGCTGTGCTGTACTTTACTTCTTTTCTTTATTTGAATAAACCTGAAATACCGTAGTAGCCGCCGCACCTGTGGATTCTTCGGAAATCTCGCCACGCCACACTCCTTGTTTAGCTTGGCACTTACGAAGCTTGTGGACAGCCGCGCGCTTGTGAGGAAATCCTTTCACAGACCGCGAGCGACAACAGATCCACGCGAAAGTCACATGCCACAGGAATCACAACGGCGGAAAACCCACTCAACTCTAACCAAACGAGTCGAGTAGCCTGTTAATCGTCTTGTTCAATTCTTTATCAGTGTGCCGCAGATTTTCGATCTTGTGGATCGAATGCAACACCGTTGTGTGATGCTTCCCGCCGAACTGGCGTCCAATCTCGGGCAACGATGCCGACGTAAGCTGCTTCACCATGTACATGGCAACCTGGCGCGGGAAGGCAATCGCTTTGGAATTGCTGCGAACCTTCAAATCCTGTCCCCGCATCCCAAAATGCTCACCTACGCGCCGTTGAATCTGCTCGATAGAAACCTTCTTTTCTTGCGTGTCGATCAAATTCTTCAATACTTGTTGCGCCGTTGCGACACTGAGCTCCACTCCAGTAAGCGACGCATACGCCAGCAAACGAATCAGCGCCCCTTCCAACTCGCGAATATTCGATTTGATCGAGCGCGCGATGAATTCGGCTACGTCTTCACCGATTTTGGCCTGCTCGCTCTCCGCTTTTCTCTGCAAAATTGCAATCTTGGTCTCGAGGTCGGGCGGCTGGATGTCTGCGATCAGCCCCCATTCAAAGCGCGAGCGCAGCCGCTCTTCAATCGCCGAAATTTCTTTTGGTGGACAGTCCGACGAGATTACGATTTGCTTCTGCTGTTCGTATAGGGCGTTGAATGTGTGGAAGAATTCTTCGTGGGTCCGCTCTTTGCCGGCAATGAATTGAATATCGTCGACGAGCAATATGTCCATTGTGCGGAAGCGGTCGCGAAACGCGCTCATGCGGTCAAAACGCACCGCTGCGATCACTTCATTGGTGAATTTCTCGGCGCTCACGTACATGAGCCGCGACGCGGGATTGCGCCGCCGGATCGCGTGCCCAATCGCATGCATCAGGTGAGTTTTTCCCAAGCCTACCCCGCCGTACAGGAATAGCGGGTTATAGGATTTGGAGGGTTGCTCCGCCACCGCCTGCGCTGCTGCGTGCGCGAACTGGTTACTGCTTCCCACAACAAATGTTTCGAAAGTGTACCGCGGATTCAGTTGATGATTGGCTGAGTCAAAATCGAGTTTCGCCTGGGCCGGCGCAGCGGCCGTCCCGGTCCTCGGTTCCATTTCCGCGCAGATAAATTCGAGGCGCGTATTTGGACTGCCTACTTCAGCTAAGACTGCCTGTAACAGGTCTCCATAGGTTTGAGTTAGGCGTTTGCGGAATATCGCCGTCGGAACGCGAATCAACAGGCGTTCATCGTCTGCGGCTTCCAGGCGTGTCGGGCGAAACCACGTCGAGAAACTGTGGGCGTTAACCCGCCGCTCCATGTGTTGGAGAATTTTGTCCCAGGCATTCACAGTAGAAATAGAACTCCGCCGATTTCCACACCAGTGGAAATGTTGTGGAAAACCCTACCCCGTGAAAGGGGTTTTGTCGAGCTATCCTATGATTCAGTCTCGCGACAGAATCTCCGCCCCAAGCGGTGCCGCCACGAGACTGCTGAAGTGCAAAGCCCGCCGCACGTGTTCAAGTGCGAGCGCGGATTCTGCCTAAACGCAAGCAAAGGAGCAAGGGAAAACTGAGCGAAGAGGGCGCGCCCCATTCACAGGTGATTCACAGTTTTTCCACAACGTCAGGTCAGTCGCATTTACTCACGAAAATCCTTGACTTCACATAATTTTCTCGATTCACGAACTGCACGCTTTTCTCGGTAGCCAGCTTTTCGCTCTTCGTGCTTACGCTGATGCTCGAACGAATGCGAGACGGATTCCACCCATGAAAAACGCTCAGTTTATTGCCGGAAAAAGAGCCAGTCTTGCGGACGACGTAGATCGCTGTTAACTCCCGATTGACCGCTTGTAAATATATGAAATCAAAGGGCTGTACGTCATTGTAAAAGGGGAGAATTACCTTGTCGCATCCGTCAAAATCCGCTACAATTTCGGTGGTAATTCAGACACAATTTGAGCGTAACTTTGATCGGCTGATTTTCCAGGCCGTCACTTAATTACTCCAGGCAAGACTGGTTTTTTCGCGTTCGCGCCAGGACGCGTTGAAACGATTCGCGCATGCCTGAGAACGGCCCGCAAGGGGCCATCAGTCTTCGCCGCGCGCCACCGGATCCGCCGGAGCGGCGCGGGATGAAGCGAAAAACCCTTCGAGCTTCAGTTTGCGTTTGCAAGAGAACGCGCTGAGGCCAATGGGCAGGCACACGTCGAGCCAATCCGCGCGACCGCCTTCCCGATTCGAAATCTAGGAGCGCCACAGAATGGGCGAAAAAGAAAATACGTCTGCCAAAGGCGCAGGCCATAAATACGACGCCACGTCGATCAAAGTCCTTGGCGGCATCGAAGCGGTGCGCAAACGCCCGGCCATGTACATTGGCTCGACCGGCGAGCTCGGCTTGCATCACCTGGTATGGGAAGTTTGCGATAATTCGGTGGACGAAGCGCTCGCGGGCTATTGCGACGAAATCAATGTGGTCGTTCACGACGACAATTCCGTCACGGTTACGGACAATGGCCGCGGCATTCCCGTCGATATGCACGCCACCGAAAAAAAGCCCGCCGCCGAAGTCGTTATGACCGTTCTTCACGCGGGTGGAAAATTCGACAGCGACACCTACAAAGTTTCCGGCGGCTTGCACGGCGTCGGCGTCTCTGTTGTCAACGCGCTTTCCGACTGGCTCGATCTGGAAATTTGGCGCGACGGGCAAGTCTGGGAACAAAGCTACGAGAAAGGCCAGCCTACGTCGAAGTTGAAAGACACCGGCAAAACAAAAAAGACCGGAACGAAAATCACCTTCCATCCCGATCCTTCCATTTTTGCTGCCAGCTCTTATAGCTACGACACTCTTTCGCAACGCCTCCGCGAACTTGCCTTCCTCAACAAAGGCCTGAAAATCACGCTCGAAGACGAGCGCAGCGCTAAAAAGGCCGAATTCCGCTTCACCGGCGGCATCGCCGAATTCGTTAAGCACTTGAATCGCGGCAAGCACGTCCTCCACGATTCGCCGATTTATATGGAAGGCAAGCGCGACACCGTGGACATGGAAATCGCGCTGCAATATAACGACAGCTATGCCGAAAATGTTTTTTCCTTCGCCAACACAATCAACACCGTCGACGGCGGCTCGCACCTTTCCGGGTTTCGCTCCGCGCTCACGCGCACGATCAACTACGCCGCCAGCTCTTTCGGCATGCTCAGAGAACAAAAAGATGAAATCTCGATCACTGGTGACGACGTCCGGGAAGGCCT
The DNA here is from genome assembly GCA_035279805.1 of Candidatus Acidiferrales bacterium. Classification (GTDB taxonomy): domain Bacteria; phylum Acidobacteriota; class Terriglobia; order Acidiferrales; family UBA7541; genus DAHUXN01. The sequence goes on from DATEHB010000025.1 coordinate 14,139, forward strand.
CGTCGCCGTCGTCTCCGTAAAATTGCCGCAGCCGCAATTCGAAGGCCAGACCAAAGGCAAGCTCAATAGCGACATCAAGGGCCTTGTGGAGCAGCTGATCAACGAAAAGCTCGGCGAATACTTCGACAAGCATTCCTCCATCGCGCGCAAAATCATCGGCAAATGTATCGACGCCGCCCGCGCTCGCGAAGCTGCCCGCAAAGCGCGCGAACTGACTCGCCGCAAATCCGCGCTCGATTCCAGCGGCCTGCCCGGCAAGCTCGCCGATTGCCAGGAGCGTGATCCCGCGCGATGCGAACTCTTCGTCGTCGAGGGTGAATCCGCCGGCGGTTCCGCCAAGCAGGGCCGCGACCGCAAATATCAGGCCATCCTGCCGCTCAAGGGCAAAATCTTGAACGTCGAGAAAGCGCGTTACGACAAGATGCTCGGCCACGAGGAAATTCGCGCCATCATCACCGCCCTCGGCACAGGCATCGGCAAAGACGATTTCGACGCCGCGAAATTGCGCTATCACAAAGTGATTCTGATGACCGACGCCGACGTCGATGGCAGCCACATTCGCACGCTCCTGCTGACTTTTTTCTTCCGCCACATGCGCGAGCTGATTGAGAAAGGCCACATCTATATCGCTCAGCCGCCGCTCTATCGCGTCAAGCGCGGCAAGATGGACCGCTACATCCGTGACGAGCGCGATTTTTCGCGCGAGCTGATGAAGCGCGCCACCGAAGAGCACGTCGTCACCGCGAAGGGCGGGAAGCAACTCGAAGGCGGCGACCTCACGCAATTTTTGCTCAACGTGCAGGAATACGAGCAAATGGCCGCGAAGCTGGCTCGCCGTTTGCGCGATCCGCAACTCGTTGAGCTATTGGCCGAAAGCGAGCTCGACAAAAAAACGGACTTCGCCGAGAAGAAAAAATTGCAGGAGCTTATCAAGGAAATCGAAAAGGCCAAGCTGAAGCTCGAAGCCAAACTCGAATTCGACGAAGAGCACAGCCTGCACGAAATTGTCCTGCGCAACGGCACGGCTGACAGAAAAATTAATTGGGCGCTCGCCGCCACGCCGGAATATAAGCGCATGCGCACCTTGCGTCAGGCCATCTCCGAGCACGACAAACCGCCCTTCGCGATTGCTCACAATGGCGACAAAGTGTCCAAGGAAAACGCGGTCGCGCTCCTCGCCTACGTTCTCGAAGACGCGAAAAAGGAGTTCACCATCACGCGTTTCAAGGGCCTTGGCGAAATGAATCCCGAGCAGCTCTGGGCCACTACGATGAATGCCGAGACGCGCACGCTTCTGAAAGTCCGTCTCGAAGACGCTGTCGCCGCGGAGGAGATTTTCGCCACGCTGATGGGCGAAAACGTCGAGGAGCGCCGCAAATTCATCCAGGACAACGCCCTCGAAGTCGTCAACCTGGATATTTAGTGGCATCTAACTCCTGCGAGGCGGAGTTTAGGAGGAGAGGTCATGGAAGTTGCAGAAGCGCAGCGAGAAGTTCGCTCGGTTTACTTAGGCAGTTTTGTCGGTCATTTGGTGATCGGATGCTTGTGGCTGGTATCCGCGGCCCTATCCACTTGGTTGTCGCTGAAGGTTGGCGCGATAACCTTGCTGATCACCGGTTTCTTTATCTTTCCGCTTATTCAGCTCGTTCTGCGCGCCTGTGGAAGACCAGCATCGCTCTCTCGCGAAAATCCGCTGTGGGAGTTGTCGGTTGAACTGGCATTGATGACCGGCCCGCTTTTCTTTCTCGTTGGCGCGGCAACTCTCCACAAAGCAGCATGGTTTTACCCCAGCATGATGATCGTAATTGGCGCGCACTATCTTCCGTTCTCTTTTCTTTACGGCATGCGCCAGTTTATCGGGCTTTCCGTAATTCTTATGTTTACGGGCATTCTCGTTGGCATGTACGCCCCGGGCCTTTCTACCCTGGCGGCTTGGTTCGCGGGGGTCTTGTTCGTTGGTTTTGCATTCATCGGGCTTGCGGTGTCGCGCAAGGAATCCGCGAGTTTCTCGAATGCGGCAACCGTCTGAAGGGAAGCTTGCGCTACCAGTTGAATTGGCAGGCATTGCCGGGGCTGAAGGGCCTCTCGTGCTCGAATTTTCGGGCGGTGGCGACATCATCGCCGGATGGCGACCGCGGTGTGGTTTTTGAATGCTCCAGCGAAGCCGAGTGCGCCGATTTGTTGCAGCGCCTCGAAGCCCATTTTGGCGCGCAGCGCTTCTCGAATAACGCATCGGCTTTTGAGAC
>DATEHB010000026.1:0-17720 GCA_035279805.1 Candidatus Acidiferrales bacterium
AGCGTGGGCCTACCACTATCCGCTGCGCTCGGAAGCCATTCGGGATGCCTATTTTCTCGGCGAACGCAACAATTTCCAAACGACGGACTGCCTGCTTCAATATGTTCATCATTTTGCGGAACCTCAAATCGGACGCTACCTCATAGCGGAGGTCCAGATCGCGACGCCGTATCAGCAGATTGTTCTGCGGGGACAGCGGAACACGCCGGGCGATTCCGAAGTGCAAACGGAGACCGATTTGCAAACGCAGCCTCAGAAATTTACTGTGAGAGTTCAGGTGGAATGGAATGGCGCCTATGCGGACCATGCACGCAGATCCGTCGTCCCGCCCGATTTTTCCAACCAGGTCTCGATCCGCGTAGCGCAACAGCGCGACATCATGCCGTCAAGCGCGACTCATCGCGCGATCTACAGCGGCATGGGACGTACCTCAGTTTTTGTTGGCTGGCTGTTTGAACTGCAATTCGACCCCGCAAAAATAACTCCTGCACCGTTGCGCATATCTGTGAAAACCTCCGATGGTCAAGTTCAAGAAGCGGAATTTGACATGGCGAAAATTCAGTAAGCGAGATCTCGCTCATTAAGACTATGAGCGCCAGTGCAGCGTGACGGGCCCTTCCATCGGATGCGGAGCAGGCGCGCCGGCGCGTTTTGATTCGAGATGCGCCGCCTTGAGCTGGAAATACCATTTCGCGGGACGGTCCGCGTCGTCAATCAGCATCAGATGAGGATTCGATTGCAGGCCGACGGCCTGCTTCGTCATCGTGTCCGTGTCCTGCGCGATGAAGCGCGGGCCCAGAACTTCGACGATGAAGCCCACAACGGGGACGTAGCGCAGAACATTCCACGCCGCGCAGAAATCGAGACGACAAAGGTCGCGTCGAACGGGTGTGACGACGGCGCGACTTGAAAACCAGAGATTTCCCGCGCGCACCTGTTCGAAGCGATAGCTTGGCAGCGTGAAGTCGATTGTCGTGGTGACGGGCGCGCCGGTAATCATCTTCAGGAATTTGTACGGCAGGCTATTTGCGGACGGCGTGTGCGGGCTCATGCGGAAGCCGTCAGGGATCGGCTCAAATTGCTTGTGCTTTTCGTGAATGCTGCGGCGTTTGCGCCACCACCAGGATTGATGCACAAAGGGGCCGTGGGCGGGATCCATCAGGCCAATTATTCCGTGGTCCACATGAACAGGCATTTCCGCAGAGAGATGCGCGGTGCTGTAACGCTCGCCGAATTTCGGCAGCTCCGGCGCGGGCACGGGCGCCTGTTCGAGGCGCGGCGAATTGGGCGCCGTCATGTAAACCCAAATGTAGCCGTCGCGCTCGTCGCAGGGATAGCTGCCGGCGTAAATGCGGTCGACGCGAAGCTTCGAATCGGCGGTGATCGACGGAATTTCGCGGCATTGACCGGTAAGCGCATCGAAACGCCATCCGTGATAACTGCATTCGACCGTTTCGCCATCCAACAGGCCGCAGGAAAGAGGCATGCCGCGATGCGGGCAGACGTCGCGAAGCGCAAAGGGCTTATTGCGTGCGTCGCGACCGATTACCAGTGGCACGTCGAGGAGCATGGCGCGCCGCAGATCACGTCCGCGAACTTGGTGCGAACGCAATGCGGGATACCAAAAATCCCACAGCATTCCGGTGTCGACGTTCGTTAATGCGGAGTCTGAAACTTCGTTCATGTCAGGCGGACTGGCGTCAGGAATTGCACAGTCGCCGTATCGTAGTATAGCCGTTCGTTGGCGGCAACGTCGCTGGTGTGCGAATTTGACAGCGCTGTTTGAGGCGACTATTCTGTATTCACTATGAAGTTCGCTTCCTTCTATTAACGCTGCCTCGCGAACCCCGCACTGGGGCAAATGTAGTTCCTCGTTCCACGGATTCATCGCTTTTATTGACGTTGCAATTTCTATTGGAGCTTTTCCATGACGACACTGAGCATGTTTCAAAAACTCGACCAGATCGAGACTCGCTATGACGAGCTGAATACGGAGTTATCTTCGCAAGAAGTGCATGAAGATTCGGGGCGCTACCAGAAAGTCGCCAAGATGCACGCGGAGCTTTCCGCGATTGTCGAGAAATATCGCGAGTGGAAGGAAATTGAAAAGGGAATCACTGGCGCGAAGCAGATGATCGAGGAAGCGGAAGATGCGGAGATAAAGCAACTGGCGCATGACGAGCAACACGCACTCGAAGCGCGCCGCGAAACGGTGGAGCGCGATTTGAAATTGCTGTTGCTGCCGAAGGATCCCAACGACGAAAAGAACGTCATCGTGGAAATTCGCGCGGGCACGGGCGGCGATGAGGCTTCACTTTTCGCCGGTGAGCTCTTTCGGATGTACTCGCGCTACGCGGAGTCGCAGGGGTGGCGCGTGGAAGTGCTGGAGAGCTCGCCGTCGTCGATTGGCGGCGTGAAGGAGATTATTGCGGCGATTCAAGGGCAGAAAGTGTATTCGAAGCTGAAATACGAAAGTGGCGTGCATCGCGTACAACGCGTTCCGGCGACGGAACAGCAAGGGCGCATTCATACCTCCGCGGCGACCGTTGCGGTGTTGCCCGAAGCGGATGACATCGACATTAAGATCGAGGCGAAGGATTTGCGCGTTGACACGTTTTGCTCGTCGGGGCCCGGCGGGCAATCGGTGAACACGACTTACTCCGCCGTGCGCATCACACATATTCCGACTGGCCTGGTGGTTTCGCAGCAGGACGAAAAATCGCAAATCAAGAATCGCGCGAAGGCGATGCGAGTGCTGCGCACGCGGCTTTATGAAATGGAGCAGGAAAAGCAGCATCAGCAAATCGCCGCCGAGCGCCGCGGTCAAATCAAGACAGGCGATCGCTCGGAAAAGATTCGCACGTACAATTTCCCGCAGAACCGCGTCAGCGACCATCGCATTGGGCTGACGCTTCATCAGTTGACGGAAGTGATGGACGGCAAGCTGGGCCCGCTGGTGGATGCACTGATTACGCATTACGAAGCGGAGCGCCTGAATCAAGAGCTGGTGGCGAGCTGAAATGCTGGTGAACTGACTGTGCGCATGCCAAACAAGAATCGCACAATGGTTTTCGCAGAAGCACTCGATGCAGCGTCCAGCGGGAAGCCAGCGACACCGACCAGTGTTCGGGCTGCACTGCGTGATGCGATGGCTCGGATGCGCTCAGTCGGCGTGCCGTCGCACGCGCTGGCCGCGGAATTGCTGCTGATGCGCGTCATGGGACGCGACCGCGCATGGCTCTATGCGCATCCGGAAGCGCCACTCGATGTCGAAGATGTGCGCAGGTATTTCGACTTGGTAGCGCGTCGCGGGGCGGGCTGGCCGACGCAATATCTGACCGGCAAACAGGAATTCTGGGGCGTTGAATTTGAAGTGACACCCGCAGTACTGATTCCGCGGCCAGAGACGGAACACATCATTGAAGTCGCGATTGAACGTCTAGGCAAAGAGCGGAAGAATGCACCGCTGTGCCTCGCGGATGTCGGCACAGGCTCCGGCTGCATTGCTGTGGCGCTCGCCCACGAATTTCCGCACGCCGAGATTTTCGCGACGGATATTTCGGCCGCCGCGCTGGCAGTCGCAGCGCGAAACGTGGGACGCGAGAGTTTGCAGGAACGCATCCATCTCCTCGAATGTAATTTGCTTGAGGCGTTTGCGAGTGAATCAGGGACGTTCGACATGATCGTGAGCAATCCGCCATACGTTGCGCGCGATGAGGCAGCACAATTGCCGCGCGAAGTGCGCGAGCACGAACCGCGAGAGGCGCTTTTTTGTGGCGCGTCAGACACAGAGATTTACGCTCGCCTGGTTAGACAGGCTGCTGAACTGCTGAAACCGGGCGGTCTTCTGGCGCTCGAAATCGGCTATGGAGCGCTCGAGCGTGTCCTTCCGGTGCTTGACTCATCTCTGACGTGGCGTGAAATTCGCGTCGCCAACGACCTGGCGGGCATTCCTCGCGTCATTTCGGCAGAGCGTTTCGCGTAAGCAGCGAGCTGAAGATTCGGGACGCCAGTTCGGAACATTCTTCCTTCTGCCGCAAATAGGACTTTCGGTTTGCCAGGCAATTGCCCCTGTCTGCCGGTAGCATTTTGTGTTAGGCTGCGCGTAAGCTCGACCACCAAATCTGCCTCGGAGGAAAAACCCAATGCGTCGTTGCACGATTTTGTTGGTTTCTATATTCACGCTCGGGCTCTGCGTGGCCGATGCGCAGGCACAGACTCCGCCTGCATCGCCCAAGCCGGGTCCGGAAGCAAAGAAGATGGCCGCTTTCGTCGGCAAGTTCCACAATGAAGGTGAAATGAAGGCCGGTGTCATGGGACCAAATTCACCAGCGGGAAAAATCACAGGAACCGACGATTGCAAGTGGGCCGCCGGCGGATTTGCAGTCGTTTGCAGTTCCGCGACAGGAATGGGCGGAATGAAGAGCACATCCACGTCCATGATGTACTACGATCCACAAACGAAGATGTATCACTACCAAGAGGTAGATAGCACCGGTGACGTTAGCGATGCCACAGGCACAGTGGATGGCGAAACCTGGACCTGGAACGGCAAGGGCAATATGGGCGGTCACACGATGTACAGCCGGTTCACGATGAAAATGCTCTCGAAGGATTCTTTCGAATGGACGATGGCGGCCGGCGACAGAGAGTCATCAATGGAACAGGGGATGAGCGGCAAGGAGACGCGCATTACCGCCGCCGCGAAGCGACCGACATCGAAAGCCCCTTCGCAGTAGCACACTTCGATTGCAACGCAGTCGCTTCGAGATTTTCGACAAGACCCGGCGTCGCACTTCCAATACATTTTCGGAGTGCGGCGCCGCCATGCCGCCGACGCAGCAGGAAGAGTGAATTGAATTTCCTGCGCCCCTGCCAAGAGTGGCGGAATATCGCGCCAAGCAAGAGGTCGCGCCAATGTGGCGGCCATCGCTTGCGTTATTTCCACTCGGGTCGTGTTCAACTGAAACACTCAGTAAATCGGCCATGTCTTCGGCGTGACCAGCTCCACCAGGTGATTATCCGGATCGCGAAAGTACATGCTGCGTCCGCCCAGAGGCCAGTAGACGATGCTTTCGATGGTCACGCTATTCGCTTCCAGCCGCTTCATCCATCCATCCCAATCTGCTGCTGCAATCGCGAACGCGAAATGCAAGGCTCCGCTGCCGCCGTGCGGGGGAATCACGCCACCCGATGTGTGAACCGGCTCTACGGAACCACCGCACAGGAAAAGTAAAAATACGTTCCGTCCATCGACGTTAAACGCGCAAAATCGGTCATTCCCATCCATTCTCTCGAACTGGAAAAGTCTCTCGTAGAACTCCACAGCTCTTTTCATGTCTTCAACGTGAATGGCTGTCTCAAGCACGCCAGCAATCTTCGGAGCGGCCATTTCATCCTCCCGTGCAGAAAGCGCCCTGCCCCCGGTCCTTATGGAAGATGCGCGGGCTTGGCGGCGCGACTCCGTGTATCATTTGCGGAGAATCTCCAATGCCAAAGCTCGCGCAGTATCGCGCCAAGCAAAATGCCGCGCCAGTGCCAGATTTCGCAGTAGCGCGGGCGAATGTCTCCGTTCTTCATATCGATATGGACGCATTCTTCGTGTCGGTGGAGTTACTCGACCGCCCGGAGTTGCGCGGACTGCCCGTGGTGGTTGGCGGGCGAGCGAATCAGCGCGGGGTGGTTACGTCGGCGAGCTACGAAGCGCGGCGCTTTGGCGTTCATTCGGCGATGCCGCTCCGCACTGCCGGGAAACTTTGCCCGCACGCGGTGTTTCTCGATAATCGCCATGAACTGTATTCGCAATGGAGCGATCGCGTGGCGGCTATACTCGCGAAATATTCGCCTATCGTTGAGATGGCCTCGATTGACGAAGCCTATCTGGACCTGACTGGCACGGAACGATTGCTGGGACCGCCGTTTGCCGCTACCGATCGCCTGCTGCGCGATATTACAAACCAAACCGGACTGCCGTGTTCGGGAGGCCTTGCGAGCACGCGACTTGTCGCGAAGGTCGCCAGCGACCAAGCTAAGCCGCGCGGACTCGTCTGGGTTCCCGAAGGGAGCGAGGAGGCTTTTCTTGCGCCGCTCAGCGTACGAAAAATTCCCGGCATCGGAAAGGTGACGGAAAGCGCGCTTGCGAACCTCGGCATTCAAAATGTCGCGCAACTTGCCCTCCTAACACAGGAGCGTCTCGAAGGAACATTTGGACGCTGGGGAACGGCACTCTATCGAAAAGCTCGGGGACAGGACACGTATGAGTTCTTCGTGGATGCGGAGCCAAAATCCATTTCGCACAATTGCACGTTTGGCAGCGACACAGCCGATGGCGAAATGCTCGAATCCACTCTGAGTCTGCTGACGCAGAAAGCCGGGAAGCGTTTGCGCGATGCGGGACTCTATTGCCGCACAGTGACGGTGACTCTCCGCTTCACGAATTTTCAAACGATCACGCGCAGCCATACGTTCGCGAATCCCGCCGACTTGGACGCCGCGATCCTGGCGGCGGTTCGCGAGCTATTTCACGGCGCGTGGAATCGCTCCGCCAAGTTGCGACTGGTGGGCGTGGCGCTGTCGTCATTTCTTGCCGCCTCGTCCGCGACGGGCCAGCTCGAATTGCTCGATGACGGACGCCGCGAGAAGCTCGAACGCCTGGCGCAAGCGGCTGACCGGCTGCGTGACCGCTTCGGCTTCTCGAAAATACAACTGGGCGGGTCGCTGCGCCCGCGCGGCGATTTGTAGGACTTCCGCGCTCGCATATTTCGCAGCTCTCGCGTTCGCTGCCGTATAATCACGCTCCATGGCTTCTCCTGGAACTGCCACTTCCGCACCGCCAAGCGGCGAGCCACGCCGGCGGGGCGCTATGCGCGATTATTGGCAGCGCGTGACCGATGGATTGGCGATTCAGCAACTCTGGGGCCAGATGATGGCCGACGCGCGGGCAACCTATTCGTTTTACTCGCACGACGTGGATTGGGAGGCGATGGGCACCGGCCGGCGCTGGAAGCGCCCGTTCCGGATCGCGTGGGCGCTGTTCCAGGCGATGCTGATGAAGCTGACTCCCGCGCGCCGTGTGCTGCTGCTGATCGCATGCGTGTTGTTCTTATTTCACTTGAAATTCAGCGCGGGCAACGGACAATACACTTTTGACCTGGGCGGAATCGGCACATTAATTTTGTTTCTTCTCTTGGCGCTCGAGCTGGCGGACCGCGTGACGATGAAGCGCGACCTGCAAATCGCCCGCGAGATTCAAAACTGGCTCGTCCCGGAACATCCACCTGCGGTTCCGGGCGTCGATATCGCATTCGCCACGCGCCCGCAAAACACGGTCGCCGGCGATTATTACGACGCATTCTTGCGCGCGGGCCCGGACGGCCATGCGGGGCAGTCGTTATTAATGGTGGTCGCCGACGTGGCTGGGAAGAGCGTCCCGGCCGCGCTTTTGATGGCCACTTTTCAAGCGAGTATTCATTCGCTCGCGGCTCGCCCTCTGAGCTTGGACGAACTCGCGCGCGCTCTGAATCGTTACGCGTGTGACCACAGCCTGATGGGCATGCGTTTCACGACGGCTTTCCTTGTCGAATATGATACTTCATCGCGGGGCATCCGGTATGTCAATGCGGGACACAATGCGCCATTCTTGCGTCGAGCTTCTGGAGCGATGGAACGCCTCTGCGAAGGCGACGTGCCTTTTGGAATTGATAGCGCGGCAAATTATCGGTCGGAAGCTATGACGATCGAAAGCGGCGATCTGCTCGTGATTTTCACGGACGGCTTGGCAGAGGCCGTAAATGGCGACGGCCAAGAGTATGGCGAGCCGCGAATCCAAGCACGCGTCGAAACCTTCATGCATGAATCTGCATCTTCGGTTCTTACATTTCTGATGGGCGATGTGGATGCTTTCGTTGGCCCGGCGCGGCAGCACGACGACATCACCTGCATGGCGGTCCGCTTCCTCTAGTCTTTCGCGTAATGGTTCGCGCGTCCGCAGCTGCGCGAATTGAACGCATTCGCATTTCCCGCACGCCTACAGATACTCTGGTTTGCCCTGACTGCTATTGAGGAACATAATTCAGCCATGAAGGCGCGCCAACTAGCGGAGCAAATCTGCGAAAAACTGCGGGACGCGGGCCATCAGGCACTGTTTACCGGCGGGTGTGTGCGGGATCTGTTGCTCAAGCGTGAGCCGGTGGATTACGACGTGGCGACGGACTCACGTCCAGAAGAAGTGCAGAAACTTTTCCCAGGCAGCATCGCGGTCGGCGCGCAATTCGGCGTGATTGTTGTGATCGAAGATGACGTTCAGGTTGAAGTCGCCACGTTTCGGTCGGATTTGGGTTACGCGGATGGTCGACATCCTGTTGCAGTGAAATTCTCCGCTACGCCCGACCAAGATGCCCGCCGGCGCGACTTCACAATTAATGGGCTGATGATGGATCCGCGCGACCGGCACATTCTGGATTATGTCGGCGGGCAAGCCGACTTAGTAGCGGGCATCCTTCGCGCGATTGGCGAACCTGACCTGCGGTTCGACGAGGACAAACTGCGGATGGTGCGCGCGGTGCGTTTTGCAGCGCGCTTTGGATACGCCATTGAGGCTGCCACTCGCGCGGCCATCGTCAAACGCGCCTCTGAAATTGCGCAGGTTTCGCAAGAGCGCCTGCGCGACGAACTGACAAGAATGCTGACGGAAGGCGCCGCGCGACGCGCTTTTGAGCTGCTTGACGAAACCGGTTTGCTGCCCGAGTTGCTTCCGGAGATTTCACGCATGAAAGGTGTGGCCCAACCCCCACAATTCCATCCCGAGGGCGACGTTTGGATACACACGCTACTGATGCTCGAGCAACTTTCGGTCGGCTGCTCGCCAACACTTGCCTGGGGCGTGCTCCTCCACGACGTAGGTAAGCCGCCGACGTTCAAGGCACCTACGGGTCCAAGTGATCGGATTCGATTCGATGAACACGTTGAAGTGGGAACGCGAATGGCCGAAGAGATTTGCCGGCGACTGCGCTTCTCCAACGACGACACGGAGCAAATTGCGTTGCTTGTCGCAAATCATCTGCGGTTCAAGGATGTGGCGCAGATGCGTGCATCGACGCTGAAACGTTTCGTTCGTCTGCCACGATTCGAGGAACACCTCGAACTGCACCGCCTCGATTGTCTATCCAGCCACCGGGACCTGACCTGCTACGACTTCACGCGGCGGTTTCTGGCCGACACGCCGCCCGAGGCGGTCCGCCCCCCACGACTGATGACCGGCAACGATTTGAAGGAGATGGGCTATGCGCCCGGCCCGACGTTTAAGCAAATCCTGCGCGCTGTTGAAGATGCCCAACTCGACGGCAAAATTCAAACACACGAGGAGGCAATCAAAATGGTGAGAAGTACCTTTCCGGCTAGGAATGCGTAGAATTTCCCATTGGGGGAAGCGCATCTGATGCCAAGTCCGGATCGAATTTACGTTAATTGTATGAAAATAATATAATTAGATAATTATTTGAACATCTTAGTGCATCATGCTAAATGTATCTGATACAAAAGCGGTTAAGCGAGTGTAACCCTTTCTGCTTTTGGCGCATCGAATTGTTCTAGGCAGGGCCCGTGAGGATTTGGTTCCCGCGCGGCCCGAGAGGGGAGAACACAAATGCCCAAGCCACAAACTGCTGTACCTCACGAATTGCCGATCTTGCCGTTGAGAGACACGGTTCTGTTTCCCGGCGCCGTAATGCCGTTGACCGTTGGTCGTGAGAGTTCCCTGGCGCTTCTCGACTCGCTTCAAGGAGAGGAAAAAATCCTTGGTGTTGTTGCGCAGCTGGATCCTCGCATTGAAGATCCGGTCGGCACAGACCTGCACCAGATCGGCGCGCTCGGCAAAGTCCACAAGATGGTGCGTACGCCGAATGGGAATGTCGTGGTGTTCCTGGAGGGTGTGACGCGAATTCGCGTAATTGAGGTACTCGGTTTGAAACCGTATCTGCGCGCTCGCGTGGAAGAAATGCCTGATGTGGACGACGCGCCCGAGGCTGAATTAACGGCGCTGTTTCGAAATACGCAGGAGCTGTTCCGTGATGTGGTGGCTCGCTCGCCTCAACTTTCCGATGATCTGCAGGGTGTTGCATTGAACATGGAATCGCCGTCGCAGCTTGCGGACTTTGTAGCGGGAACCTTGCCGTCGCTGAGCACGCTGGTTCGCCAGGAACTGCTGGAAACGTCGAGTGTTCGCAAACGTCTCGAGTCGCTGATTCGTGAATTGACCAAAGAAAAGGAAGTGTTGGAGCTTCGCGCAAAAATCCATGATCAAGTACAGGAACAGGTGAATCAGTCGCAGCGCGAATTCCTGTTGCGCGAGCAGCTCAAGGCCATTCAGAAGGAACTGGGTGACACGGACGATACTCAAAGCGAAGTCAACGAACTGCGCGAGAAAGTGGAATCCAGCGGCATGTCCGCGGAAGCGAAGAAAGAGTGCGAACGTGAATTGAAACGCCTGGCGCGCATGACTCCCGCTTCCGCGGAGTACATGGTGTCGCGCACTTACCTGGAATGGATGACTTCGCTGCCGTGGGCGAAAACGTCGGGTGCTGAAGACATTGACATTCCAAAGGCGCAGGGGATTCTGGACGAGGATCACTACGATCTGGAGAAAGTCAAGCAGCGCATTCTGGATTATCTGGCAGTCAAAAAACTCCAGCCCGGCATGAAGGGGCCGATTCTTTGCTTCCTTGGGCCTCCAGGAGTGGGGAAAACGTCTCTGGGAAAATCAATTGCGCGCGCGCTGGGCCGTAAATTTGTGCGTATTTCGCTGGGCGGCATGCACGACGAAGCGGAGATTCGCGGCCATCGCAGAACGTACATTGGCGCGCTGCCCGGCCAAATCATTCAGGGCATCCGCCGGGCGGAAACGCTCGATCCTGTGTTCATGCTCGACGAAGTCGACAAACTGGGCCGCGATTTCCGCGGCGACCCTTCGGCGGCGCTGATGGAAGTGCTTGATCCGGAGCAGAATGCTTCATTCCGCGATCACTACCTCGACGTGCCGTTCGATTTGTCGAAGGTACTGTTCGTGGCGACCGCAAACTGGATGGACCCGATCCCGGAACCGCTGCGCGACCGCATGGAGATTCTTGAGCTTGCCGGTTACACGGAAGAGGAGAAAATCCATATCGCCAAGCGGTTTTTGATCCCGAGGCAATGCTCCGAAAACGGCCTGAAAGCCGGCGAGCAAATTGAATTCGCCGACGAAGGCCTGCGCGAGATCATCCACGGGTACACGCGAGAAGCCGGCGTGCGGAGTTTGGAACGCGAAATTGCGACTCTGATTCGCAAGCAGGCGCGGCGCCTTGCCGAAGGCAAGCTTGAGAAGCTGGTGGTCACTCCCGAGGTGGTTCGCGAAACTCTGGGCGTGCCCAAGGTACATATTGAAAAAGAAGTTGAGGAACGCGTTTCGCGGCCCGGCGTTTCCGTGGGACTTGTGTGGACGCCCGCCGGCGGCGACATCGTGTTCATCGAGGCGACCAGCATGCGCGGCGGCAAGCAGTTCACGATGACCGGGCACTTGGGCGAAGTGATGCAGGAGTCCATGCGCGCCGCTCTGTCGTGGGTGCGCGCGAACGCCGAGCGTTACGGCATCGATCCGGATTTCTTCCGCAAACAGGACGTGCACATTCACGTTCCATCGGGCGCGATTCCGAAGGACGGTCCCTCGGCAGGCGTCGCCATGGTGACGGCGCTGGTAAGCCTGCTGAGCGGACATGCCATTCGTCCTCGCGTGGCGATGACGGGAGAAATTTCTCTGAGCGGCGTGGTACTGCCGGTCGGAGGAATTAAGGAAAAAGTCCTGGGTGCGAAACGCGCGGGGATACGCGAAGTGATTCTGCCGGCGGAGAACGAGCCGAACGTGAAGGAAGATCTGCCGGCCGATTTGTTGGACGGGCTGCAAATTCACTTCGTGCATTCGGTGGACCAGGCGCTCGAGCTCGCGCTCGGCAAAATCGAGCCGTGGCCGCGCGCGGTCGGGGGCACAGGTCATCACGACGAGCGTTCTCCCGTCAGCCCCGTGCATTAAGACTGTCCATAGCACCCGGCATCGGCGTTTGGAAGGTCCGGCCAACGAGCCGGGCCTTTCCATTTTCGTGGTGCAGTTGCCGTATTTCGACGCATACGCGTTCGCGTAGACGTATTATTTTCCTTCATGGAATCGCTCACCCCAAGGCAAGTTGCTGTCCGGGCCCAGGAAACTGCCTCACGGCTTATTACGGCGTTGGATGGTGGCGCGCTCGTGCCGAAATTTCTGCGCTGGTATGTAAGCGAGAAAAAACGCCCTGGGCGCACGTCTGACCCGCAGCGTTATCGCGATCTCGTGGAAACGATTCGCCGCGAAGCTTTGCTCGTCCTCTCGCTACAAGTTGAATCACAGGCGTCCAAGGACCTTGGCATCCGCCCAGGTCAACGTGCCACACCCGCGCAATCCAGGCTGATCAAATTGTTCCGTGAGGAATTTTATGACGCTCTCGGCCGCAGCCTGGGAGGGAATAAGGGAGATTTTGAAGATTTTTGCCGCGACCTCGAACTTTTTCGCAAACTCTATGCAGAAATAGCTCAGGTATCCAAGCGCAGTCGAGCCCCAGCGCCGCCGAAGGGGCCCTTCGTGGACCGTTGTGGGCTGTTGCTGGACGCTCCTATGCTCGATCAAGCACGTCGCGCGGCAGCAAAATTCGAGGCCGAGCTTGCTGCAACGGCGTCGGCAGTCTTGAAAAGAGTGTTCTCCCATAGCAAACGCCGGTGACGGTCAATATGGGACAGTGCTCCACCCTGTCCGAGCGAACAAATAACCCTTAGGCACCGCAGCCAGTCTCCGCCGTTGGCCAGGTGCCGTATTCCATTATTCTTGTATAGAGATGCTGGGACTCTTCTACATCCTCGTTCTGCAACAGATTGTCCAGGGACTCGTGTCCCTAATGGACGGCTGGAAATGGCTCACCATGGTGCGCAAACGGCTGATTACGCATCAGGGATTCTACGCGCCGCGCGCTGCCGTGATCTGCCCTTGCAAAGGCGCCGAAGCAGGCCTGGAGGGAAATCTTGGGGCGCTTTTGAACTTCGACTATCCCGATTATGAGGTTTATTTCGTTCTGGCAAGTGCGCTGGATCCGGCGCGCACGGTGATCGATCGTGTCATAGGGGCAAGCAAGCGAACCGCGCACGTGGTAGTGGCCGGTTCTCCGAAAGACCGCGGCGAGAAAGTGAATAATCTTCGCGCGGCGGTTCAGGAAGTCGCTGAAAAATGTGATGTTTTTGTCTTTGTCGATTCGGATGCGCGTCCTGGCCGCGGGTGGCTCGCGCATATGGTGGCGCCACTTGCTAACGCGAGACTCGGCGCAGCAACGACCTATCGCTGGTATTTTCCCAACCGTGGCGGATTTCCTAGCGCCATGCTTTCCGCTTGGAACGCGGCCGTCGCCACGCAATTCGGCGATCACAACCATAATTTCTGTTGGGGTGGCGGCACGGCCGTACGCCGCGAGGTATTCCAAAACGCGGAGGTTTTGGAAGCGTGGGAGGGCGCCGTAAGCGACGATTGGGCGCTCACAGGGGCGCTGGAGCGTGCGGGGCTCTCAGTTGTGTTTGTGCCGGAGTGCCTCTCGCCGACCGTTGGCGACGTAAACCCAGAGCAGCTGATTGAACTTACGAATCGCCAGATGATTTTGACGCGCGTTTATGCACCGCGGCGCTGGATCCTCGCGGCCCTCGCGCACTTCTCCTATTGCGCCACGATCCTCTACGCCATTTATGCAATTTTCGATCGTATATTCGCGGGATATTCGTGGACGGGAATGTGTCTGCTCGCGATTCTGATTGTGCTACTGGCTGCGGGGAAGGGTGCGCTCCGCGCGGTCGCCGTTCAAGAAGTGTTGCGCGACTGGCGTGCAAAATGCGACCAATGGAGTTGGGCGTGGATTGCGCTCGCGCCTCTTGTGCCGTTTTTGTTCTTGTGGAATTTCATCGTCTCGGCGTTTGAGCGACGGATTCGCTGGCGGGGCATCCGCTATGAGCTGGTCTCGCAGACACAGACGCGTATTCTGTCTCACTGAAAATCTTTGACAGCGATTCGCAAGAATATGATGAACCGGGTTGCATGGAATCCGTCAACGAACTAAAGCGCCGAGAAACGGAAAATGCTCGGCGGCAGCCATGAAAAATAGCATGGGAAACGACAACCAAAACGCCGTGCGCGAGGCGATATTCGAAAACTGCATCATGCGCTCCGCTTGAACAGGAATCGGCACGCCTTTTTCCGCATTTGCCCGCGTCCATTGGATCATTTTCTTTTGGACGCGCCACACAATTCCCCACACATTGAGGAGCATCACAAATCCCAGCCCTCCGCCGACACTGATCGCCAGATGCGCATTCGAAGACTCCGGAACCGCGTTTAAATCGAGGATTACCCACGAGGCCGCGATCACGACAATCGCAATCAGAATTGTCCGGACCCAGCGGTCTCCCAATGGGATACGAAACGGCATTTGTAGCGCATACAGAAGCGCGTACGCCACGAGCCACACAAGGAACCATTCGCCCAGCCATTTGGCTGTCAACCCCGGACGGCCCGCATTCTCCGCGTCCCCTTGTAGCAGGATCATGTAATAACGCAGGCCCACGAGCACGGTTATCAGCGCGGACCAGCGAAACCACAGCATTGCGCGCGACATCAGTGCTGGATAAATTCGCTTGCGCGTGGCGTCGTCGAGGGACTTCAGCACAGGTGCACCAACCAGATTGAAAAAATACAACAGTCCGATCCAGATGATTCCCGAGACGAAATGAATCCAACGCAGAACGATTTCTTCATTGGTGATCGCACCCTGCGGAAAACTGAAATGCGGTTCGAGTGCGGCGAAATAGGTTACGTGGTGCGTGAAGAAGTACGGAAAAAAATGCGGCAACGTTAGGCTGAACACCATCTGAATCCTCCGCTGAGAATGAATCGCGATCGTTGACTATTTGTCCGGAGCTACGCTAAGGAACGCAACGTACGATGTCAATCCGTGAAAAGAGCGCCGCTGTTTGCGCACTGCAAACGTTCGATTGCCCAATCCGCATGCTCCGCGATGACCACATCTTCGCTGGCAGCCAATTGCGTGAGGCGCCGGATCACAGAGCCGTACGCGGGATTCGTTGGAGTAATGCGTGAGTTCCCGAGCGCCACACACACATTGCGGATCAGCCCGCGCCACTTGGTTCGTTTCACGGGGCTGCCTCGAAAAATCTTGCGAAATTCGTCTTCATTGAGCGATGCGAGCCATTCGAGGGCCGGTGCAAAAAGCGAGCCAGTCGGCTCTTCAACCGGCGCAGAATCCTGACTCGTCATTTTATCGCTAGGGTTCGTGGTGATTTGCCGTGGCAAGAATTCCGCGATTTGGGTCGCAGGCGCTTTCCGGTTCCACGGGCAAACATCCTGGCAGATATCGCAACCGAAAATCATATTGCCCATTGCGGGCCGGAATTCGGGCGGTATCGGTCCGCGCAGTTCGATGGTCAAATAAGAAATGCATCGCCGCGCATCGAGAACGTACGGCGCGACAAATGCTTCGGTGGGACACGCGTCAATGCATCGTCGACAGCTTCCACATAGATCCGCTGGAGGCGCTTCTCGACATGGCAGGATTGGAAGCAGTTCCAAATCAGTCAGAATCACGCCGAGAAACAGCCACGAACCGAGTTGTTGATTGATCAAACACGTATTCTTGGCCAGCCACCCAAGTCCTGCATATTTCGCGACAACGCGTTCCGCTACTGGTCCCGTGTCAACGTACGAGCGCGCTCGAAATGTGGCGCCGAATTCCACGCGCATCCACGCGAGCAATTCGTCGAGTTTTCTTTCCATCACATCGTGATAATCATCGCCCCAGGCATAACGCGAAATCCATCCGCGCGGCTGCTGCTCGGCTGTTTCGCTGACCGCCGCCATCGCACCCGCAGCAGTTGAGTACGGCAACGCCGCATTGTAATTCAGCGCACATACAATCACGGAGCGAGTTCCAGGCAGAACGCTCTCCGCACTTGCGCGGCGCGCATCGTGTAAGTAGCGCATTTCGCCAGCGTAGCCGCGTTCGAGCCACTCCGGCAAACGCTGCAGCTCGTCAAATCCTTCCGCGGGCGCGATGCCACACAGGTCAAATCCAATCGAGCGCGCGCACTCCGTCAATCGTTGCCTCTGCAACGGTTCCGCTGTTCTCATGCAATAGGCTCCGGCAATGCGCACGTAATGCGCGCTGCGACTATGATGCCTGAAATCGGGCGGACCAGAAACAATCGCTAATCAACACGCATTTCTCGGAAGTGCGCTGGCATGCCTGTGCGAGCGTTGATACAATTCCAAGTCATGGCAAACTGGCGGCAAATTCAAGGACGCATTCGACGGGCGCGGACGAGCGCTGACCCGCTTGCAAAACTGACGGAATTGTTTCAAAAGACGCGCGACGCGATGGTTGCGTTCGAAGCGGCAGCACTCGAGGAAAAGGCCGGGCGAAACGACGAAGCGATCCGCTGGTACACGGTGGCTGCGCAACGTTTCCGCCGCGCCGATTGGCGGCTGAAGGCTGGCGAAGCGTTGACTCGCCTCGGCGCGCCTGTGCCAGAAGCCGTGAGCAGCTTACAGCCGCCATCTGCTTCCGACTCTGCGTCTGTTTCGGAAGAAAACGAAGTTTCCGGAAATGTCGCGACGGTTGCGGAACGCGAACCGATTACTGATGGCGAGAAGTCGGATGAGCCCGCCGGCCCCGGTGATTCAGAAATGCCTGCGGAAATTTCCACGCCAATCGCGAAGGAAGGCTCGACGTCCGCATCGCGGAGCGCATCACCGGGTACGCATCCTGGCGAACGTCACGGACGCCGCCGGGGTCGTCGCGGAGGACGGCGGCACAAACGCCACGGAGCGACGACATCGCCCGGGCCTGATGCCGCTTCCACGAAACCGCCAGAGGCGCGCACGCCGACACCGCGTACGCAAGGCGCCCCTCGCCTTGCCGAATCTGTTTTCGCCTCGCCAAGCCGACCCGCGCCGGAGGCCGAAGCCCAGCCTGAACGTGCTACCGCGCGATTCGTTCCCGAACCGAGTGGCCCGCTCGTTGAGCGCTCAACGTACATTCGCGCCGGGGATCCCGCCCTTGCTTCGCGATTCGCGCAACTCGAGTCCATGCTGCGGCGATTGATCTCCGCGCCCCTGCACCGCGTGGATGAATTAGACGAGGCGCCGGCAGGTCCGGGAGTTTTTCTGCTCTCCGATTCCGATTTGATGACGAATTATTACGTCGAGGCTTGTCAGACGCTGCGCATCGGCACAAGCCAGCTCGCGCGGGCGGGCCGCGCGGGCCGTGGCGCGCGTAGTGAAGGAAAGGCTTCGCTGCGGGCGCAGATGGCGGAACATCTGTCGATCAACGACACGCAGGTTACATCTTACCTCGCCAAACATTGCGTCGTCCGGTGGCTCCAGCTCGACGAGGACGCTCCTCATCTTGCCCACTTCGCGATCGCCCTGCTGCGCCCGGCGTTAAACGTGGAGTAGCTTTCCTTTTCTCACCACAAGGCATTCAGAATGAAAAAGGGCTCCTGCGATTTGCGTCGCGGGAGCTCCTGTCGTTTTGAGGGAGCCAGGCTCTCTCCTCAGTCGCTCCACATCAGAACGTCAAATGCAACGCCATCTGAATGAACCTCGGGCTGCC
>DATEHB010000027.1:0-5855 GCA_035279805.1 Candidatus Acidiferrales bacterium
CGGTGAAAGTTTTCCGAATGCTTCTACGGAGGGTGGGGGTTTCAGGCCTTCTACGTTGTCCATCTGGGCATTCAATTTTCCGCGGTCGAAACTTTTCCTCCCGCCGTGCGTTAACTTAGTAGCAGAGGTCGAAGCCCATGACGCAGCCAATGAGAAAAATTGCCGTGCTTGTCTTCGCTACGTTCTTTGCGTTGCTTCTGGTGGTGCGCCTCCACGGCAAAAAGGCCCAATCGCAAAATCCAACGCAATCGCAAGCCTCCTCCAGCATGGACAAAATGAACATGCCTTCCATGCAGCGCGAAGCCTCCGCAAATCCGGCCGCCGCCCGCGCCGCGAATGACGACATGTCCTCGATGCACATGGACATGAGCCCGCATATGTTCATGACCGCGTTGCGCCCCGCAAATTCCGCCGACCAGGCCCGCGCCGATCAGATTCTCGCAACCCTCCGGCCGGCCATCGAAAAATACAAGGATTACCACGCGGCGCTTGCCGACGGCTTCCAGATTTTCCTGCCCAACCTGCCGCAGCAGCATTACCACTTCACGAATTGGCGTTACGCCGTCGAAGCAGCCTTCACCTTCGACCCCGCGCGGCCCACGTCACTTCTCTATGTCAAAATTCCCGGCGGCTATGAACTCGAAGGCGCCATGTACACCGCGCCCAAGCGTTACACGGAAGATCAGCTCAACGAGCGCGTCCCGCTCAGCATCGCGCGCTGGCACAAACACGTCAATTTCTGCATGCCGCAAAAAGGAACACCGCCCGCGCAGGTAAACTGGAAACAGTTCGGCCTCGGTGGCTCCATCTCAACGGAACAAGCCTGCACGGACGCCGACGGCCGCTGGACCCCTGAGATTTTCAGCTGGATGGTCCACGTATACCCTTACGAATCCGACCCCGCTAAAATCTGGGCTCACTGACCGCGGTCCGCGAAGCGCGCCTCTTGTGCTCCGAATGCTTCTATGGAGGGTGGGGACTTTGAATGGATCGTAAAAAAATCTCACTAGCTTGCCGCCGCGCTCTTTGCCTCCTTCGTTTTGACATGCTCGGGGCGGAACCCAACACCCACAATCCGCGGCAAGATCCTCCGCAGCACCGGCCATCGCCGCATCAGTTTCAATGGCCACGGAAGCGTAAGCGGCTTGGTGCTGCCCAGCACACGCGAAATGATCCGATTCTGCACGAAAACTTGCAGCCCTTGAGTGGCCCGGGTTGGAAACATCCTCCGCCGCTGCACCGTGCGTAAATCGCTCTCGTGCAGCGTGCCCTCGCGCAACTTTTCACTCAAAATATTCGCCGCGGCAACTGCGTCTTGAACTGCCAGATTGATTCCCACGCCTCCGATCGGCGACATCGCATGCGCCGCGTCGCCAATGCACAGCAGCCCCGGGAGAAACCATTGTTTCAATCGGTCCACCGCCACAGTCAGTAAACTCACATCCTTCCAATCGCGCAACTCATCCACGCGGTCTCGCAGAAACGGCGAAAATTCCGCGATTTCCTCGCGCAACGCGGGCAATCCCTTTCGCCGCACCTCTTCGATGCCTCCCTTTGGAATCACGAACGCGCACTGCCAGTAATCGCCGCGATTCAACATCACCAGCATCTTCCCCGCATCAATGTGCCCGAAAGTCTGCTCCTGATCGCTCTCGCGCCGGCTGATCCTCATCCACAGCACGTCCATCGGCGCTCCCAGGTCAATAACTTCCAGCCCTGCACATTTGCGTACAACCGAATGCCGCCCATCCGCTCCAATCGTCAAATCAGCTCGCACTTCCAGCGTCCCCGCGGGAGTCTTCGCTTGTACGCCAACAATCCGCTCGCCCTCTTTGATCAAATCCGTCGCTTCCGCCTGCATTTTCAGGTGAAATCCCGGATAACGCTCGCCCTGCCCAACAATGAAGTTCAGAAAATCCCACTGCGGCATCAATGCAATGAATTTGCAGTGCGTAGGCAGGTGCGTGAAATCCGCGATCGGCACCATTTCATTTCCAACCTGACCCGCCAGTTCGCGCACTTCCTGATGCGGCCGCTTCAGGAACTCTTCCAGAAGCCCCAGTTCGTACATCACTTCGAGCGTCGATGGGTGAACGGTGTCCCCCCGAAAATCGCGCAGAAAATCCGCGTGCTTTTCGAGCACCTGCACGTCTATGCCCGCTCGTGCCAGCAGAAAGCCCAGCATCATTCCCGCGGGTCCGCCGCCAGCGATGCAACATCGCGTCTGAATTGTTTCGTTCATTCACGGATACTACACGAAATCACGGCGCTCAATTCCTGTCAAAATTCTGTGGGTGGGGATTTTGCCTGTTTACGCCCGCACGTTCTCTTTTCGATGGGGCATGAAAACGCGTTAAGCTCGCTTCTCCATGCACTCGCTGGCAGTCGCCATCGTCCCTTTCCTCACGCAACTTCACTGGCTCCCCATCATTATTTTCATCGTTACCTACGTATTAATCGCCGTCGAGAGCGGCCGCGGCAGCCATCTTGACCGCACCGCTGCGGCGTTTTGCGGCGCGGTTGCAATGGTACTCGTGGGAGTCGTTTCGCTCGACGGGGCCTATCGTGCCGTCAGTTGGGACACGATTATTTTCCTCCTCGGCATCATGATTCTCGTCGCGCATTTCCAAATCTCGCATTTCTTTGACTGGATTGCTGTCCACGTCGCCGCGTTCGCCCGCACGCGCTTTCAACTCATTGTGCTTCTCATCTTCACTGCGGGAATCCTTTCCGCATTTTTCGTGAACGACACCATCTGCCTCATCTTCACGCCCATCGTTCTCGCCATCACAGACCGTCTCCGCCTTCCCAAACTGCCGTATCTTGTCGCGCTCGCCACTTCCTCGAACATCGGCTCGGTTATGTCCGTCACCGGAAATCCGCAGAACGCACTCGTCGGCGTCACCGCGCATTTCACTTTCCTCGACTTCTTATTTCACCTCGCCCCCGTCGCCCTTATCGGCCTCGTTCTCAATGTCGCCATACTCGCATTCTTTTTCCGCCGCCAGCTTTGGAACACTGCGCCGCTCGAAGGTCATCCTGAAACCATTCCCGTCGCGTTGAACCAATCCCTGCTCATCAAATGCGGAATCGCCGCCGCGCTTGTCCTTGTTCTGTGGATCATGAATTTCTCGTTTCCTCTCGCCGCCGCGGCCGTCGGAGCCTTCATCCTCATCATCGGCCGCGTGAAATCTGAGAGCATCCATCATCGCGTGAATTGGGAGCTGCTTCTTTTCTTCGCTTCGCTCTTCGTTGTCATGCAGGGATTCGAGAATTCCGGCGCGGTAGGCTACTTGATTCACTTCTTCGAGCCCGGACTGAAAGGCGGCGTCACGTCCCAGCTTTTCGCCGTCAGCGGGACCATGCTCGTCCTTTCCAATCTCGTCAGCAACGTGCCCGCCGTCCTGCTTGTCAGACCGCTCATCACGTCGCTTCCTCACAGCCATTTCATGTGGCTTGCCGTCGCCGGCACAAGCACCCTGGCAGGCAACGCCACGCCAATCAGCTCCGTCGCGAATCTCATCGTCCTGCAACTCGCGGCGCGTCGCACTGAAATCACATTCTGGGAATTCCTGCGCGTCGGCATGGTCGTCACGATTGTCACCACGCTCGCGGCTATCGCCATCCTCGCGCTCGAAGCGCACCTGTTCCCACAGCCCTAGGGTCGTGAAAAATGTCTTGCACCTTCCCCTGACGGGAAGGTTTACGGTGGGAGGAGCAGATCCATGCGAGAGACACTGACCATTTCGGCGCTCGCGAAACGTTCTCGGGTTCCTTCCAAGACGCTCCGCTACTGGGAGAGTCTTGGCTTGCTGCCGAAAGCCCAGCGCAGCCACGCAGGGTATCGAGTGTTCGATTCGGAAAGCCTCCGATACATCTCTTTCATCGTCAAGTCCAAAGCCATCGGACTCACGTTGGCCGAAATGCGCGAAATTCTTCGTCTCGCGCGAACCGGCCATTGCCCATGTCCGGAAGTGGTGCATTGGACTCACGCGAAGGAGAAGGCCATCGCGGAACAAATCCAATCGCTTTCGACGCTCCTGCGCCGGCTCAAGCGTATTCGCAGGGAATGGTCAAGAGGATCCTGCTCGCGCGGCAAGTGTGGCGAGGTTTGCTACCTGGTCGAGGAGCTGCCGGAATGCAAATCCTCGGAAGGAGAAAAACAAAATGCGAAAAATCTGGCTCACAGTAACTGCTGTCATGGGAATGCTTGTTGTGACCGCGTGGCCGGCAATCGCGGCAGCCGCAAATTGCTGCCCGCCCGGCTGCTGCCCGCACTGTCCCTGCAAGTAAAACAGCAGCGGTCAAAACAAATGCGGATTCGCGCCAAACAAGCTCGGAGCGAATCCGCATAACTCTCGACTTTCAACTATCAATTGTAAACGACCAACTGCCCTACTTTTTCGCGTGCGCGTAATTCTGATTAATCTGCTCCCAGTTCACCACGTTCCACCACGCCTCGATGTATTCCGGCCGGCGATTCTGATATTTCAAGTAGTACGCGTGCTCCCAAACGTCGATTCCCATCACCGGTTTTGAGCCGCTCATCAGCGGATTATCCTGATTCGGCGTCGAGTCAATCGTCGCTTTGCCGTCCTTAATCACCAGCCACGCCCACCCTGAACCGAACCGTTTCGTCGCCGCCTCGTTGAATTTCGTCTTGAATTCGTTGAAGCTGCCGAACGTCGACTTGATCGCCTCTGCGACTTCGCCTTTCGGCTCGCCTCCTCCGCCCTTCTTCATAATTTTCCAGAAGAGCGAATGATTCGCGTGCCCGCCGCCATTATTGCGGACGGCAGTGCGGATATTTTCCGGCACGGTATCAATTTTGCGGATCAGTTCCTCCACGGAAAGCTTCGCCAGATTCGCGTGGCCTTCCAGAGCGGCGTTCAAATTCTTGACGTAAGCGCCATGGTGCTTGTCGTGATGAATTTCCATAGTCTTCGCGTCAATATACGGTTCGAGTGCGTCGAATGAATAGGGCAGCGGCGGCACCTGATGCGGAGCTGCCTGTGCCGTTCCTTGAGCTTCTGTCATTTCTTTCCTCCTGAAATTCCCTTCGTGCCCCATAATTATACCCCCGCCGGGCGCGGCGGCGTAAAGTACGGAATTTTAGTGGCGGGTCAGTTTGAATTTTCTTGATTGTGACACAAGAAGTCAAACTGACCCACCGGAATTTTTCCTACAACGCGCGCGCGACGAACAAAAAAGCGCGGCGCCACACGAACAGGAGCGAAGATGCCCACCACCGCCCATCTCGAAAAGCATTTCACTTCTACTGCCGCGGTCCGCGACATCGTCATTGGAATGTCCGACGGCCTCACCGTCCCCTTCGCCCTTGCCGCGGGACTCACGGGCCTTGCGCTTGCCTCCACCAGAATCGTCGTCACCGCCGGACTCGCCGAAATCGTCGCCGGCTCCATTGCCATGGGACTCGGCGGCTACCTCGCCGCCAAAACCGACTCCGAGCATTACGCTTCCGAAATGCGCCGCGAATTTCAGGAGACTGTCGAAATCCCCGACCAGGAAGAAGAGGAAGTCGCGAAAGTGTTTCGCGAATACGGCGTTTCGGAAAAAGACATGCAGCCCGTGGTCAACGCCATCTGCTCGAATCAGAAGCGCTGGGTCGATTTCATGATGCGCTTCGAGTTGGGCCTCGAAGCCCCCGAGCCTACGCGCGCGGGACGCAGCGCCGGGACCATTGCCGCGTCCTACATCGTTGGCGGACTGATTCCCCTCGCGCCTTACATGCTCGTTGGACAAGTTTTCACCGCGCTGTGGGTCTCCGTTGGAGTCACGCTCCTCGCGCTCCTGATCTTCGGCTTCATCAAGGCGAAATTCACCGACGTCGCTCC
>DATEHB010000028.1:0-46447 GCA_035279805.1 Candidatus Acidiferrales bacterium
CAAATCCAGTTGCGCTACGTCTTTACCCGCGTCGGTTTCCCGAAGCGCTCGGACCTTCTGTTCAGCCGCAATGCGGACAGTGCGCTTGTCGCCGGCCAGCTCAAGTTCCGCCTCATTCAATTGGCTGTGCGCCAAGGCCGCAGCCGCTGATGTGTGCGCGCTGAAGATTGGAATCGTGACCTGCACACCAGCATTGACATTGTTTCGCTGGAAATGCTTGAAGAACACATCGTAGTTGTTGATCCTGCTCAAGACGTTGTACTCCCCAACCAAGGAAATTGTAGGCCAATAAGCGGCCCGCGCGCCCTTCAGCAGATGTTCGCGAGCGGTCCGCTCGTTTTCGGCTTCGCGGATCGCCGGACTGTGAGCGAGCGCGGCGGCCACTAAATTGGATGCGGGTTCCGTCGCCTGGGAAGCTAGTACTTGCGAAGAAGATACTTCAATAGGGGCATTGGGCGGCATGCCCGTCATGTCGCGAATTTGGTCGGAAAGAATTTCATCGCGGCTTTCATATTGGACAATGCGCTGGCTTGTCTTCGCTAATTGGAGTTCATCCTGCGTTAGGATTACGGGCAACTCGAGCCCCGCCGTGGCGCGCTGCCGCGTCACATCCAGAATCTTTTGCTGGCTCTCGCGTTCGCCGCGCAACAACTCGAGCGAGTGGCGGACGTCGGCCAGCTCCAGATACTCCGAGGCCGCGCGAACCATCACTGCGTCGCGCATATTCTGGTATTCCAGTTCCTGGTTTTTCGCGCGATCTTCATCCGCATGCAGAGTGCCGCGTTTTATGGGATCAAGGAGAGCTTGCGTGTAAGACACTTCGAACACGGACGGCGCCGCCCCCCCCGGCGTCTGCGGAAAGCCATTCGTATACGCCGCACCGGAACCTGTGTAAAGATTCGGAAGAAATTCCGCGCGGTCGACTCCAGCAACATTTCGAGCGACCGAATAGCGGGCGCGGGCCAGCGCGAGGTCCGGGCTGTGCGCAAGCGCAAGGCTCACGACCTGGTCCAGCGTCAGCACACCCGGCTCGATTTGTGGTTCTCCAAGGGATTGCGATGCGGGCGCTACCTGCGCCGGCGTTGCGCTTCCCGCCTCTGCTTTCAGTTTGAGTGGCGGTTGAACTTGCTGCGCCAGCAATGGCACCGCGAACATAATGCTGCAGACCGCGCAGCGAATTGCGAACAAAGCCAGAGAATTCATCTTTATTTTATTCATAATGTAGAGATTCCACCGGTTGAAGTTTCGCCGCCTTACTGGCGGGAAGATAGCCGAATATTACTCCCGTGGCGCAAGAAACAACAAACGCAAGGATAACCGAGGGCCATGAAATTGGTATTGTGATGTTGGCGGGCACAGGCAAGAGTTGCAGCGTCGCCGAGATAAAAAACGGAATGATTACGGCTACGCCGATTCCCACAAGCGCCCCGGCGCCGCTGATAATCGTAGCTTCAGTCAGGAACTGGTAGAGGATTTCCTGATGCCGCGCTCCTACTGCTTTTCGAATTCCGATTTCACGCGTGCGCTGCGTCACGCTGACGAGCATGATATTCATGATCCCAATGCCGCTGATCACCAGCGCAATCATCGCAATCAGAAGCAGCACGATGGTAAGAGCCAGCGAGATATGCTTCGCCGTTTCAAGGATCGACGACAGATTCAAAACGCTGTATTCCGCCGCTGGTCGATGGCGCGCTTTCAAAATCTGCGCCACTTCCTGCGTGACCAGCTCGACGTCCTGCGGATCGTCGGCCTGCGCATAGAATGTCCGAATGAAATTCTCTCCCGTGTAATAACGGATCAACGGAAACGGCACGAGTACGGAATCGGTGGCGATTTCCGTTTGCCCAAATGTCTGCACACGCTCACGAAATATGCCGATTACGGTAAAACTCAACTCGCCGACACGTATATTGCGCCCGACCGGATCGTCGTATGGAAACGCAACTTTCGCCATGTGCCCGGTGAGCAGGCAGACTTTACTATTGCTTGTGAAATCGCCATCGTCGAAATAACGTCCGCTTACAATCAGAAAATTGCGGATTTGCTGAAATTCCTGCGTGACGCCGACAAGGCTGACGGGGCGCGCGACGTTGCCCGCAACGACCGTCATTCCGACGTCGTATGAGCCTGCCGCGTGCGTCACCTGAGGAATTCCCTGCTTTACGGCTTCGAGATCGGCCATTGAAATTTGATCGGCAAGGGCTGTTGTCTGTCCGATGCCGGATTGCACCAAGGATGCATAGACAATGTTCGAGCCTACGGCTTCAATCTGGCCAATAATGAATTGCTTGCCGGCCAGTGCAACCGTTACTACCAGCACGATGCAGGCACTGCCGATAACGACGCCGAGCATGGTCAGCATCGCACGCAGTTTGTTCGCCCGCAACGAATCGACTGCCAGGTTCCAGGTTTCTTCCCAAACCACGTTTCAACCTTTCCTGAAAGGCTCGCGCTGCGGCCACTATAGCAAATCCGATTTCCGGACCACCCAATATTACCCAATATTTCTTGACGCCGCATGCAGCCGCCAACTACGATGCGCTCAGTGAACCAGCCAGACGCCTGTAGTTTTTCCCGGCACTGCTGTTCGCGATCGCGAAAAGGCAGTCAAATCGCCGGAGAAAGCTGGACGATCATGATTCAGGACAAGCGCCTCCCCATCGTCATGCCCCGGCTCAGCGTGGAGACAGCTCTCCAAGTCAATGATGCTTAAGAAGCTCAGATCCCTGGGAGAGTTTCGGTGTGTTTTCCTTATTGTTCTGCTCGCGTTCACCTTGCGGGTCGCGGTCATTCCTTTCCTGTTGGGCGATGTCACCAACCCAGCGCGGAATCACTGGCATTTCGGCTGGGAAGAGGGAAGAATCGCCCGTTCCCTGGCGAGCGGGCAAGGGTTCAGTTCGCCGCTGTTCGGCTACACTGGACCAACGGCATGGACAACTCCTGTTTACCCCTACTTGCTTGCAGGGGTTTTCCGAGTCTTCGGCATCTACACGCGGGAAGCAGCGTGGGCCATTCTTATTTTGAACTCCCTGTTCTCGGCGCTCACTTGCATACCGATCTACTCCATCGGAAAGCGATGTTTCGATAGAACATCCGCGATTTGGGCCGCGGGAATTTGGGCGGTGTTTCCTTACGCGATTTATTTCGCAAGCGGCTACGTCTGGGGTTTTTGCCTGGACGCCCTGATGTTAACTCTAGTTGTCTGGTGCACGCTTGCCATGGAAGGAGAGACCCGACTAATACGTTGGGCGGGATATGGCTTGCTCTGGGGGGCTGCGGCGCTGACCAATGCAGATGTCCTGTCAACCTTGCCGTTTCTTCTCGGCTGGCTCGTTTGGCGGCACGCCCGAAGCGGAACGCGCTGGCGTCTTAACTCGGCGGTCGCTATGCTCCTTTTGGCTTTGATGGTTTTCCCCTGGTTTCTTCGGAATTACAACACCTTCGGGCGATTCATCCCCTTCCGGAGTACCTTCTGGGTCGCTTTTCGGGAAGGGAATACGGGGGACACATCTGACCTCTTTCCGGACTGGACCAACCCCGCACATAACCCCACGGAGATGGAAGAATACCGCCGGCTAGGAGAAATGGGTTATGTGAACGAAAAGAAGCTGGCGTCGCTGAACTTTATCAAACGCTATCCCGGATTGTATCTTCTCCTGAGTACAAGACGCTTGATTTTCACCTGGACTGGTTTTTGGTCTCTCCGAAAAGATTATCTCGCCGGCGAACCGTTCGCATTTCCAAATATCATTCTTCTCACAACATTGACCGTGCTGCTCCTGATTGGCGCCTGGAGGGCGGTGCATGTCAATCGAGAGGCTGTGCTGCCCCTTCTGCTGGTTTTAGCCAGTTACCCGGTCGTTTACTATATCGCCCATTCCGGAGCGGAATACAGGCACCCGATCGATCCCATCTGTGTCGTGTTTATTGGGTATCTGGCAGGTTCGACGATTCCGCGACGAGCGCACCCGCGTTTGGACTCCGGAGCCGGAGTCTGTGTTCCGCTTACGCGTTGACTTGAGATTGGCGCAAATAACGGCAGACAGCATCCTGCCACGGCGGAAGCAGGGCAAGCCCTTCGCTTTTGAGCCTTGCATTTTCCAGTTGCGAATTTTTGGGACGCGGCGCCGGGCGTTTTGTCTCTTCGCTCGAAATGGGAATCACAGGCACGCTTGCGAAGCCCGCTTGCCGCAAGATTTCTCGCGTGTAATCGATCCGCGTGGTGAAGCCCTGGTTGGTCAAATGATAAATTCCATGCGAGCCGCGCTCGAGGATCCTTTCGATGCCCAGCGCCGCATCGAAAGTATACGTTGGCGCGAATCGCTGGTCCTTGACGATCTGTAACGGCTGGCCTTTGCGCCCCATGTCGACGACCAGCGATACGAAATTCTTGCGGTAGGGACCAAACACTCCACACACGCGCACAATCCACGAGCGCTCAAGACTTTTCTGTACTTCCCTCTCGCCTGCAAGTTTACTTCGTCCATAGACACTCAACGGCCGTGCATCGTCATCCTCCACATAGGGCTTCGGCTTCTCACCATCGAAAACATAGTCGGTGCTGATGTGCATCATCGGAATGCCGAATTGTTTGCAGGCAAGAGCGAGATTTTGGGGACCTTCGGCGTTCACGCGAAAGGCCAGCTCGGGCTGACTCTCACAGGAGTCCACATCCGTGAATGCCGCTGGATTCAACAACGCGTCGGGTTGGACCTCTTCAAGCGCGCGCACAACTGTCCGAGCATCGGTGATATCAAGTTCGTTGTGACTGGCGGCAGTAATTTTGTGGCGTGGCGCGAGCGTCTCCGCGAGAGCGCGCGCAAGCATTCCCTGTCTGCCAGTGATGAATATTTTCAAGAAGGTTAGAGTTGGGCGAGCGTGGCTCGCCGCTTTACGTAGAATTTTTCGTAGTAGGCCTGATATTCGCCGCTCTTGGCTTCCTGCACCCAGTCCAGGTGCGTACGGTACCAATCAACTGTGTGCTTTAGTCCCGCGTCGAGACTAACTTTTGATTCCCAACCGAGTTCCCGCCGGATCTTCGAATCATCGAGCGCGTAGCGGCGGTCGTGGCCCGGACGGTCCTGCACGAATTCGATGAGCCCATCAGAAGCGTTCAACAATTTCAGCAGGCTGCGGACAATCCCGATATTCGGCACAGGGCGGCCAGAGCCGATGTTGTAAATTTCTCCGATGCGGCCCTTTTCCAGCACAGCGTCGAGCGCGCGGCAATGATCTTCCACGAAAATCCAGTCGCGCTCATTCAATCCGTCGCCATAGACAGGCAGCTTTTTCCCCTCGATGGCATTTGAAATCATGAGCGGAATCAGTTTTTCCGGGAACTGATACGGTCCGTAATTATTCGTGCATCGCGTGATGACGGCGGGAAATTTATGCGTTTGAACGTAACTCCGCACGAGCAAATCAGACGCCGCCTTGCTGGCCGCATACGGGCTGTTGGGAGCGAGTTGCGATTGCTCCGTCGCCGATTCTTTCGGGGCCATGCTGCCGTAGACTTCATCCGTGCTGATATGCAGGAAACGCGGAATTTTATGCTTGCGCGCCGCTTCGAGCATCACCAGTGTGCCTTCGACGTTCGTGCGGATAAATTCGCGCGCCGCTGCAATGCTGCGGTCCACGTGGCTCTCCGCGGCAAAATGCGCGACGGCATCGAACGGTTCCTGACACAAACGATCCACGGCTTCGGCGTCGCAAATATCGCCGCGAACGAATCTGTAGTTGGGCTGTGAATCAATCTCGGCGAGATTTTGGAGATTCCCAGCGTAGGTCAGCTTGTCGAAGTTAATGATTTCGACGCTGGGATGCACGCTGAGAAAGTAGCGGATGAAATTCGAACCGATAAAGCCAGCGCCGCCCGTGACCAGAAGTTTCATCGTCTATTCCCGGATGATTACCGGCGGCATTTTATTCGCGGTTTGCATTCTTGGATTTGGCCGCGGCCTTCCGCCCGTCAACTTTATTTGCTCCGCCCTTTGCCACCAACTTATTTGCCAGCAGCAGTGACTCGAACGTTCCGGCGTCGGTCCACCACCCATCGAGAACGCTGTGCTTGAGCGCGCCATCCGCAAGATAGTGGTTATTTAAATCCGTGATTTCCAGTTCACCACGGCCCGACGGCTTCAGCGTGCGGATTTTCTCAAAAACCGAGGCATCGTAAATATAAAAACCAGTCACCGCGAAATTCGATTTCGGTTGCTTCGGCTTCTCCTCGATGCGGACAATTCGATCGCCGTCAAACGCCGGCACGCCGAACCTTTCCGGATGGGGCACTTCCTTCAAAAAAATGTGCGCGCCGCGCCCCGTGCGCTCGAACTCCTGGCAACCTTGAATAATATTCGTCTCCAGAATGTTGTCGCCAAGCGCAACGCAGATTGAATGCCCGTCGGCAAAATGTTCAGCCAGCCGCAACGCGTCCGCGATGCCGCCTTCGCCTTCCTGATAAGCGTAGGAGAGATGCCGCAGGTTGAAATCTTTTCCGTTGCCAAGGAGCCGCAGGAAATCTCCCGCGCTGTGTCCGCCCGTGACGAGCAGGATGTCGCGAATGCCCGCGTCCGCCAACGTCTGAAGCGGATAAAAAATCATGGGCTTGTCGTAAATTGGCAGCAGGTGCTTGTTCGTCACTCGCGTCAGCGGGAACAGCCGTGATCCGGTGCCGCCGGCGAGAACCACACCCTTCATCTTGTACACTCCTCAAAATGCGAACGCGCCCCATTCATAAACTTTCTTAGTGAAGAGACTTCTCTAAAGCGTCGAGCTGTTTGCGGGCATCTTTTCGGTGCGAATCGAGCTGCAAGGCCGCGCGATACTGCTCTGCAGCCTCCATTTTGTTGCCTTCCTTTTCGTACAAGCGTCCCAGCCAGTACCGTGCAGCTGCGTGGGACGGCCAATCGGTCCGCTGCGGCGAACTGGCGAGGTACGACTTCAAGTCCTCTTCGGCAAGGGTCAAATCCGTCCCGCTTAATACGCGCGCCTGGCCGCGATAGAAAGGCAGCCGTTGGTCTTTTCGGTTGACCTGTGCGGCCGCGTCAACCAGTTTTTCCACTTCCGCGCCATCATTCTTGCTTGCGTAATAGTCCGCGATTTCCAAATATGGACCCACGTCCCGAGGCTTCATCTCGAGAGCCGAATTGTATTCGGCGATTGCTTGATCGCCTTTTCCGACGTGATTGAGATAATTGGCGCGGGCGAGATGCCCGATGAGCGGATCGAGTTTGGTGATTTCATTCACCTGCGTGAGCGCATCTTCGTTACTGCCACCGACAATCCATGGAGCGTCAAGCAGATACTCCTCGAGATCACGGCGCGCTTCAATATTGGAAGAGTCGAGCTGGACGGCCGCGAGAAATTCCTTCTTGACGCGGCGCGCCAGCAGGAAGCTGCGATCGCGATCCGCCTTTCCGCCATAGGCGCGGCCAAGCCACTCGTGGTACTCGGAAGAGCCTGGAGAAAACTGCGTAGCCTTTTCCATTTCAGTGACCGCGTTATCGTAATCGTGCACTTCGATATAGCAACGTCCCAGCCAGTAATGCGTGGTCGCGTTCGCGGGATTTTGCGAAATCAAGGCGCGCAGGGTATTCATTGCCGTACTGTAATTCCCTGCCTCGAATTCTCCCTGAATGACGCCGAGGTCGTCTGCCGACGCCGCGCGCGCGGTGGTCAAAGACAACGCCAGCGACACTGCAATTGCCGCGAGGATCCCCTTCATTACTGTTTTACCTCCGCAGGATGCACATTCATTCCGTCGCGCAGCGTGATGTCGCCAGAAAGCGCCACGCGCTCGCCATCCTTCAGGCCTGAAGTCACTTCGAATTCCGTCGGATTTGCAATTCCCACCTCGACACTGCGCCGGTGCAATGTGTTGTCATTAACCACCAGCACAAAATGGTTCGAGCCGTACGTATGCACAGCCCCGCGCGGCACCACCAGGACGTTCTGCCGGTGGCTGACCTCGATCTTCACATCGACGTTGATATTCGGGATAAGCTCCAGATTGTTATTCGCCACAGAGCAGAGCACTTCGCCAACGCTCCGCAATTGCAAAGTCGTGACTTCTTTAGGCACGGACTCGGTTCGTCCGGTCCAGACGCGCCCGGGCAGCGCATCCCAAGTAATGTTCACGGGCTGGTTTGGCGCCAGCACACCCAAATCCGGCTCGTCGACAAACGCGCGGACGCGCACAAAGTGAAGGTCGGCCATTTGTGCGAGCACCTGGCCCACTTGAACGTAATCGCCCGAATGCACGGACAACGAATAGAGAGTTCCGTTCAGCGGGGCAATCACGGTCGCGGAATTCACATCATGTGTGAGCGCGGCAATCAGATCGTGGTCGCGCTGGATGTTTAACTCGGCGCTCTGCGCGCTGAGATTCGATTGCGCCGCCAATGCCGCTTTTCTTTGTTGAAGCGTCTCCACTGTTGTTTGCGCTTGTGCCAATTTGGTCGCATTCTGATCCAGTTCGTCCTGTGTCGCAGCCTTTTGGGCGACAAGTTGCTTCAGCGCGCCTTGCGTTTTCTGCAGGCCGGCCAGACTGATTTGCGCTTTCCTTAAATCGCCATTGATCTGCGCCATCTGATCCGCCGGTCCGCCCGTGCGTGCAGCGCGAAGCTGCTCTTGAGCTGCAAGGAGCTCAGCACCGGTATTGGCAAGCTGCGCCTTCGCATTGTCCGCATTCAGCACAAGAATCACCTGGCCTTTGTGGACCGTCTGTCCTTCAGTGGCCTTCACTTTGTCAACAAAAGTCACAAACTGCGCATGCGCGATCGAAGGTTCGATCGGCTCAACTTTCCCGTTGCTGGCGATCGATGCGGAGAGATTCTCGCGCTTCACCTGTGCAACCTGAACTTCAGGAGCCTGGTCACGGTTGGCGAGCACCAAAACGAGAGCCACCACCACGATAACGCCGATGAGCCACGCGGCCCATCGTCTTCGCCGTCCAGGTGCTCGTTCTGACACCAATGGTGAAATCCCCCAGAATTCGCCGAATTGTAACAGACGGCTCCATCGCTTGCCTACGCCGCCCCGTTCGACGGCGATAAAGCGCCATTAGCGGGGATGCTATACTCAATCGCGGGGATGCCAGTCGTCTACGTGATCGGCGAAGACTGGACGCTTCGCGCGGGAGTTCGCGCCGAGCTGCGCGAACATGGCATCGACGCGCTCGGGATGGAGACGGCCGCGGATGCCGGCAACGCCCTCGCAGCCGGGCAACTGCCCGCCGTAGTAGTTCTCGACGCGAATGCTAAGGCCGCTTCCGACTCCGCTATTCAGGCTCTGGCCGGCCGTGTCCCCACTATAGTCATTGCCTCGGGAACCAGCGCCGTCTCACTCGGAAGCGCCGCAAAAATTCTCTTCCGCCCCATCCAAATCAGGGAAATAGTCGCGGCTGTTTTCGAATTGCTCAAGGGCCGCCCCGTCTGAGCGAGTTTTACGGGTTCCGCGATTCTGTGTGGTCTTGCGCGGACCTGTATTTCCTGCATTTCCTGCATGCCGCAAGCGTGTAAACACGGCTTGGGTTCTGGAACTAATAGAACAGCACCTAATCGCTGCATCTCCCCAGAGAGTCGTTGAAGAATCGCGCAAACTTGTCTTGCGTTTAGAGAAATTCAGAGTATCTTGCTGCGAGCATTTGTCCCCAACGGAATTCCAAAGGAGATACCAAATGAAAATCCGCGCTTGCTATACTTGCCTCTTTGCCGCAGCGATGTTCATGGCTTGCGCCGGTCAAAGTTACGGCCAAGCCAGAGCCACAATCACTCCGACAGCTCCCGGCTACACCAAAATGCCGCCAGTATCCCTGAATTCGATCCGCACACTTAGCCCCTCGCCTGTCCTGGTTTATCCTGCCGGGGCGGCAACGTCGAAAGGCCATATTGCATTCGATGAGAACGGCGCCAGCGTTTCGACCAATTTCGTTCACCATGCAGCGAGCACGAATAACGCGGCGAATGCCAACTCCGCGGTGATTGGAAACGGGACTCTTTTCGGATTAGACACTGTGCCAACCTTCGAGGGCGCATTTGCGGCTACCGGCGGACCGGATATGGGAAACGTTTTCCCTTATGTCATGATGGGAAACGATCCTCTCCTTGGCGGAAGGACTGAAATCCCAGCCAAGATCACTACGGTTTCGCTCACGTTGCTCAATGACGATGGCACCGTGAGGGCGACGATCTCCTATAATCCTTTTGAGGACATTACGCTGGATTCGCCCGTATTCCAGAACGCGCTTTACAGTGATGGACGCTCGCAGTTTACTGACGCGATCCAACGCGCCGAATTCTTCAATACAATGAAGCCAAATTGGCACACGCAGCTCAACCCGACCGTCGTTAACCGCGTCGAGGTTACGGTCCCCAGGCATATACTGGTTCAGTTTCCGGACGGCACAATTCGTTCAGTGCAGAACTACTTTTTCGGTACCGCTCCCAATGGTGACCACTTCGTCGAATTGTTGGATCTGTTCTTTAACAGCATCTTCTTCAATGCCGCAGTGAATGACATCAATGCTGGGAACTACACGACGGATGCCTTCAACATGCAGTTCTATCCGAACACGTTCCTGTTCTCGATCGACAGCAGCGGAAACCCCGCGGGTTGTTGCGTTCTCGGCTTTCACAACTACATTTACGAGCCCGGCGTCGCGCCGGAGCCGCGTTGGATTTTCTCCTTTTCAAGCTGGATTTCTCCAGGCCTCTTGGGTGCGGGATTCCAGGACGTGACCGCTCTATCACACGAAGTCAGTGAAGCGTTTAACGATCCGTTTGGGGACACTGTCGTCCCGACCTGGCAATTCCCCAACGTGCCAGCGAACGTGCAAGCGTGCCAAGGGAACCTGGAGACCGGCGATCCCGTCGAAGTTTTGCCTGACGCCACGGTGGCGATTCCTCTGAAGGAGAACCATAAGATCTTCACGTTCCATCCTCAGACGGAGGCCTTATTGCAATGGTTCACTCAAGGACCCGCCTCGAATGCGATTGATGGCGCGTTCAGTTATCCGGACGAAACGGCACTTCCGCACTCAGCTCTGCCCTGTCCACCGCCACCGCCGCCGGCGCCATGACACGGGGGACGATTGATCGGACAAGTTCAATGAGATAAGGCACGGGAGGGGCGCTGAGAGATTCGTTCCCAGCGCCCCTCTTTTTTAGCGAGAGCCGTCAGGCAAAATCTCTCAAGGGACAAGCCGTCTCTCTAGAAGCGGCGTCGTAGCGCGCTCTGCGCTGCGAAGTAGCCGCACATTCCGTGAACGCCGGGACCCGGAGGAGTCGAGGACGAACAGAGGAAGACTCCCGGCAGAGAAGTGGAATAAAGCTTTGCAGTCGGACGCAAAAAGAATTGGCTCATTTCCGCGGAGCCGCCTCCAATATCGCCGCCGACCAGATTCGCGTTATGCGCTTCCATTTCGGCGGGTGCCATCACCGACCGCGCTAGAATCCTCTTTCTGAAGCCGGAAGCGAACCGTTCGACCTGGTTTTCAACGCGCTCCAGCATGTCAACCCCGGAGCCGTTGGGCACATGACAGTATGCCCACGCGGTGTGCTTGCCGGCAGGGGCGCGGGAGGAATCAAAAAGCGACGGCTGGGCAAAAAGGACAAACGGCCGCTCGACTGTCTTTCCTTGTATCGCAGCGCGCTCCGATTCAGCGATTTCTTCCAATGTGCCGCCGATGTGTACGGTTCCGGCGCGCGCGCATTCAGAAGCGTTCCACGGCGTCGGGCGGTCGAGCGCCCAATCAACTTTGAACACGCCGGGGCCGTAACGATATTTCTCAAAAACACGCCGCTGACGACCGCTGATCCTTGCGCCGGCAATCTGAACGAACTGCCGCGGCGTGACGTCGCACAATACCGTGCGCGCGGCTGGCAATTCCGCCAAACTCTTCACGCGATGGCCGGTGAGAATTTCGCCGCCCATCGAACGCAGCAAATCAGCAAGTGCGTTCGATAGCGATTGTGACCCGCCCGCGGCAAACGGCCATCCCACGCTGTAGCACGTGGTCCACATCAGCAGACCAAACGCGCCGGAAAGAGCTTGCTCCAACGGCAGCATCGAATGCGCGGCCATGCCAGCAAATACGGCGCGCGCGCGCGCGGTTTTGAATTTGCTCTGCGCCAATTTTGTTGCGGAGCGCAAAGCCCTCATGCCGAAATGCACGAGCACCAGCGGATGGCGCGGGATCCGCGGCGGCGCCAAAATCGCCTCGGCTAACTGCTCCCATGATCTCACGAGCGGATTCATCAGCCGGCGAACTGCATCTTCGTCTTCGCCGAACTGCCCGGCGCTCTCTTCAACCGAACGCACCAACACTGCGGCTGTGCCATCGTCAAACGGATGCGCGAGCGGCGCATCCGGCTGAATCCAGCGAAGACCAAAACGATCGAGAGGCAGTGTGCGAAAAAAGGGAGAACTGAGCGCCATGGGGTGAACAGCTGAGCAGACGTCGTGGACGAAACCCGGAAGCGTTAATTCAGAAGAACGCGCGCCTCCGCCGACAGTGGGTTCCGCTTCGTAAACTGCAACTGATTTTCCGGCTTGCGCCAGCCTCACGGCAGCTGCCAGCCCATTGGGTCCGGAGCCAATTACAATCGCATCGTAATTGCGTGGCGAATTTCCCATAAGGCGCAACGAGCCGCGGCGGAAGCATCATAGCGCAAATGGACTGACGTATCGTGCGGGAGATTCGAAACTGCGGCGCCACGTTATTGTCGTCAAGCGCCAAAAGACTCTTTTGACTTATGTATCTCGGGCTCGATAGAATCCCTGCGCCATTAGCTTGAACCAGATAATTCCCAAAGGGAGTCCAACGATGACGAAGCTTCCCGGCCTGGGTGTCGCAACAGTTCTCCTGGGCGTCTTTCTGAGCATTTTTCTACTCTTGGCTGGAACGCCGGCGGCGACGGCGCAGGCGCATCCAAACGGCGAGAATGAATCGAAGCCTGAGGCAAAAAAGCCCGCACCGGCGGACCTGCCGAAAGAAGAATCTTCCGTCACCGACCACACGATTCGTATGGGAGGGGAAACAATCCCTTACAAGGCGACGGCCGGTACAATCCTTCTGAAAAACGACGACGGTGATCCCACCGGCCTGATGTTCTATGTGGCGTACACTCGAAGCGACGCGAAAGACATGACACGCCGTCCGGTCGCGTTCTTCTACAATGGCGGACCCGGCTCATCGACCATCTGGCTGCATATGGGAGCATATGGCCCGAAGCGCGTCGTCACATCCGATGCGACAGCGACACCGCCGGCGCCATACAAGCTCGCCGACAATCAGGATTCCCTGCTCGACGTGACCGACGAAGTATTTATCGACGCGATGGGCACGGGATTCAGTCACGCGGTGGGCAAAGC
Source organism: Candidatus Acidiferrales bacterium (assembly GCA_035279805.1). Taxonomy (GTDB): domain Bacteria; phylum Acidobacteriota; class Terriglobia; order Acidiferrales; family UBA7541; genus DAHUXN01. The sequence goes on from DATEHB010000028.1 coordinate 13,375, forward strand.
GCACAACAAGGATTTCTGGGGTGTTGATCAGGACATGCGCGCCTTCGGCCAGTTCATCAATAACTGGATAACTGAAAATAATCGTTGGAACTCACCGAAGTTCCTGATTGGCGAGAGTTATGGAACGTTTCGCTCCGCCGTTGTGGGAAATTACGTGCAATGGCATTACGGCATGGACCTGAACGGCATCGTGCTGATGTCTTCCGTTCTCGATCTGGGCACGATTTCGTTTTATCCCGGCGAGGACCTGGCCTACGTCCTCTACCTTCCCAGCTATGCCGCGACAGCTTGCTACCACAAAATACTGCAAGGCTGCCCGGCGAATCTCGACAGCATCATCGACCAATCGCGGAAGTTCGCCTCCACGGAATATGCAGACGCACTGCTGAAGGGCGACAAAATCAGCGATAGTGAGAAAGAATCCGTCGCCAAAAAGTATGCGGAGCTCACGGGGCTAAGTGAAGATTACATCCTGAAAGCCAATCTGCGGGTTAACCTGCCGCAATTCATGGTGGAATTGCAACGCACCCGCGGTCTGACAACAGGACGACTGGATTCGCGCTTCACGGGTCCAGTGGATGATCCCCTCGCCGAATATGCTTCTTATGATCCCCAGTCCACGGCCTTGAGCGGAGCCTACACCGCAGCATTCAACAACTACATCCGGCAGGATCTGAATTTCGGCAAGGACATGACCTACCTCGTCTCGGCAAATTTCGCCGGCGCGAGTTGGGATTGGAAGCATGGCGGCCAGGGATTCGGATTCCCCGGTTCGCCTAACGTGGAGCCTGATCTCGTCCAGGCAATGATTTCGAATCCGCACCTGCACGTCGAAGTCGAAAACGGAATCTATGACCTGGCTACTCCGTTCTACGAATCCGAATACACGGTGGATCACCTCGATTTACCGGCGAGTCTGCGCAGCCACATAACGCTCAAATACTACGACGCAGGCCACATGATGTACGTCTACGACGCGGCCCACGATAAGCTCAAAGCAAACGTCGCTGCGTTCATCGAGAATTCGCTGAAACAATAACACGCCATTTGCGCTGCCGGCCTCCCGGCCTGTCGCCCAGTTGCCGGCAGCGCGCTTGTTCCCTCCGAATCACTTCCGTCTCCGTTGTCGCCCGTAAAATAGGCTTGTGTTTACCTAATGATTAACGATATATGTTAGGTGAATGACCATCGAACTCTCCAGTCGCCGCGCGCGCTGCTGTTTTCTCTTTCTAGCGATGTTGGCGGCCGGCGAGTTTTCTTATGTGGTGGCCAGAGTTTGGATCGCGGTGCAATGGAGCGAGTCGCAAAATCCCCGGCACTGGATTGCGGCGGCGAAAACCGAACCTGGCGACGCAGAATACTGGGAACAGTTGGGCAGGTATTATCAGTTCAATCTGGCCGGACAAGACCTGTCGAAGGCCGCTGGCTACCTCCAACGCGCGGCGGAGATTAATCCTCGTTCCGAGCGTTCCTGGTTGGAGCTTGCGGTTCTCGATGAAAACAGGGGTGACTCGCCCGCAGCGAGAAGAGCTTACAAGAAGGCCCAGTCAAACTTCCCTGTTTCCCCGGATGTTGCGTGGCGATACGGCAGTTTCCTGTTGCGCCAAGGCGATTACTCAGAGGGTTTCATAATGTTGAAGCGCGCTCTTGATAGCAATGCCTTTCTCGAAGCGAGCGTGTTGGCGGAATGCCGGGCTGTAGATCCAGACGCGGATTCGATCGCCAGAAAAGTGTTGCCGCAAAAGGAAGCCTACTACGTCCGCGCAGTCCGCTACTTTCTCTCGCGGAAGCAGACTGACGCCGCGCTCGCGATGTGGAAGCAACTGCTAAAGCTAAATCAGCCCACCGCGATGACCGACGCCATCGACCTGATCGATGACTTGATCGATAGGGGCCGCGTCAGCGAGGCGCATCAAGTTTGGTGTGAGGCTCTGCAGCGAAGTGGCTGGCCTGGCAACGCGAACGACAACGCGTCATTGGTCTTCAACGGTGGATTCGAGGTCAATTCCTTAAACGGCGGCTTCGACTGGCGCGAATTGCCTGTCAGCGACGTTTCATATGACATCGACAGTGGCGTGGCACATTCTGAGCGACGATCGCTCCGCATCACATTCGATGGCGCAGCGAACATCAATTTCCAGCACGTTTTTCAGTATGTCCCCGTCGCGTCTCGCCATCGGTATCAGTTTCTTGCTTACGTGCGCACCGACGGAATTCCCACCGGCGGCGCTCGATTCGAGATTTTCGACCCGCGCCATCCGCAGGAACCGCACGCTATCACTCCGGTCGTCGCAGGCGCGAATGAATGGACACCGCTGCGAATCGATTTCGAGAGCGGCGTCGACACGCACGTGCTGGAGGTCTTACTTCGTATCGCGCAAGGTACCGGATTTGAAAATCAACTGCGTGGGATTGTCTGGGTAGACGACGTCTCTTTGCTTCCGATAGCAGCGAGAACCGTGGGTGCCGGGCGGTGAATTTGCGAAGGTTGAACGTAGAACAATGACCGTAATTCGCGTGGGAATTTGCAGCCTGCTCGCATTTATGGTGCTCACTGACGGAGGGCTGCCGGATTGGAGCGCCGCAATCTTCGAACTTGGTGCGGCGGTCTTGTTTGTGCTGTGGAGTGTACGCGCACTACGCCACCGCGTTGTGGATATTCGCCGCAGTCTGCTTTATTTTCCCGTGCTCAGCCTGATCGCCCTCTGTCTTGCGCAGAATGTATTCGGCGTTTCAGTCTATGCGTATGCAACGAAGATCGAATTGCTCAAATGGATTGCATATTTCGCCCTCGCTTTCCTGGCAGTCCAATCGTTTCGCACGCCGGTGCAGTTAAGAAGTCTTAGTATTTTCCTGCTGACATTCGGATTCCTGGTCGCGCTCTTTGCCATCGCGGAACACTACACGTTCAATGGGAGGTTGTATTGGTTCTTGCCTCTGCCGCAGTCATCCGAGCCGTTCGGGCCCTTCGTGGATCGCGACCATTTTGCGGGCTTCATTGAACTCACCGCCCCTTTCGGATTCGCGATGCTCCTCGACGGAAAGTGGCGCGGCGCGAAAACAGTGTTTGTCGTCTTGCTCACCAGCGTGCCGATTGCGGCGCTTATCCTATGCGGTTCCCGCGGCGGAATCGCTGCGTTTGTCTTCGCGATTCTGCTCCTGATTTTTATGTTGCGGCGTCGCAATGCCAGGATTCGGCAATTTGTTGTATTTGGCTCGCTCGCTGCTTTGAGCGCCACGCTTGTTCTCTGGTTCGGCGCGGCCGTAACGATGCAGCGATTCAAAACGTTGACGGCCAGCAACATCTCGCGCGATCAGCGTCTTTCCCTTTATAGCGGTGCTTGGAGAATTTTTCTGGACAATCCATCTATCGGAACGGGCCGGGCACGCTCGAAACTGTTTTCCCGCAATATGAAACCTATTACAACGGCCGCGTGGTCGATCATGCCCATAATGATTACCTCGAGTTGCTAGCTGAAACAGGTGCGACCGGCGGCTTGCTTGGACTGGCATTCATCGTTCTGCTTTGTCGGCGAGGCATCGCGAATTTCAATTCATCCGAGCATGGAGCCGAACATGCTTTCCACGCGGGCGCTTTGGCAGCGTGCGGCGCATTGCTGGCCCATAGTTTCGTTGATTTCAACTTGCACGTCCCTTCGAACGCACTGCTTTTTCTCATTCTGGGCACACTCGCGTCGGCAGACCGGGACGGAATTAGCGTTGGAACGTGTAAAAGACCCGACCAGATTGCCAGACGGAAGCGAGGACCTGCGAGGGATTATTCAGCCAGTCGCCCGGCTGCGGCCGCTCGGTAACGCAAAGGGGCGTTGACACTGCGGTAGAAACTGCGGATGCAATCAACAACAATTCCAACGTGCTGCGGCGTCGTTTCAGCGCTCATCGGCAGCGAAATCACTTCTCTGCAAATCTTTTCAGTCTCCATCAGACCCGGATTTCGTAAACCCAAACCTGCGTGCTTCCACATTGGCTTGGGCCAGTGGACCAGCGTCTCAACACCATGCTTCGTCAAATATTCTCGCAGACGATCCCGCGCTTCTGTACGAATCACGTAATTCTGAAATATATCGCGTCGATTGGAGTGGTCGAAATGCGGCAGACACAATTCTGGAATTTCCCGCAGGCCCTCCTGGTACAGAGATGCGATCGCGCGTCGGTGCTCGATCCAGCGCGGAAGATGATCCAGCTTGACGCTCAAAACCGCGGCTTGGGCGTTATCCAGTAAGGAGGTGGACCCGTGATAATGGTATTCGCCCGTCTCGCGATCCTCCCCGTTATATCGCAGGCGTCTCACCATCCGCGCAACGTCCTGGTCGTTCGTCGTGATTGCGCCGCCATCGCCGAATCCACCCAGGATTTTGAACGGGAAGAAACTGAAACAACCCGCCAAACCGAAGGAACCGGCTTTGCGGCCATGGAGTTCCGCACCCAATGCCTGTGCGGAATCTTCTATAACAATCAAATTATGTTTCTTGGCAATTGCAACAATGCGTTCCATCTGGCATATGCGCCCATTGAGAGACACGGGAATGACGGCCTTCGTCCGCGCTGTGATCGCAGCTTCAAAAGCATCCGCGTCCATGTTGTAGTCCGTGCCGACTTCGACCAGAACGGGCTGCGCGCCGACATTTACGATCGCGGAAACGGTCGCGACAAACGTATGGGCAACCGTGACGACTTCGTCTCCCGCCCCAATCCCTGCGGCCTGCAATGAAAATTGCAGCGCGTGATACCCGCTGTTCAATCCGACTGCGTACTTCACGCCAACGAACGCCGCCAGGCGCGCTTCAAAATCGCGAAGCTGCTGGCGATCAATCAAGTCGCCGCTCGAAAGGCAATCCATGATCGCGCGGTCGATTTCAGGCTTTAGTCGCTGATAATGCGTGCGCGGATCAACGAACGGCACACAATAGGTCACTTTAATCTCCTACGCTCCCGCCGCGATCGTCGCGGCGACACTCTGTGAATCATCGCGAGCGTCAGCTCGTTCCAACAGTTGCATCGCCGATTCAACGATGCCTTCAACGGATAGTGAATAAAACTTTGCCAGGAATTCCCGGCTTCCGACCGCTGTAAATGTCGACGGAAGACCCATGCGCTTGAAGTGAACGTGACACTCGAGATTTTCGGCAAGTACTTCAGCAACCGCACTGCCGAGTCCTCCGACAATGCTGTGTTCTTCAACGGTGATGATCGCGCGCGTCTCTCTCGCGGCTTCGTACAACGCATCCGTGTCCAACGGCTTGATCGTGTGCATGCTGATAATGCGCGCTGCAATCCCCTCCTGCGCTAATTGCCTCGCTGCTTGCACGGTTGCGTGGAGCATTGTGCCCGTAGTGATCAGCGTAACGTCGTCGCCGTCAGCAACTCGAATTGCCTTGCCAACCTGGAAATCCACGCTCCGTGAATGCACAACCGGCTCGCCCGACCTTCCCAGCCGCAAATACGCAGCTCCCTCTCGAGCTGCCAGAGCCCTGGTGGCCATCTCCGTTTCGATCGGATCTCCGGCCGCGACAACGGTCATTTCCGGCAGCGCCCGCATCACTGCGATGTCCTCCGTCGCATGATGACTCGAGCCGAGTGCGCCATACGCAAGTCCGGCCCCGACACTCACAATTTTCACATTCGCGCCGTGATAACAGACGTCATTTCGGATTTGCTCAAGACACCGAAGTGTCGGAAAGTTTGCGATTGAATATGTGAAGACTATCTTCCCGCACAAAGCCATTCCGGCCGCTATCCCGGTCATGTTCTGTTCGGCCACGCCTGCATTTACAAATTGGCTGGGAAATTGCGTCGCAAATGGCTCGACAACGCCAAATCCCAGATCGCCGGTAACAAGGCAAACGCGATCGTCCTCTTCGGCCAACGCGATCAGACTCCGAATGAATGCGGATCTCAAGAAACGGCGCTCAATTCAGCAAGGGCCGCGCGAAGCTCCTCGTCGTCGGGCGAACGGTAATGCCACAGCACTTTGTTCTCCATGAAACTCACTCCTTTTCCTTTGACCGTATGAGCGATGACGCAACTCGGGTGGCCGCGCTCGAACGGAACCAGTGACAGCACAGATTCGATTTCCTCCAGATTGTGTCCGTCAATTTCTCGGACCGCCCATCGGCATGCTCTCCACTTCTTTGCGAGCGGATGCAAATTTAAAATCTCGCTTGTGCGTCCGAGACTTTGAATTTTGTTGTGGTCCACGATGACAACAAGGTTTTCCAGTTGCTGGTGACCCGCGAAAAGGACCGCTTCCCACACAGACCCTTCGTCGCATTCGCCGTCGCTGAGTAACGTGAATACACGCCACTGCTGCGATTCGCGTTTGGCTACCAGCGCCATGCCGCACCCGAGCGAAAGGCCGTGTCCGAGAGAGCCGGTGGACACTTCCACTCCCGGAACCGAATGCATCGCATGGCCGCCGAGCGCGGAACCGTCTTGATAAAAAGTATCCAGCCAGCTCTTCGGGAAGAAACCCTTCTCCGCCAGCACTGCATCGAGGGCGGCGCAGGCGTGTCCTTTGCTCAGAATGAAACGGTCGCGCCCAGGCCACGCGGGCCGCTGCGCATCCACACGAAGAATCCGGCCATAAAGAACGGCGAGCAGGTCAATCATCGAGAAACACGAGCCTATGTGCGAACTCTTCGCACGATGAATCATCCGCGCAGTCGCAATTCGAATTGTGCGAGCAAAGACGGCCAGGTCCCGGTTCGTGAGAGTTGCTTGTGTGAAGTCCGCTGCCATACGCAAGTCCCTACTCGGCTGCATTACTGCGCGCGCCCCGGAATACAACGGTCAAAGTTTCGAATAATATGCGCATGTCCTCGAAAAACGAGTGGCTCCGCGCGTATTTCAGTCCCAGCCGGACTTTCTCCGGCCGGATTTTCTCCCAGTACGCCTGATGCGCGTCCGCGCTGCCCTTCAAAATTTCACCTTCATTGCGAAATCTCAGCGACGCCCAATCCGTGATTCCCGGTAAGACGGACAACAGTTGCCTTTCCTCCGCCGAATAAAGCTCCACTTCCCGAAGGACCTCCGGCCGCGGGCCCACAATGCTCATTTCGCCCTTAAGCACGTTCAGCAACTGAGGGAGTTCGTCGAGCTTGTATTTTCTGAGCGTTTTCCCCAAGCGCGTTACCCGCGGATCATCATCGGCAGTGGATGGTCCTCCCAGATTCTCCGCATCCACAACCATGGTGCGGAATTTAAGAATCGCAAATGGAATTCCCCGCCGCCCCGCGCGCCAGCTGCGATAAATTGCCGCGCCGTGCGAATCGACCTTGATAAACACGCCGATTACAATCAGCAACGGCCAAAGAACAATCAATGCTGCGAGCGACGCGACGACATCAAACATCCGCTTGATCATCAGAGCCTCCCAAGACAACTCCGGTCAAATCTCGTTTTGCGAAACTTCAGTCAGATTTGCTGTAACAATTCAGGCTGGCCTAATTTTTGCCCTCCACAGAGTCTTCAGTAGAAACTTGCGATTAAGTGCAAGCTTCATCGCTGCGCTAAGGGAACCAAACCCGTACGCAAAATGGCGGACCGCGAAAACGAGAGGGGCCACGAAAACAAAACGCAAGTCGCGCTTGCTCCACGCGATTTGGATTGACGAGATAAAGCTGGAAAGGAAATAGCTGATCATTATCGCCGCCAGTAGCCACCGCAACGGCTCCAGCCAAATTCCAAGCGCCAAGGAAAGAATGATGCTGCCCGCGAACACGCCAGGCGTCAGATGCCGCAAGCGCACCGGCAAGACATCGCTGTATGCAAACGGGAGGATCGCCCACAGACCATCGTGAAAATTATGCCGGGCAAAAGATTTCAGATCCGGCGACGCGAAGTAGCAGCACCTGATCTTCGGATCGAGAAGAATTCGCCCTCCAGCCTTTCGCAAACGCTGGTTGAATTCCATGTCCTGACTTCGGGGCAGGCTTTCGTTAAACATTCCGATTCTCTCGAACAGATCTCTTCGATAACAGCCTCCAAACACCGTGTCCGTGGCAACTGGTTCTCCGGTCCCCACGCGGAAGTCAGAATTCCCGACTCCAAATCGGTGGCTCATGGTCGCGGCGATGGCTTTCGCAGCCAATCCGTTATTGGCGGGCAATGTCTCCATCGCGCCGCCCATATTGTCCACGTCATGCTTGCGGAGGCCTTCCACGCACAGACGCAAATAGTCCCGCGCCACGCGAGCGTGGGCATCAATGCGGAAAATAATTTCACCACTTGCACGGCTGATTCCCAAATTCAACGCCGCGGGCGTTATCAATCGCGGGTTGCGGAGGCACTTCACCTCTGGATGTTGCCGCGCGAAGCTGTCAATGATGTCCCACGTCCCGTCATCGCTCATGCCGTCCACGACCAGGATTTCGAGCCGGTTTTTGGGACAGTGGTTCGCGACAATCGAGTCGAGGCAGCTCGCGATAAATCGAGCTTCATTCCGGCATGGCACAATCACGCTTACGCGCGGGAACGAATTCGAACTTCGGTCAAGTTTTCTTGCCATCAACTGAGAGGGGCGTCTACTGAATCGCAAGTGCGGCTTCCGGGGCGGGTCTGCGCGATGGTGACTTCAATTGCTCCAGCCAAATGCTCGTGCCGATGAGCTTGAACCACTCATTTTTCGTTAAACTGCCGCCGTCCCGTATTTCAAATATCTTGAACTGCGCAAGCAACTGGTCTTTCTCGAAAAATTCCGCCAATGGGCAGTCCTGTCGTGACAACGATTCTCTAATTTGCGGCGCCAAGTTTGTCCTGAACCATTGGCGCGCGGGTGTTTCGAATCCGCGCTTTTTCTTCTGCCAGCAAATTTCCGCAGGCAGCTGCCCATCTATCGCGCAGCGTAGCGAATACTTCGTGAATCCATTTTGCAATTTTGTGTGTACGGAAGTGGACAACACTCTCTCCACCAGCCTGTGATCGAGAAACGGCAGTCTTGTTTCCGTCCCTGCGGCCATTGAGTTCCGATCCTCCCAGTGCAATAGGCACGGCAAACTGAATTCGCTCATATCTTTCCAGAGCCGCTGATTCAGCCCCTTGCCTGCGCCAAATTCAATCTTGGCCGTGATTCGCTCGCGCATCTCCGGAACGCTAAGGCGCCACATCCCCATTGTCCGGTTTCTCAGAAAAGGAGCTGCATACCTGCGCGCCTGCGCGTAATTCCACCTGTTCGCGCCATTCCGGAGAAAATAACTCCCGGCGGAAGCGGCGAATCGCAACCAGCGGCCGCGCGCCAGTAAATGGAGCAGCCAAAAAAAATAAAACTTGTCGTACCCTGCAAACAATTCATCGCCACCTTGCCCGTTGAGGAGAACAACCGCCCCGTCCTCCCGCGCCGTTTCAAACACGCGCCACGATGCAAAGGTCGACGCGCCGCCGGTCGGCCCATCCTGAAAATAGACGAAGTCATGTAACCGCTCCCACAAATCCTGAGCATGGAAGGTCGAGTGGACATGACGCACACCAGTTCGCGCGGCCACTTCCGCCGCCGCACTCAATTCGTCGTCGGCGTATTCTGGAAACGACATCGTGTAGGCCGACAATGACTCAGGATCTGACATCTGCGCCGCCAGAGAACAGATCGTCGTCGAATCGAGTCCCCCGGACAGGCAAATTCCCACTCGCACGTCGCTTCGTAGTCGCAACCGAATTGAATCCCGAAGGAGGAATGGCAGTTCTTCACGCAAACTCTTGTCGCGAGATGTATCCAGATCGTCGGCAATAGTCGGGGTCCAATAACGGCATGGCCCGCGCGCTACACCACCAACTGTGTTTATTTCCATCCAGTGGGCCGCGGGAAGTTGCTTCACGCGCACATAAAATGTGCGTTCATCATGATCCTGAAGCGAAAGTAACAAAAAATCCGCCAGCGCGGTCCGGTCGAGCTCACGCTCGAATTCATTGTCTTCGAGCAATTGCTTGAGTTCCGACGCGAAGAGAAATCGCGCGTTGTGATGCGTGTAATAAAGAGGCTTCTCGCCAAACCGGTCGCGAGCCAGAAAAACGCATTTCCGCGCGCCATCCCAGATCGCCAGCGCGAACATTCCGTCGAGCCGGCCAAGACATTTGGTTCCCCACTTTTCGTATGCCGCCAGCAAAACTTCGGTGTCCGTTCCACTGGTAAAACAACGCTCCGCCGCCAATTCGGCACGCAACTCGCGATAGTTATAAATTTCGCCATTCCAAACGATCCACAAATCGGTGCCGTGCAAATTCATTGGCTGGCGTCCAGCCTCCGAAAGATCCAAAATGCTCAGACGCCGGCTCCCGAACCCGATCCGGTATTCTCGCGCGTGTTGCCGCTCTTCCCACCGCCTCCAGTAGCGGCAGCGATCCGCGCACTTTTCGAAGGGAGCGAGACTCACGAATCCCCAATCATTTGGACCACGATGACGCGCGCTATGCGTCCCAAACCAGAGCAGGTCTGCATCCACTCCGCGCTCTGAAATCATGCCAAAGATTCCGCACATCAGCTTTTCACGCTTCCAGTTTCATCATATTGGGCGTCTTTTTTTGATATTTCCTGCGTGATGCTCCTGATTCCAAACAGCATTTCACCGCATCGCTAACCTGACTCGGCGATATTTGCCGGATGCAGTCGCACGGGCCCCATCGACCTCGAAAGCACGGATGGCAATTCGCCGTCGGGCATAGCGCGATTCCGTGATTGTTGCGTGGCGCCCGCCTCGTCGCCGAAGTTGGTCCAAATAGGCTCACCGTGCGCGTACCCACCGCCGCAGCCATGTGCATTAGTCCTGTGTCGCCGGAAATAAAAACGTCGCACCGTCTGAGCATTGCAAGCGTTTCTCGTATGCTCCACTGGCTGGCGCCCTCGAGCCACAAAACCCGCGCGACACTCTCGCGCACTTCGTTCGCAACAGCCAATTCCGCGGCATTTCCGAAACTCACAATTCCGAGATCGCCAAACTCATTGCGCAAATTTTGAAGAGTCAGGCCGAAGTTTTGAGACGGCCACCGCTTTGACGGCTCCACGGACGAGCATTGAATTCCCACGAGCGGCAAAACGTTGCCAAATCCCGCGCGCGTCAGTTGTGATTCCGCCCATGAAATCTCCTCGGGCGCCAATCGAATCGACGGCGCATCGAGCGGCGTATCAAATCCCAGCGCCCCGGCAATTTTGTCCGTAGTTTCAAGGTAGGGTGCAATCCAGCTCGCCTTCGCGGAAAAACTTAGAAAGCGACTATACGGAGCGAATGCTTCTCCGACCGCGTAATCAGCGCCTATCGCATATTTCAATAAAACGAGTTTGCCCGGCGACACCTCGGGAGTGCCCACAACCAAGTCTGATTTCCCAGCAAGCCTCGTCCAAAGCTTCATCAGTCCCGCTGCATGACGGCGTAACTCGCCGACAAAAATCGGGATGAGTTGTAAGTTTTCTTCCCGAACCAGCTCACAGTGTTGCTGCGTCGCAAACAAAACGCGCGTCGGCCACTTGTTTTTTCCCCAATTGCACACTGCTTTAAGCAGCGGCAGGCTCTGGACAACATCGCCGAGCCCCTGGCAGTCAACGAACAGCACGCCACGTCGTGGACGAATCATTCCCTTACATGACTCTGCCATTTCACGTTTTTGTTCTCGGTGACCAAATGTCAACCGGTTTTGCTCGATGGGGAAGCAAGCAAACGGAACTCGAATCAGTCGCCTTCAGCGACAAGGGACCCCGCGCGCGTTAATCCCGTGCGCGGAGACGATGTCACCATGTTTTTCAGACTTATTAGAAGATATGCCGCCGCAATCACGCCGTACCCAAGAAGAAGCGTATACACAAGCCCTAGAATTCCTTCGTCCGCAGAGATTCCGCCAAATAACACAAAAAAAGCATATCCAACATGCCAGTACAGGTTACCGCTCCCACGCGCTGTGGCGCGTCGAAACCAGCCTAGAAACAGCCCGGTTGCAAACAAATATTCCACAAGACTCACAGTCCCGTTGTCCGCCATCATGGACCCCACGAGCAGAGGCGCCGGAGTTTCCATCGGAAACGAATGAAAATCGGAATACATCATGAAGCCCAGCCCACGAAACGGGTGATCTGGCTTATTACGATAGACGAAGCGCGGTATCCAGCTCGTCAGCGCATATACACCGACTTTCGAGCCCTCAAATAAGTACCGGTGGTCGGGCAGCGTATTCACGAACTGGCAATATCCGCGGTAAAGGCTGTCGTCTCCCCAGCGCGTCGCGGCAGTTGCTTGCGCCATTTGCACTAAATTCGGCATCGTCGCGCGTTCCCTGGGTTGGTGCAGAACATTGGGCAGGAACCACGTCTTGGCTCCCATTCCGGCAAAAGCAATTGCCAGTGCCAGCGCCATCATCCGGAAATTGAGCAGAAATTTAAAAAGCGCGCGGTTGTATATCAACAGGACCATTCCGGCCCACAGAATCGGCTCCTCCAGCCCGCCTTTGTTCGTACGCAGAAAGAAGGACACAAACATCATCGCCGTGAGCACGCCAAAAAACCGCCCCGTCTTTCGCTCAAAGCTCGGCAGTGTTAGCGCCATGCCAAACACAGCGATGTCCGCCCCGCGGTACCAAAAACCTCCAAAAGGAAGCGCTTCGCTCCGGAACGCATTCAAGTTCGAATAGAAGTTCGTCCCGTTCATCGCGCCGACCAGGTACAGCGCAATGCCCGCCAGTATCAGTCCAACGATAGCGATGCCGATTCCGATCTCGCGAAGATGCAGCAGCTCCGTCGCGTCGAGAAATCGAGCGATTGGCCGTGGTTTGAGATTAACGACGGACAATGCGGTAATCAAAACGAGCAGTCCGACAACATGCACGACTGTCGGATGTATGCGAAAATCCAATTCGCGATAGCCCAACGGCAGCGCGTCCGGAGAAAATACGTAATGAAAAACTAATTCAAGATTGTCCGTCATCACCGCCATGCCAAGGTACGCCATGCAAAAGCCTTCCGCCGACGCGATTCCCCACCTCCGGATAATGAACGCCATCAATCCGAGGTTCAAAAGCGATAATGTCAGGAATTCAAACCATTCCATCGAGGAACCGGCTGGCGCTTCAATCAGACCTGCAGAACATCCGGCAAACGCACTGGCGTTCGAGAAGACACTTCCGAGATGATTGCGTCCGCCGCTCTTTCAACGTTTACTTGTTCACGAATCTGCGGCTGCCGAATCGGATCGCCCCATTCCAATTCATGCGCCGTCGCGAGAAGCGACCACACCAGTCGAAGCATCTGGCTACGATCAGGCTTAAAGCCGCGCAGCACCCTCCGCAGAATCACTGGCAGCTCCGTGATATTGCCGCAGCGATAAACCAGATCGCCGAATCCGTAACACAACGGTCCAAACGCGATCACCGGCTTTCCATACAGAATTCCTTCCCACGCGCTGCTTCCCGTGATTGTCAGCACCGCATCCGACTGTTGAATCACGTCGTGGCTATCGACCGCGGGAGAAAGCAACTGAACATTGTGGATTTTTTTGATGTTCCGGTAGTATTCGAGCTTTCTTTCCCCCTTCATTCCCGGATGCTCCTTCACAACCACGCGGTATCCGGCGGGCGCACTCTTGCTGATGCTTTCGATCAGCGCCATCTGATTCGCAAAGAATGGCGCGCGGACATCCGTCGTGAACTCTGGCTGCACGTGCAACGGGAAATAAATCTTCGGCCCAATTGCGATTGTGCGTTCAAATATGGCTGTTTCGCTCGCGGCGTGCCGTAGGATCCGCATTGCGTCTTCCCAGATAGGTAGCCACGGCGCCGTGCCATGGTGAGAACCTACTTCGTATTGCCCGTCCTCGATGAATGTCCGCAGCCGAAATGGAACTCGTGCCACGCGCCCTCCCAACTCCCTGAAATCCGGCGCGAGCGGCGAGCGCTGCGCCCAGGAAAGGAATGGCGGCTTGGATTTTTTTGACTGGAAGTCGCGCACGAACTGCCACGCGATCTCTTCCTGCTCTGAAGACAAACCGCATTCGCTCGTGGCCTCGAAAGTTCGCTCCATTGCCTGCCACACTCCGTCCGGCGCTCCAAGGAAAAACAGCTTGTTCGCGACCGGCGTCGGATACGGAGCCAGGTACTGTATATTCATTTGTTGAGCGACGGACCAGGCAACCCATTCCGTGGCACATGCAATTTCGCCCACAATTGCGTCCGGCTGCATTCTCGCTAGTAACTCGCCCCAAAAATCGCGAATTGCCGTGAGAACTCTCAACGCGCGCTCAAACGGGTACCGCCGGATAATCCGGTCCGCTTGAATCATTGTGTTTGCGCTAGTGGAGTCGGCCGAGAGTTCCATCGTTCGTAAAGCCGCCACGCATTGGCCCAGGTCCGACTCGGGAACAGTCCTCTTCAAGTGCGCCGCAAGATTAAACACGCTATCGAACGCCAGTGTTTTGTCCAGCATTCTTGTCGCAGGCGACGCAAAAGCCATCGCGCTGATTTCGCATCCATGCCGGGTTCGTAGCGCACGTGCAATCTGCGGAAAGAAGTAGCGATATTCCCCCTTGCAGATCAGCAGAATTTTCATTTCAGATGGAATTCTCAGTCCAGGTAGAAATCAAGCTGCTCGAAACTCGCCCCGTGTCACGGCGACCCGGGGAAGCACAAAACTCAAATTGAAAATAGCGCGTGCCTCATCTCTCTCAGCTCGCTCCACGTAACGTAACGAGTTGCCACCAGGCACAGCATGAGCACGCACGCGCCTGTTCCGATTCTGAGAAAGGCTTCAGCAATGCTGCTCGCGTCGCCTTGCCACAAAATCCCCACGGCATACACCGCCACGAACGTCGTTCCCGTTTGCAATAGCCACGCCGGTTCAAACGTCTCCCGAAAGAGCTTCCAGTGCATGCCGATCAAAATAAATGCGCCCGCGGCCGTAACAATCAGTTGGCTGATAGCCGCCCCGGCAATGCCCAGGCGCGGCAGCAACTCGATATCGATGGCGATAATGGCGACTCCGCTGAGCACCCAAAAACTTGTCGACGACCACACGCGCATCCGCACATTTAGAATCACAACGTAGAGCAGCACAATTGCCATGAAAATTCCCTGCAGGCCCAGTATTGCCAGAGTCGCGCTGCCTGATCCGAAGTTTCGCGGCGCCACCAATCGCAGCGTTTCATGCCGAAATGCCGCCAAAATCGCCGCAGCTCCAACGGCAAACCCAAACACAAATTTCTGAACACCCGCGAAGCGCCGCCGAAAGGATTCCGCGCGCTGCCTGTCATAAAGCGTCGACAGCTCCGGAAACAGCACGTCGTTGATCGGTCCCGTCAGGAAGAACACCAGCGCCGACACCGCGAAACAGACGCTGTAGATTCCCACTTGCTTCAAACCCAGGTAGTAGCTCACCAGGTATTTGTCGGCTCCCAGAGACACCGTGGACGCCAACACCCCCGGCAGCAGCGGCAACCCATACAATGCATATTTCGAAAAGATTTTCCGGCTGGGATTCGTGATGCGAAAACCCTGGCGCACGGCCAAAAACAATATTCCGCCCGCAACACTGCAAACTCCCATGGCAAGATACGTTGCGCCAGCCGCTGTTACGCTCCTGAGCCAGGATGCGACAAAAACCACCGCCAGCGTCTCCGGGACCAGTCGCGCAAGACACAAATACGCCCAGGCTCTATTCAACCGTCTGGCACGCAATAGATTCTTCAGTTCTTCGAAGAGCGAATCGAAAATGAGCGCCGCCGCCAACAACACAACGACACCGCGTCCACGGCTAGATTTGAAAATAACGGCACTCATTGGCCCAGACACGCACACGAATAAGACGGCCACCAAAATCGCCGCCCCGCCCACCATCACCAGCACCGTGGTGAACGCTCGATTCACTTCGTTGCGCGCCCGTTCGCCGCTCAGAAAACGCATCAATGAAGAACCGCAATTCAACGTCGAAATCGTTGTCGCCGCGCTCAGCGTAACCAGAAACAATGACCACACGCCGAAGCCTTCGGGCCCCAGCGCACGTGTCAGAATCACGAGCCACAGATATGTCCGAGCCTTCTGGAACGGGATCGGCACATTCGAAAACACAATATCGCGGACAAATGTGCGGCTCGCAAATGCGCGTTTATCTTCGTTGAGGCTTTCCAGGCCAGTGTGCTGCTCAATGCTGAGAACAAGCGTAATCGCCGAATCGCCGCGGTTGCCTGCTGTCGATGATCCCGAATTCACGCTGTCGCCCGTGCGTAACCGCTTGCGTTTTTCGCGGCGTACATGCGGCTCCACGATTCGAGCGCTGCAAGTCGTGAAATAAATTTGCCGTCTGCGCCACCCATGTTCCGCACAAACGCTTCGAGTTGCCGGAATAAATAAGACTCATCTACATAATCGAATAGCCCAGGGACGTTCTGCAAAACGCTGGGCGCTCGAAGCAATTCGCGAAAATATGCCCCCAGGGTGCCGCTTAAAAGAAGTTGCTCAAGTGATTGTGTTCGAGCGACGCTCTCGCCGTTCGACGCGACTGGCTCATCCTCAATACGAGCCAAGTTCCGCCGTCTGAATTGCTCCCGGATAATATGTTTGGGTTCACGATAAAAAGCTCGCGCGGAAACAGGGAGACTCGCGAAGAAATTGACCACGCGCGAATCGAGAAACGGCATCTCTCCGGCGCCTCCTCCTATCCGGAACACGTGAAACACCAGCCGCGTGTCGAGATGAAGCATCACCATGTCCATGCTCATTTCGATCATGTCGTGGTAGAATGTGTCCGAGCGCATTTCGGAAACAATCGGCTCGATGAAATGTGAAGAGTACCAACCGGCAACACGCTCGAAGCCCTCCGCCGTCAACACCGGAAAATACGCCTTCGACCTGCCCGGCATTTCTCCATATCCGAATACGCGCCCCTGGTAAAAACGTTCTCTGCTTGCGAAGCCACCGAGCAAACTTTCCGCCATCGCGCCCTCGCGAGTTCCTGAAAGCGCCGTAATGATGCGAACCAGCCATTTTCCGGCGAGTCCACGCTGAGATGGAGCGAACTCTTGCAACAGCGGCAGTGCGCGGCAGAAAGCCTGAGAATAAAATAGCCTCCGCGCTCTATAGCCCATCGACGGCAACGTGTGATTATTGTCGGCAAGCGTATCCGCCATTTGTCCCGAGAACGCTCTGTATCCCCCGCCCAGCCGCTCTTCCAGACGCCGCCCAAGTCGGAGAAACAGAGGCAGTGTCAATCGCGTCCCGCCCGTCCATGATTCGGTGCACAGCGACCATTCTTCCGGCAAGGCGTCGCTGAACGGATCCAGCGTAACTTCCTCGTGGTCAATCGCCAGCATTCTCGCCAGCCTTCTCGCTCTACGAATTTCCTCCTCACCCTCCGAATAGCCCGCCACTGACCCGGTGATCGCGACCACTCTATATTCCGGGCATCCCGCTAACGTGTTCGCGAGCAATGCCGAGTCCGCGCCGCCCGAAAGCAGCAGGCCCGCTTGCGAAGTCGCGCGTGTTTCGACTGCGCGTTCCATCATCGGATACATCTCCTCAATCGCCTTGGCCCGCGAGGAAAGGTTCCAACTACGCGACGGCCGCCAATATCGCGCTTCTGTAATTTGCAATCCGTTGTCGGCTGTCCTTATCTCCAAGAATCGCGCGCGTCCAACCGTTCTAATTCCCTCCCACAGCGTGAACGGAGCAGGAACAAATCCTTCCTGGCCCAGGAAAAACGCAACAGCGCGAGCGTCAAACTCCACGGCGTCATCCACCAGCAACGCAGCATGCGAAGCGAACCTCAACTGGTCCGCTTCCCGGCGAAGGAACACATCGTCACACCCGTACTTATCCACTGCCAGGAATACGCTTTGCCGTCGCGGGTCCCACAAAACGATCGAAAAATTCCCTTCGAGCAACGCAAACGCATGTGTGCCGTATTTTTTATAAAGACGGCAAACGCAATTGGGAATTTCTGAGCGCCTCATCTGCTTTACTTGTGTGTCCCGTCCAAAGTCACAGTCGCTCGCAACAAACGGACGTCCCCAGACAAATGCCGCAAGTCCATCGAGCCGCTCGTCCAGCGTCTGCCAACTACAGACGGCGCGACCTTCCGGCCCCCGAAACCGCAGCGAAACATTGCATTCCTCGCTATTCCAGATCAAATCGCCCGCGTTCTCCGTCTCCGCCGGGATTGTTCCGCGCCGCCACGAGCGCGCGCCAATGGCGCCCCAAAAAGCGGAACAATTGCCATTGAGCTTGTGCAACGTGTCAGACAAGGTGTCCCTTTTTCGAGTACGCCTCGTGCATTTGCTGGTTCGGCGATTCCCGTTGCGTCCTTTGCGATTCCGAATTCGACCGAAACGAAATCACCGTATTTTCGAACGTCGCCCACGTCAAATGTTGCCCCTTCGGCACGGGACATCGCAGATGCCTGCCCAATATTCTCTCCATTTCAAATGGCAGAATCGCATCGACCGGCGCGGGGCGCAGCACTTCGATGTCGCTTCTCTCAATCCTTGTCCCAATCGCAAGGTCACGACTCGCTCGCAGGCAGCGTCTTTGGAGGATCACCGTGTCTTGCTCGTTTTTTGCGACGAATTTAACCGTCGAGCCCAGCGCACGTTCAAGCTCTCGCGTTCGCGTCACCATGTCGTGCCAACTCTCGGGCGTCATTGAAAAGGGATGGTCGGGCCCCTCCCGGCTCGTATCGTCCGTGAAATGTTTTTCGATAATCCTTCCGCCGAGCGCAACCGCGCCAAGCACAGCCGCGTGTCCCGGCGTATGGTCCGAAAGCCCCACCACCACATCCGGAAACATCGCTTGGTACATTCGCAGCACATTCAGGTTGATGTGTTCGAAGCTTTCCACGCTTCCCGTATAGTTCGTGTTGCATTGCAAGAGCGCTAACTGCGGATTGATCGCCAGTAATACTTCCATCGCACGCTTCACATCGTTCATGTCCGAAGCGCCGCTCGACAGAATCACCGGCTTCTTCTTGCTCGCGACGCATTCGAGCATCTCCGGCCACGTAATATCTCCCGACCCGATCTTGAAGACCCGGACATACGGGTGCAGCATATTGACTGCCTCGAAATCATACGGAGTCGAGAAGAAATCGATCCCCTGATCGTCACAGCATGCCTTCAGATCCGCCGTCCATTCCCATGGCAGCGAAGCGTCTTCGTAGACTTCGCAAACAGATTTGCGCCACGCCGCCTGGTGCGAGAATTTTCCGCCGAGCGCGCGAAAACCGTAATCGCTCACAATTTTTGGCGCGCGGAAATGCTGGAACTTCGCTGCGTCCGCGCCTGCCTGTCTTGCCAGCCGAATCAATTTCAGCGCGCGTCCCAGAGAACCGTCGTGGTTTGCCGAAATGTCTGCAATAAAATAGGTTGGATAACCGTCTCCCACGCCACGTTTACCGATTTGAAAGCTGCGCATGCGTTCTTACCTCCTTAACCTTCCCAACCGTCCTGCGGAAAAGCATTCTGTCGTACACCGCCAAGAGCTTCTCAAAATTCAATTCCCAGTTCGTCCGCGACGGCACAATTGCAATATTCGCTTCGCGGATTGCAGCGCGCAGGTCGTTCTCGCGCAATGCTTCGAGAACTGTTGCCGCCAGTGCGTCCGTATTCCCCGCCGGATAGAGCCATCCGGTTTCTCGATGTGCAACCCACTCACGGTTTCCATATCCGTTTGTCACAATCGCTAGCAAGCCGCATCCCATCGCTTGGAGTAAACTGATCGAGCTTCCATCACAGTACGCGGCGCTGACGTACAAGTCCGCTTCCGCGAAGTAATCTGGCAGCAGGTCCTCGCGCACTTGACCAGTCAGGTAAATCTTTTCTTTCAGCGCATTCCTTTCGATGAAGGCTTCCACTTCCGTCCGCAAACCCCCATCGCCGAGCATCAGCACACGCACAGCGGGACTGTCTGCAAGCACACGTCTCATCGCTTCGAGAAAAATCATCGTTCCATAGCACGTTTCAAATGACCGCGTGCTGATAACAACTCGGCATCCTTCCCAGTTCAATTTCTTGCGCAAGCCAAGCTCAGGAGTCTTAGGGCGAAACGTCTCCACATCGATTCCGTACGGAAACGTGACGATCCTGTCATCAGGCAGCGCTCCGAGCGACGAAATGCGCTCACGGACCGCGTTGCAATCCCCTAGCGCTATGTCCGCGCGTCGTAGCGTGAACTTTGTCACCCAGCCCATCCACGCCGATTTGTCCGGCACGGCCAGCACATCTGATCCCCAGGACATGATCAGCAAGGGATGAAAACCGCTGAGTGCTGCAAAGAATCCGCCCGTTTGCACCGGTCCCGCGTGGACAATCTCCGGCTGCACTTCGCGAATCACGCGGCGAAAATGCAAGGCCGCGCGAATCCAATTCAAGCTTCCTGGGGAAGTCGGCTTGCCGCTCAGTGGCTCGAGCGCATGAATTCCTGGGGGCAAAGGCCTCTCTTCGCAGCGAACTGCATCAGCGGCGCACCGCAGATACCAGATGTCGTGCTCCGATTCGGCCAACCGTTCGAGAAACCTCCGGTCATGCGGCGAATAACCATCCGAAACGTAAAGAATGCGGGCCATCGTTATTCCGCGCTCAGAGCTTTAAGCCCTTTCGAAGCGCTTCCGTTTCACGGGGCCACACAAGCAGTGTCCAGCAACTGCTTGAACGATCGCAGTCCCTCTTCCACCGAAGGCATTTCTTTGCCGAGAAAACGTGAGATTTTATCTACCGCGAGCGTCGTGTTCTTCGGGCGCTGGGCCCTGAATCCGAAATCCTTCAGTTGTGCTGGCAGCACATCATCACCGGGGAGTCCAAAAGTCTTGGCAATCAGCAGCGCAAATTCGTACTTCGAGCAATCGTTTCTCGCCGCCGCGTGAAACACGCCTTTCGCTCCGCGCGCGATCAATTCCAAAATGATTCTTCCCAGATGATTCACGAGAAGCGGAGTGAATCTCACGCCCGCAAATGCCGGCAGCCGCTCGCGCCGCGTAAGCTTTTCGAGCATCCACTCGCCCAGACTGAGCTTCTGATTGAAATTCCGGCCGTAGAAATTCGTTCGCAGGATTAGTGCATCACGGCAGCAACCCTTCGCTACTTCTTCAGCGCACAGCTTTGTTCGCGCGTATTCGTTGATCGGCGCAGGCTGATCGTCTTCGTGATAATGCCCGCGTCGCCCATCAAACACGGAATCGCTGGAAATAAATATGAATCGAGCGCTGCTCTGTGCGCACCATTCCGCCAAAGTTTGCGTTGCTTCCACATTGATGGCCCGCGCAACGTCCGGCTCACGCTCGCACCGGTCCACATCGGTCATCGCGGCGCAATGAACAATCACGTCGGGTCGTAGCTCGCGCAAACGTCGCCGCGTCGCATCGGCATTCACGAGGTCAACACACGCAAACGTGCAACTGGAGAGCATGCCCGCAGACGACCGCGACCATCCTATGACTTCATATGATTCTGCCGCCTGCCGGATCAGATTCGACCCGAGCAATCCGGTCGCGCCGGTGATCAATAGTCTTGACATAACTTTGTCATGCGGAAGTACAGCAACAATGTGCGGGAGGAATTAGCTACAAAGCCGTGTAGCCGCCATCCACTAGCAGATTTTGTCCTGTTATATATGCGGAAGCGTCCGAAGCAAGAAACACCGTTGCACCCTTGATGTCGTTTGCTCCCGCCATTCGACCGAGCGGTGTGTGATAAATGTACTTTTCCACAAATTTCTTCGGCATCGTCGGCGAATACAGCCCGCCCGGGCTTAAACAATTAACGCGTATCCCCATCGACGCAAAATAAACGGCCAAATAGCGCGTCAACTGAATCATTCCCGCCTTCGCGAATCCATAGCTCGGCGGATTGGTCATCTCATCGTGACCTTCATAGATCCTGAAATCCGGGCTCACCACGCCATAAATCGAACCCATATTGACGATGCTGCCGCCACGATTACGACACATCACGCCGCCAAATATTTTGCATGCTCGATAGAGCACGGTGGAATTGGATTCCATCGCGCGCGCCCAATCGCCGGCAGAATGCGTATCTAAAGGTTCGGCGTTCACCGCAACAGCATTGTTGACGAGCACGTCGAGCTTTCCCCAACGCGATTCGACTTGCGACGCAAGATCCTCGACTGATTCCTCTTTTGTCAGGTCCAGTGCCAACCCCTCAGCGTCAAACCCGTCGCTTCGCAGGTGCGCGGCAAACGCCTCGCATTTCTCGGCTCCGCGCGAGGCGACAATCACTGTCGCCCCCGCTTCCGCGAGCGCCGTTGAGATCTGCTGTCCGTATCGGCCCGCTCCTCCCGTCACCAACGCCACGCGCCCTTGCAACGAGAAAAGCTCTCGAATGTGAACGTTTTCCGAAACGACTGGAAGGCTCCGTGTGTTCATTCGCTGAATTGCCGGTGCAAATGTGAATTGAGCCGCGGAAGGCGTGGGTCTGCGTCGAGGAACGCGATGATTTCTCCAAGCTTCATATCGCAGCGCCCACCAAAGTGCGCGAAGATTTTCTTCTGCAAGGCGACGTCTTCGGGAAAATCGACGGTCAGAAAATAATCAGGCCGCAATAAATGGGATGGCCCGTCGAGCTTGATGCACTTGAACCGCTCCGCATGTTGGCGCGCAAAAGTCATGAACCCTTCGCGCTCATCGGGAGATTCAAGCTCGCGATCGCAAATCTCCAGCAGCGCACGACTCGCGATTTCCGCTCCCGTCCCATACGGATAGCCGTTCCGGTGGACATTATGAGCAATCGTCGCTTCTCCACGGTTCTCCCGAAATGCGCAAATCATTTCGTCGATCCCCTCCGGATCTGTCAGCGGATTGTCCCCCGTGACGCGAACCATTGCATCTATGTCGTGCGTCCGCGCGACTCCCAGCAAGCGCGAGGTCAAATCCTTTTCCGGCCCGCGCCACACAGGAACTTTCCACGCGCGGCACGCATCTTCGATTTCCTCGTCCTGCTGCTGGTCCGAAGTTGCCACAATGAAATCATCAGCGCGTCTGCACAGCCGCATTCGCTCGCACAAATGCTGAAGCAGCGGCTTCCCTTCCACATCGATCAGCGCCTTTCGTGGTAAGCGGCTCGAGCCCAGCCGCACCTGCACAACAATCCCGATTCTCTCCACGCTACGCACAAGCCATTCGGCACAGCGCTTCCTTTTGCTCCATCACTTTGTGAATCGCGTCCGCAACGTCGTCCATGTCGCCGTGCGTCGCGGGAAAACGCGCGACTGCCGTGAGCATCAATTCTTTTTCGTGCAGACGCTCCGCGGTCGGGCACAGTCCTCTTTCATAGCTTGCAGTCCCCGTGTAATGTTCGAATGCAAAGTGCCTTTTTTCTTGGTAAAGCGCAGAAAGATAGAGCGGCCGCACGTAACCTGCTCCAAATGGAATGCCTTCCGCGTTCAAAGCTCTCACAAAAACGTCGCGCGGCAGGCCAATCGTGTCCTCGTCATATTTCAATGCATAGACATAGTACACATGCGTCGCGCGCGGAGCCGCTGCGGGTGTTTTCAATCCATCCATGCTCGAAAGCTGCGCCGATAAATAATTCGCCAGATCAGCCCGGTGTTCATTGAGTTGCTCCAGTTTTCCGAATTGCACAATTCCCAGCGCCGCTTCCATTTCTGTCATGCGGTAATTCCATCCCAACATGCTGGAAGCATAAGTTCGCTCTTTTTGGCCTTCGGCGATCATCTCGCCATGATTTCGCACCATTCGCGCAATCGCGGCAATTTCCTCACTGTCCGTAATGAGCATCCCGCCTTCGCCCGTCGTAATGGTCTTGCTCTCCGTGAATGAGAAAACCCCGCAATCGCCGAACGTTCCCACAAACCGATCGTTATATCTCGCGCCGGGCGCCTGCGCGCAATCTTCAATCACGCGAAGATTGTGGCGGCGCGCAACCTCAAGCAGCCCATTCAAGTTCGCGGGATGCCCGAAAAGGTGCACGACGATAATTGCCCGCGTTAGCGGTGTGACTGCACGTTCCACAGCTGTGGGATCGAGCCCGAAGGCATCTTCGTCGATGTCGGCAAACACCGGAATCGCGTTGTGCATCAACGCACACGTCGCCGTGGACGTGAAAGTGTAAGGCGGCACAATCACTTCCGCTTCAGCGGTAACTCCGGCTGCGACGACCGCCGCATGCAACGCCGCCGTTGCAGAATTGAACGCCACCGCATATCTCACGCCGTGAAATTCAGCGAATTGCCTCTCGAATTTCTTGATCCTCTGCCCCCCATTGAAGTATTCACCAGGAACCGCGATGAAACTGGACAGCTTCCCGCTGTTGAGCACATCGAGAACTGCCTTCTTCTCCGCATCGCCGATCACGGGATGAGTCGGAAACGTCCTCGACCGCACGGGATTTCCGCCGAGCAATGCCAGCTCTTCGCTCATAAAATTCCTTCCGGTTTCAGTATGAAAACTTGCAGGAAGGTTCGCTTTGTGACTCGCTTACTTCGACCCAATATTCAGCGACGTTTCTACTAGTGGAATCTCCACGCGCTTTCCGCACTCGAGCGCCGACTGGCTCAGCGCGCAAATAATTTCAAGCGCCGCGCGTCCGTCCTCGCCACCGCTCGCGGGCTTCTGCCCGTTTTTCAAGCAATCGAGCAAGTGCGCGACTCCGTTCAGCATCAGCTCACGCGAGCCATCTGTAACGATCGGCAACGCGGTATGAAACAATTCTCGATACCCTGAATATCTCTGGCTGTCGCGAACTTCCTCGAATTCCACGCTCAATCCGTGCGACGTGGCTCGCAACCGCCCCTTCGTCCCCAGCAAATGAATTTCAAAAATTGTGTAGGCTCGCACATCGCACGCCTGAATCGCCGCAACAGCTCCATCGGCGAATCCGAGCCAGCCGTCAATATTCGGATCTGCGTCATTGACCGATGCATTCGCGCTGATTCGCCCCTCCACCCATTTCACGTCTCCCAAGTACAGACGGAGCAAGTCAAACAGGTGTGTTCCCGTATTCGTCACCCCTGCCGTGTAATAGCAGGTGACTTGCTGTATGCGTCCCAATCCACCTTCGCGCAAAAACGCCGCAGTGCGCTGGTGGAACGGATCGAATCGCCGCTGATGATCGATCAGCAACACAATGTTGTTTTCGGCGCACAGACGGATCATCTCGTCCGCTGCATTCAGGCTCTCCGCAATTGGCTTCTCGCAGAATATCGCTCTCACTCCGCTTTCCACTGCCGCTCGCGCAATTTCGAGGTGCGTCGGACTCAAGGTGCATATCGAGACGATGTCCAGTTTTTCCTTGTCAAGCATATACGTAAAATTCGTATATCTCGCCGGGACGCCGAATTTCTCGCCATATCTTTCCAGTTTT
Organism: Candidatus Acidiferrales bacterium; assembly: GCA_035279805.1. Taxonomy (GTDB): domain Bacteria; phylum Acidobacteriota; class Terriglobia; order Acidiferrales; family UBA7541; genus DAHUXN01. The sequence goes on from DATEHB010000028.1 coordinate 38,682, forward strand.
TGCTTGTCCGAGTCGCACAACGCCGCCAACTCCACGCCCGGCGTGCGTGCGTAGGCCCCTGCGTGCGTGCTGACGGTTCCCCGCAACGGATCATCGTCGAATCCGCAGCCGATTCGTCCGCAACCCACAACTCCCGCCCGGTACATCACTCCGCTGCCTGCACGTTTATTAGTGATTCGTCGCGCAATTTCTCGTACTCGCACCGCAGCATGCTCATACGAATCGCGTCGTAATACCGGAAATTCCTGTACTGCTCCTGCCTTAATACGCCTTCGTGGACGAATCCAGCTTTTTCGTACGCACGAACCCCACCGGCATTTTCGCTGTTCACTCCCAGCCACACTTTGTTCAAATTCAACTTCTCGAATCCGTAGTTGAGCATCAGCTTCGCACATTCTGTTCCCACGCCACGATTCCACACTCTCTTGTCGCCTAGGAATATCCTGAATTCTCCCGTCCGCATCACCCACTGAATCCGGTAAAGCCCCGTCGTCCCGACGAACGCCTCCGTCTTCGCGTCGCACACTGCGAACGTCACTTCATCCTGACTTTGCCTGTCGCGCTCCCACTGCGCGACCAGCAGGTCCACATTCGCGGGCCACAATCCCATGAACAGCAGTCGCGTCACTTCATTGTCATTCAACCAATCCGCTATTGCCGCCAGGTCGGCGCGTTCCAAACCCCTCAGGTAAATCTGTGTTCCCGCTAAAAATGGCGCGTTCATCGGGGTTCCACCATAACGTCCACGCCGCTCGAGACGGGCACATTCCGCTCCATCGATTTCCGCGCGTCATCCGCAAGCGCAAGCGATTGCGCCGCGGTTCTTCCATCCACTGCAGGCGTCGCACGCCCGGCGAGACAATCCAGAAAGTGCCGCATCTCGATCTTATAAATCTCATCGAGAGAGCAATGGACGCCGCTCGACTGCCAAATGCACGCTTCTCCATCGAAATAGCGCAACGTTCGCGCAAATAAATTTGCTCGAATTTTCCCGCGCGTGCCGATGATTTCACAAAATCGTTCCGCAGGCCGTTCCGCGAAGTCGAGGTGAATGGAAACGATCTTGCCCGCATAAGTAAGCACTATCTCCGCAACATCTTCCACGTCGATTTCCAAATCGCTGTACTTTCCTCCCGCACAATAAATCGTCTCAGGCTGCCCGAAACTCCAGAGCGCAAGATCCAGCTCGTGAATCGCATCGAGGATCACTCCGCCGCCCAGCTTTCTGCGCGCGCCATATCCTGTTCGGTAATCCTCCCAGGGATGTCGCGATGCCAGGTGCGAACCAAAGTGAAATCTCGCGCTGACAACGCGGCCGATACGCCCAGCTGCCAACCATTCCTCCATTGTTTTCAGCAGCGGATCAAATCGAAAGTTGTAGCCAACCAGAAGCGTCCGTTTCTTATGTTCTACCTCCTCAAGAAATCGATCCACTCCCGCCATCGAATGCGAAATCGGCTTCTCGATGAACAGATGGCAGTTGTGCTCCAGCGCCTCGGCCGCCAATCCCAGATGCAAACTTGTCGGCGCGCAAATCAAAGCCGCGTCCGGCTGCTCGTGATACGCATGATCTAAAGTGTCCACGCAGCGCACTTGCAACTCGCGAGAGAGAGTTTCCGAACGGTCACGGCTCGCGTCGTATAGCAGCAAATCGACAGCGTCCAGCTCGCGCAGATTTTCCGCGTGCCGCCGCCCGATCGAACCACATCCAATCACCAGTATTTTCATTTGTTTTATATGTTGGCGCTGCAGATTGCTGCGTCACCGCGCTGTCGCGACCGCTCGGAGCCGGCTGTCGTTTCGTCCATCTTCCGAAGTTCCATCCAGTCGCAGGCTGGCAATGATCGATTGCATCTCGGCTCGCGTGAGCCATTGTAAATTTGTATCGCTGCTGTAGCGAAAGCCGTCCTCGCATGGCGTCCCGGCCTTCCAATTTTTCGCGTCCCACCATTGAAAATCCGGCTGAATCACGTAAAAGTCCTGCAGCTCGACCGTATGCCGCGCATCATCACGTGGCACCATCACTTCGTGAAGCTTTTCTCCGGGCCGTATCCCAACCACGTTAATCCGGCAACCTGGCGCGATCACTTCCGCCAAATCGCAAATCCTCATGCTGGGAATTTTCGGAACAAAAATTTCTCCCCCGTGCATTTGCTCCAGACACTGCGCCACGAATCTTGCGCCCTGCTCCAGAGTGATCCAGAATCGCGTCATTCGTCGGTCGGTAATCGTCAACACGCCGCCTTTTCGCTGCTCCCAGAAAAACGGAATCACGCTTCCGCGGCTGCCCGCCACATTTCCGTACCGCACCACACTCATCCGCGTCTTCCGCGCAGCGCAATAGGCGTTCCCCGCGACGAACAGCTTGTCTGAGCACAGCTTTGACGCTCCATATAAATTGATCGGATTTGCGGCCTTGTCGGTGCTCAAGGCGATCACCTTTTCAACGCCGCAATCGATGGCTGCGTCGATCACGTTCGCCGCTCCGATCACGTTCGTCTTGATCGCCTCAAACGGATTGTATTCCGCCGTTGGCACTTGCTTCATCGCCGCCGCGTGTACCACAACGTCCACGCCATAGAACGCGCGATACAGCCGCTCCTTGTCGCGCACATCGCCGATGAAGTACCGGATATTCGGCGCATCAAATCCATCCGCGCGCATCGAGTACTGCTTCATTTCATCGCGGCTGAATATAATCAGCTTCTTCGGCTGAAATTCACCCAGCATCAAAGATGCGAACTCCCTTCCGAAACTCCCCGTCCCTCCCGTGACCAGCACGGTTTTTTCGGGCCAGTTCATCGCCTTGGCTATGAGTTTGTCCATCGCTCGGTCTTTCATCATGCATTCAGCGGCCGCGCCGCTCTAAATTCCACTGAATTATTCTTCCGCGCCGCTCCCAGCGTGTTCAAGGGCCGGACGTCGGCGGCGTCCACATCCACGGCAATCGATCGCATAATTAGGTCTATCGACAAGATCAATCGGAAGTTGCTCTTTTGGCGCATCAGAACGCCTTCCATTCCAGCCAGAGGGCCGTTGGTGATTCGCACGCGCCGTCCCTCAGTCAAATAAGGATGCGGATGGGCGTTGAGTTCACCACTCAGCCCGTTACGCAGCATTTCAATTTCCTCCGTGGGAAGCGAAGCCGCGTGTTCGCCGAACCCTACCAACCGCACCACTCCCGGCACTTGCAACACTCGCAGCTTCTGACCCAGCGGAAGATGCACGAAGATGTAGCTCGGAAATAAGGGCAGCTCAACTCGCATCCGCCGATCCTTCCATCGATGCACCGTCTCATATAACGGCAAGAAATGCTCGACGCCCCGCCCTGCAAACTGAGCCGCAACGCGTTTCTCGTGGTTCGGGTTCGTGTAGACGGCGTACCAGCACGGCTCTTGATAACCGACCGGCAGCCCAGAATTTTCTCTCGCCGGATGAAATGCCGTTGTTACGCATGACATCGGTCTAATCCTCTTTCTTCGATTTTTCGGGACACAGCTCCGCCCCGCGACCCACAGGCCGTTTTTGGCTAACTGGATATGTATTTGTGACTTACAGTTACTGCCAAGACCCGATGCCCCGCAAACTTCTAGGATGAAAAGCGTCACGTCTTTTCGAGCAATCGCCTCCCGGCGTATCTTGATCGCTCACGCGCTCACTCGTTTGCGCCCATTTTCGTTCTCCCGGGCCGCCGCGTAGGACCCGTTGTGACCATGGCCTTCATGTCGCAAGTCCAAATCATTTAGAACGGCTCCGATCAAGTGCGCACCCACGTCCCTGACGTACACTTGCGCCCTCTGTACACTCTCGCGCGATGTTGCTCCGCTTTTGACCACCAGCACGGATCCCTCAACCAGCGTCGTAAGAATCCGGCCATCCGTCACCTCCAATAGCGGTGGCGAATCCACCAGAACGAAGTTGTACTCCGTCATCGCTTCCTGCAGAAGCGTCTGCATGCGGTCCGACGACAATAGCTCGCTCGGATTCGGCGGCGCCGGTCCGCAAGCCAGGCAATCCAAGCCGCTCGATCCAGTCGGCTGAACGAATTCCCGCCAGCCCTCTTCGCCGGCCAGGTAATTCACCAGACCAGCTCCATCCCGCACACGGAAAAAGTCATGGAGGTTCGGCCGGCGCATATCTCCGTCGATAACCAATACCCGCTTCCCCAATTGTGCGAGCGCAATTGCAAGGTTGCTGCAAATCGTAGTCCTGCCCTCATTTGCTTCCGCGCTGATAAATGCCAGAGACCGTGGCGGACGCCCTGCTGTCGACAGCAGTACAGAAGTTCTCAACCCGCGAAATGCCTCGTACACATCCGAACATTCCAGCGTTCTCGCGTCCACGCGTATCCATCCATTTCTGCTTTCTCTTTCAAACCTCACAAGCTGGCTGTCGTCTCTCGCTTCGGCGTCATGTTCTCGCAACGTCAGGCCACTTCCATTTCGCCCGTGGCCTATATCGCGCCTTGACGGAATGACTCCCAACGCGGGCACGCGCAAAAAATTCTCGATGTCCTCGGGTGATTTCAGTGTGTCGTCCGCGCGTTCCTGCGTGAACGCCAACGCCACTCCCCCGGCCAAACCCAGCGCCAATCCCAGGATCAAGTTCAGCGCCACTCGCGGCTTCACCGGACTTGGCGGCGGTACCGCGGCATCCACCACGCGTATGTTGCTCGCTTTCAGCCCGGCGGACACGCCCGCCTCTTTCAACCGCTGCAATAACCCGTCATATAACTGTTTGTTCGTGTCCACTTCGCGCCGCAAGATGCTGTACTGCACGGATTTCTTCGCCACCAAGTTTGCTTCTCTGCGCTGCTCATCAAACGCCTGATTCACCAGCACCTCGCGCCGCACCGCCGCGAAATACTCATCCCCGATGTGCCGCGTCGCTTCGGCGCGCTCCTGCGCGAGCAGTTGCTCGGTCCGTTTAATCTGGCTCTGAACTTCCTTCATTTTCGGATAGCCCGGTTTGAACTCCGGAGCAAGCTGCGCCTGTTGGCGTTGAAGGTCTGCAAGCCGGTCTGTAAGATCTTGTGTCAGCTTGTTATCGAAAACTCCCGGCAGCGCGCCGTAATCGCCTCCTTCGGCAAGTTTGTACAGCGATTCTTTCTGATACCGGTCCGCCTGTGCTTGCGTGAGCTCGTCCTGAAGCTGTCGCAGCCTCTCGTCCACGATGTTTTCGGTCTCGCCCTTATCGCTCTCCAGATACAACAGCCCGTTCTGTTGCGCGTAACGCTGCAAATCCCCTTCGGATTTTTCGAGCTTCGCCTTCAGCCCGGTAAGTTGACCTGCCAGCCATGACGAAGCCTTCTGCGTCGCCTGCCAGTGCGTTTCCAGGTTTTCCTGGATGTAACTCTCCGTTAATGTATTTACGGCCTTCGCGGCCAATTGCGGATCGCGCGAATCAAAACTCACGCGCACTAACGTGCTTCTTTGCACGGGACTCACATTGAGTCGCTCTCGAAATCGTTCCAGAACTATCTGCTCGTGTTTTGTGTCGGTTGGGAGCGCCGGCGCATCCGCCCCCGTTTCCTCATTCTCATTTTGAGTGCGCTGCGCCTTGCCGGGATTGAATTCGCTGTTTTGATCCAGACGAAGGCGGCGAATCACGTCCCGCGCCACGCTATCGCTTTGCAATATTTTGTACTGCGTCTCCAGATAACTGTCCGTCGCGTTCGCCGATTGGAAAAGCTCTTCCATGGAAACAATATTCGGATTGTCCTGCTCGATCTCCAGCAGCGCCTTCGCCTGGTAAACCGGCTTTTGCTTCACCGTCGCGATCAGTACCACCGTGAACACCGCCGCCAGCACTGACGCAATTGTCCACCTTCGTTTTTCAACGATTCTCCAGTGCGCGCGCAGGCTCGCGGTCTGCGTGTCTCTATCAGATACTCGCCAGCTGCCAGGTTCCAGGCGCGCCCTCGGCTTCAACAGCGGCGATTCGAGCAGTTCAACATTCACTTTTTCCAGCAGATCATCTCCTGTAAACAATCACGCCACCTGCAATCGAAAGAGCCGCTTCCGCTCCTCGATACAAAGCTGTCTTGCTTCCACTATTCGGAACGAAAACGATGTCTTTGGGCCATAGCAACGGATCCGGCGCTTTACCTGCCAGAATTCTTCCCAAATCAATGGGCATTTCGCTCCGTTCGCCCGTGACTTTATCAGTCCGGATGATCCGTGCATGTTTACCAGCGGACGTGTGGGTCAGTCCTTCCGCGAGCGCCAGCGCCTGCAACACGGAGATGTTTTCATTGGTTTTCAGGACGAAGCCTCCCGGTTTTTTCACCTCGCCTACCACATAGACGATGCCCGCGCGCGGCACCTTCACCACATCACCCGGATAGACAGTCACGTTGTAGCGCGCGTCTCCGGAGCCGAGTACGTCCTTCAGGCTCACTTCAACTGGCCCTTCCTCCTCGACCGCTCCCCCGCGTTTTTGCAACGGCCCTTGCTTGGCGGATTCTCGAGGCTGGTCGGTTGCCGCAGTTGGTAGGGGGTCAGTGGGAGAACCATCTGCGACTGGAGAGTTAAAACCGCCACGGCGCATCACAATCACGCTGTCGCCGGCGTCATCCGCCAAGCCCTGGGCCATCGACAACACCTCAATTAGACTTTTCGCACCTCGCACTTGGAACACACCAGGTTTCTCGACTGCCCCAAACACCGAAATCGGGTGACTCTCCACTTCGCGTAGAAACACGTTTACGTGTGGATCCGTCATGTAATTCGCACGCAATCGGCTTTCGACCTTGCTCTCCAGTTCGCGCGTCGTTAATCCTGTTGCTTCCAGGTCGCCGGCCAGTGGCACCGAAATCATTCCGTCCGCCGGAACTCTCACTGTCCGGTCTAGGTCGGGCGCGCCGTAAACCGAAATCTCCACTAAGTCTTCGGCGCCGATACGGTAATCCGTCTCCGATGCTGCCGCTGCAATGGACGCGCGGCTTCGTGCTAAATTGTCGATACGCTGGTTGTAATCCTGAGCCGAATCCGCGTGGAATGACGTTTGCGAACCCGCCGTGGCAGGTGATTGCTTCGCGGCCTGTGCAGCAGTCGCTTCTGCCGTAATCCACAGCAGAGCAGCGCACACAGAGCCGAATTTCCGAAGGGGTCGGTTCATCGCCTAGTCGGTCTTGCACTATGTCCCAAGAATATCGATCTGACGCTGCTCGTTATCTGCCGGACTCTCCGTCCATCCAATAAGACTGCCCAAGAGATGGATTACGTCCGGCCGCTTCGTGAAAATCTAACACTCCGCCTGCTAATGCGATGCGCAGTCGCCCGTTTTGCTCGGAGAAACGGTACAACCCGAATTACTGCGAACCAGCTCCAGTCCCAGCCCGCCGCCCCCAGCGATTGCCGCAACGGTGATCACATACTTAATAATGCGGCCTCTCGAACGCATGGTCGCGCTGCCCGCTCCTGCTGTCTCCAGCGTCGCCAACAGGGTTTTTCCTTCCGCAACTTTCACCTTGCCATTCGCAGATTCGAACTCCGCAAAGCCCTTAGTGGCCGTCACGCGCAGCGCGTCACCACGCAACACGACCGAGTACACGCCTCCGGCGCTCGGAATGATCTTGGTCCCGCGCGCCGTCACAACGACCGGCAGTTCCGGCCCGCTGAGATATTCCAATTGCCCGCCGGCCAGAGGCACCGTAATTTCCCCTTGTTCGTCCACAATCGCGACCGAGGTCAATTCTCCCAGCACCAACTCATCGCCGCTCTTCATGAAAACGCTAGCCGCCGAACGCTCGCGCGTCGTCACGC
>DATEHB010000029.1:0-8810 GCA_035279805.1 Candidatus Acidiferrales bacterium
GGTGCACCAGAGCGTCGGCGCCTTCCATTCCTGCAAGATCGATCGAGCCCGTCGGCGGCTCCCAGCGTATGTTTTCAGCAGCGGGACCTGACTGTGAAGGCGAGCCGGAGCGAACCAGCCGCGCGATGGAATGTCCGTCAGCCCGCAACGAATTTATCAGCGCGCTGCCCACCATCCCCGACGAGCCCGAGATCAAAATCTTCACACCGCGCCCCTTGCCAAACAGCCTTTACGTCACTCGTATGTTAATCCTAACACGCATAAGTTGCATTACGTTACGGCCACATCGCCCGCTCGTCAAGAAATCCTCTGCTGCATACTCTTGCACACGAACGTTGTTGGAAGATAGCGGCGGAGAGACAGCCACGATAGAATGCAGGCATGCTGGTGCGCGTGCTTTTTTTTGGGCAACTCAAAGAAATCGTGGGCAAGGCCGAGGACGGCTGCGTGGCTCCCGAAGGCGCGCGCCTCGAAGATGTATTTGCAAATTACGCGGCGGATTTTCCCCGGCTCGCGCAATTCAAAGATTCAGTCGCGGCGGCGATCAATCACGAGTACGCCTCATGGGACGCGTGCGTGCGCACCGGTGACGAAGTGGCATTTTTGCCTCCGGTAAGCGGCGGCCAGCAGACGGGCGTCGTCGAAGACATCTGCAAGATCGTGCGCGAACGAATTCCCACCGAAGAAATTCTTGCAAGCCTGAAAGCTCCTGAAGACGGCGCTACGATTATATTTGAGGGCATCGTCCGCAATCATTCGCGCGGCAAGCAAACTCTGTATCTCGAATATGAGGCCTACGAAGTGATGGCGCTCGTGAAAATGCGCGAAATCGGCGCCAAGATGCGTGAACAATTTGCGATTGACCGCGTGGCAATGGTTCATCGTTTGGGACGCCTCGAAATTGGCGAAACCAGCGTGGTCATCGGCGTCAGTGCTGCACATCGCGCCGCGGCCTTCGATGCCTGCCGCTACGGAATCGACACGCTGAAGCGCACCGTGCCGATCTGGAAGAGGGAGTATTTCGCTGACGGCGCCGTCTGGGTCGATGGCGAAAAACCCTCCGCGGAAGCCTTTTTGCCCGGAAACTCATCTACTCCCTAGATGATTCGACACGCGACATTTTGTACGGCCTTCGCGGCCGCTTTTCTTTCCTGTGCCTCCATGGGGAACGCGCAATCCACCGCGCGCCGGCAAAATAGAATTCGCGTCGAAACCGACGTGGTGACTGTTCCCGCCACTGTGCTCGATGCGAACGGCAAGCCCGTGGCCGATCTTCCGGAGTCGGCGTTCAAATTGTATGAAAATGGCGTCGAGCAGAAAATCGACCGCTTCGAGACGCAGACAAACCGCCCGCTCGAGCTCGCCCTAATGGTGGATTCAAGTTTGAGCACGGTGAAGGATACAAAATTCGAAAACGAAGCCACGGCTCGCTTCATTCGGCTGGTGGTGCGGCCCGGCGATTTGCTTTCGGTTTTCGAATTCTCGGACGACGTATATGAGCTGTCGGATTTTTCCTCGAATCTTCCGAAGCTCGAAGCTGCTGCGCTGAAAATCACGCCGGGAGCCGGAACGTCGCTCTATGACGCCATCGTGCTGGGTTCGCAGCAGCTCGGGAAGTTGCCCCAGGAGCGACGGCGCGTGATCGTGCTCGTCACCGATGCCGGCGAAACCACGAGCAGGGCCACATTCGAAATGGCGCGCCGGGAAGCCATCCGGTCGGAAGCGTTGCTCTACACGATTCTGGTTCGTCCCGTGAAAACGGAAAGCGGACGCAACACAGCCGGAGAGCACGCCATCGAGACAATCATCGATTCCACGGGTGGCGCGATGTATTATCCTGACGAATTGTCTCAACTGAACGATATGTTCGGGAAAATCAGCCGCGAGCTGCGCACGCAATACTTGCTGAGTTATTACCCCAAACCCGAGGAGAAGCCGGGAACCTATTGCCGCATCGAGCTGGACGTGCCGGGTGGCAACTACACTTTGCATTACCGGAAAGGATATTTTGCTTCCGGCCCCGAAGAATGAGTCAGCCGGCCGATAATCCGGTTCATTTTCTCGAAGTGGCCGTAGCGGCCGCAAAAGAAGCGGGCGCGATTATCATCGAGGCCGCGAGTCGCCCGAAGAATATCTCCTACAAGGGCGAAGTGGACCTGGTCACTGAGACGGACAAGAAGTCCGAAGCGGCAATTTTGGCGCGTCTGCGCCACCATTTCCCCGGCCACGCAATTGTCGCCGAAGAAACCGGCGCATCGGGTGCAGACGCTTCTGCAAAGTACAAATGGTATGTTGACCCGCTCGATGGCACGACAAATTTCGCCCACGGCTATCCGGTGTTCGCGGTCTCTATCGCTCTCCTCGAAGACGGCGAACCGCTGATCGGCGCGGTTTACAATCCGATGACGCGCGAGATGTTCAGGGCGATTCGCAACGAAGGTGCCTATCGCGCCGATACCAGAATTCACGTCTCCAGCGTCGAAAACCTTTCAAAGAGTCTGCTGGCAACCGGCTTTCCCAGCCACAAGCGTGTTCAGAATCCGAACATCCATTACTACTGGGAATTTACGTTGCGCTCCCATGGCGTGCGCCGCGCCGGCTCAGCCGCGCTCGATTTGTGCTCAGTCGCCTGCGGGCAATTCGAGGGTTTCTGGGAGTTTGGGTTGAAGCCCTGGGACACGGCGGCGGGAATACTGCTTGTGAGCGAAGCAGGAGGCAAGGTCAGTAACTTCATGGGCGGACGCTATCATCCGGGCGACAGGGAATTGCTTGCCTCCAACGGACTGATTCACTCCGAAATGCAAGCCATTGCGGCACAGGTGGCCGCGCAGCCTGCTGGGTCGGCAGGCAACCCCGGCTAAACTTTGTGAACCAAACTAAAGGGGGGCATTCTTCCTTCAGGATTCTCTCACTTTCAGTTGCAATTGCCCCAAAGTACAGGTAATTTGCCGCGCACGCCCGGGGGAATTGCAGCTTTACTCTCCCGAACGCCGGATGTTAGCCTGATATTGCATCGAAAACACTTTCGAATGTCCTACGTCCACACATTAATCCAACCAAGACGGCGTCAAACACTCGCGGAGCCATGGCATCGGCTGAAAGGCCGCTGGCGCAACGGCGGCGTCGAAGAATATTCGCTGGGGCAATCGCATGGGATGCGGCAGCTCCGCCGGTTGCATCTGCGCGCGGGAATCGAAGTGAGCGAGCACCAAATGGGCCTGGAAGGTCTTCCTGAGGCATTCCGCGGCTTTCGTATCGTTCACCTCACCGATCTTCATCATGGGCTTTATTTTCCGGCAGAAGCGCTCGCGGCAGTGGTCGAACTCACCAACGAACTTGAGCCTGACATCGTTGCGGTAACGGGCGATTTTGTAACACGTTCGCGCAATTATATTGAGCCTGTCGCGCAAATGCTCAGCGGGCTTCGGACACGCTCGGGCGTATTCGCCGTCCTCGGAAATCATGATTTTCGCGTCGGCGCCGGCGAAATCGCGCACGCCCTCGATCATCATGGAATTCAGGTGCTGCGCAACCGGCACGTCACGCTGCGCCGGGCTGGCCAGAAATGCTATCTCGCTGGAGTGGACGATTTCCTCTACCGCGCCGATTTGCGTCGCGCGATGCGCGGCATTCCCAGCGGCGCGCCTACTGTTTTGCTTTCGCACAATCCCGCGATAATCGACGAAGCCGCCGATATGGGCGTCAATTTGGTTTTGTCCGGACACACGCATGGCGGCCAGGTGAAGTTGCCGCTCATCGGCTGCGTCTACGGACGCTCCGAAAGAAAGATGCGCTTCAAAATCGGCCACGACTATCTGGGGCCGACGCAGATTTACGTCAGTCGCGGCATCGGCACGGTCGTCCTGCCCGTGCGCTATCGCTGCCCTTCTGAAATCCCTCATTTTGTTCTTGAACCGCGGCAAGACTGCTTGCGCGAAGATTCCCGTTACTCGTATGCTGCTGGGTGGCAATCTGCCCGGCCTCATGCGTCCAGTTGAGCTGATCCGCAAAAAACGAGACGGCGGGGAACTGACCCGCGAAGAAATCACCTTCTTTGTGGAAGGCGCGGCGCGCGGCACCGTGCCCGATTACCAGCTTGCGGCATGGCTCATGGCCGTGGTGTGCCGGGGGATGACGCGCGCGGAAACCGCTTCGCTCACCGGAGCGATGTTGCACTCGGGCGACATCATGGATTTTTCCGCGCTCCCTGCTGCGAAAGTCGACAAACATTCCACCGGCGGCGTTGGTGACAAAACCTCTCTCGTCGTCGCGCCGATTGTTGCAGCCGCCGGCCTTTACGTCCCAATGATCAGCGGCCGCGGCCTGGGGCACACGGGCGGCACGCTCGACAAGCTCGAATCCATTCCTGGATTTCGCGTCAATCTTTCCTTGAAGGAATTTCGCGTGGCTCTCACCGCTTGCCGCTGCGCGCTCGGCGGGCAAACGCCGGAAATCGCCCCAGCGGATAAAAAACTTTATTCGTTGCGCGACGTGACCGGCACAGTCGAGAGTCCAGCGCTGATTTGCGCCTCCATCATGAGCAAGAAACTCGCCGAGGGCATCGACGCGCTTGTGCTCGACGTGAAAACAGGCGACGGTGCCTTCATGAAGGAGGAAGCCGGCGCGATTGCGCTCGCGGAATTACTCGTGGACACGGGCAAGCAGATGGGTAAGCGCGTCGTCGCTCTGATTACGGATATGGACCAGCCTCTCGGCAGAGCGGTCGGCAATGCTCTCGAGGTGCAAGAGTGCCTCGAAGTCCTGAACGGTGGCGGCCCTGAAGATTTGCGCGAATTGTGTCTCGATCTTTCGGCGTGGATGCTTCTCTTGGGGAAACGTGTCCCTGACGTAATGGCGGGGCGGAAATTGGCGCAAGAAATGATTGCCGGCGGGCAGGCTCGTGATACATTCCGTCGAGTTGTGCGGCAGCAGGGCGGCGACCAGCGCGTTGTTGACGACCCGTCGCGTCTGCCCCGCGCGCGCCGCACGGAAATCGTGCGCAGCAAGCAAAACGGATTTGTCGCGCAGATTGCCTGCGAGCGCGTGGGTATGGCAAGCGTGATTTTAGGCGGCGGCCGCGAGAAGCAGGATGACGCCATCGATCCCGCCGTGGGCATCGTGCTCGAAAGGAAAGTCGGAGACGCCGTCAAATCGGGCGACGCGCTTTGCATCGTGCATTACAACGCTGAGGCAAGGCTGCCGGAGACAATCGCAATGCTCGAAGAGAGTTTTGTGATTCGCGCACAGGCCCCGCCCGAGCAAGCGCCGCTGATTCGCAAAATCGTCGGCGCATAGATATCCGCAATCGTTAGTTTTCAGGAGAGTGGAATGCAGCGCTGGGTTGGTTTGCTGGGCATGATCACCATCCTCGCGCTGGCCTATCTTTTTTCAACCAATCGCCGCGCCATTCGGCTGAAAACCGTCCTCTGGGGCCTCGCCCTTCAAATCACCTTTGCATTTATCGTTCTTGATACCAGCATCGGCCGCGCGACTTTCAGCTTCATTGGCGGCGCGGTGGACAAGCTCCTGTCTTATTCGTTCTACGGCTCCACGTTTGTCTTTGGCGAGCTCGGCACCCAGAATTCCAAGATGGGCTTTTACTTCGCGTTTCAAGTGTTGCCTACAATCATTTTCATCGCCGCGCTTTTTGCGGTCCTTTATTACTACGGCGTGATGCCTTTTATCGTCAAGCAGGCCGCAAAAGTGATGACCCGGCTCATGGCCGCCAGCGGCGCGGAATCCCTGAACATCGCCGCCAGCATTTTCATGGGCCAGACCGAAGCGCCGCTGACGATTCGCCCCTATCTGCCGGATGTTACGAAATCGGAATTGATGACCATCATGACCAGCGGCATGGCGCACGTCTCGGGCGGAATCATGGCCGCGTACATCGCGTTCGGCGTCGACGCAAAGCATTTGATCACCGCCGTAATCATGACGGCGCCGGGAACGCTCCTTCTCTCCAAGATGCTCGTGCCGGAGACGGAAAAGCCCGTCACCGCCGGCCGCGTCGAAATGGCGAATCTCGAAAAAGATCCGAACGCCCTCGGTGCGCTTTCGCGCGGCACAATCGACGGCCTGCACCTGGCGCTCAACGTCGCGGCCATGCTGATTTCGTTCATCGCCGTGATTTATCTTTGCGACGGCATTTTGGGCGGTCTCCACAATTGGCTCGCGCCGCATGGCCTCACCCGTTTCCCGTCGAGTCTCGAGCAACTTTTCGGCTGGGTGCTCTCGCCCGTGGCATGGCTGATCGGCGTGCCGTGGCACGACTCGGGAAAAATCGGCGGGCTGCTCGGCACGCGCATGGTCCTGAATGAATTGATCGCCTACGGACGCCTTGGTCCCATGAAAGCCATGCTCGACCCGCGCTCCTTCACAATTGCCACCTACGCGCTCTGCGGATTCGCGAATTTCAGCTCAATCGGAATACAGATTGGCGGCATTGGAGCCCTCGCTCCCAATAAAAAAGATGAGTTGGCGCGGCTCGGCATTCGCGCGATGCTCGCGGGAACCGCCGCGAATCTGATGTCCGCGTCGATTGTCGGAATCATGCTGAAGTGAGCGCGCGCTCCAAAGCGAAGTCCTCCAGCGGCGATGAATTTGCCCGCGCCGATCGAGCCGCGAAGTTCATTCGCTCGAAAACGAAGCTGCGACCCAGGATCGCCCTCGTGCTTGGTTCCGGACTCGGCGCTTTTGCCGATGAACTTGAATCCGCCACGCGAATCCCGTACGAGCGTATCCCGCATTTCCCGCGTTCCACGGCCGTCGGGCATGCCGGACGGCTCGTCATCGGCAAAGTTGGCGATGTGGCCGTCGCCGCGATGCAGGGCCGCGTGCATTTTTACGAAGGCTATTCGCTCAGCGACGTGATTTTCCCCATGCGCGTTTTCGCTCGACTGGGAATTCGCGCCGCCATCTTGACGAACGCCGCGGGCGGCATCAATCTGGGTTTCAAACAGGGAACGCTGATGGTGATGCGCGATCACATTAATTTGCAAGGGTCGAATCCGCTGGTCGGTCCGAATGACGAACGTTTCGGCCCGCGATTTCCTGACATGACGCACGCCTACTCCAAAAATTACCGCGCGGCGGCGCTCGAAGAAGCGCGCCGGTTGGGCATCGAAGTTTCAGAAGGCGTGTATGCGGCGCTTCCCGGACCAAGCTACGAAACGCCCGCGGAGATTCGCTGTTTGCGCGCGATTGGCGCTGACGTGGTGGGCATGTCCACCGTGCCGGAAGTGATTGCGGCGCGCCACATGGGAATTCATGTGCTGGGAATTTCCTGCGTTACGAATATGGCCGCGGGCATTCTCGATAAGCCGCTCGATCATCCGGAAGTACTCGCCACGAGCGAGCGCGTGAAAGATAATTTCGTCGCGCTCCTGCGTGCGGTCCTTCCTCGCATCGCCGCGGGCGTTGTGTAATTTAATTTGTTGCCGGCATGATTACATATACGGTCTACGCCGCTTTGCACGAAGAGACGGACAAGGGATGGGTGTGGCTCAAGATCGACGGCGCCGTACCTCGAACAACGATTAAGCTAGTCAAAAAGGGAAGCGGAGACGGACATACGGTCTATTGTGAGTATCGTGAATTAGATAAAAGATTCGTCAAACGCTACAACGAACACGCCGAGAGGTTTCCATTGCCAGATGAAACAAATGAATGGAAAAACATCCTGGTGATAAGCGATTGGTATCGCCGGGCTCTTGGCGGCGTAACGTTGCAAAAGTCAATCGACCTGGAAATAATTAAGCCGCGCTGGCTGCATTGGGCCGATGTGCGAGCCGCTTGCCACCATCCCGAACCAGGGGTACGGGTTGCGATGCGACTCGCCGTGTTCGGCACATGGCTGGCGTTATCGGC
This sequence comes from Candidatus Acidiferrales bacterium, assembly GCA_035279805.1. Lineage (GTDB taxonomy): Bacteria > Acidobacteriota > Terriglobia > Acidiferrales > UBA7541 > DAHUXN01. Next base: position 7,870 of record DATEHB010000029.1, read on the forward strand.
ATTTCTCTTCGCCCTTCGAGCGGACTATCAGTTTTCGCGATGCTACCCATGGCTTGCCACACTACTCTTATTTACTGTTGCCCTCGGCGCGAGTTGGGGAGTGAAGGGTCGGCGATGAGTGAAGAAGAAAAATTGATCGCGGCGGCGCGCCAGGCGCGCGAACACGCCCACGCTCCGTTTTCCGAGTTTCGCGTTGGCGCGGCTGTGCGCACGAAATCCGGCCGGACGTTTAGCGGCTGCAATGTCGAAAACGCGAGTTACGGCCTGACGATCTGCGCCGAGCGCGTCGCAATTTTTAAGGCAATCTCTGAAGGCGAGCGCGAATTCGACGCCATCGCCGTCGTCACTGACGCGGACGCGCTCACGCCGCCCTGTGGCGCGTGCCGCCAGATCATCTGGGAATTTTGCGGCGACGTGCCCGTAATTCTCGCGAATCTGAAGGGCAAAGTGGAGCGCGAAAGTTCGTCGAAGCTGTTGCCGCGCCCATTCGATTCATCGAATTTGTAGTTCAGCGGAACAAGCTGCGCAGAATAATTCGCTCCATGATGTACGCGTATTGAGGCCAATGTGAAAAAACTTCTTCTCGTTCTTCTATTTCTCGCCGGTGTCAACACTCTCACGGCCCAATCGAAAACGCGCGTGGATTTGATCATCGCCGGCGGCACTGTCGTGACCATGGACTCGGCTCTTCACATTTACAACGACGGCGCGGTAGCCGTGCGCGGCGACACGATTGTCGCCGTGAGCTCGCGAGAAAGCATTGCCTCGCGTTACGAAGCAGCGCGCACCATCGAAGCGCGCGATGAAATCGTGATGCCGGGCCTGATCAATGGCCACCAGCACGCCGCGATGAGTTTGTTTCGCGGTTTGGCGGACGATCTCGCGCTCAACGACTGGCTGCAAAAATATATTTTCCCTGCCGAAGCGCGCAACGTCACTCC
>DATEHB010000030.1:0-3272 GCA_035279805.1 Candidatus Acidiferrales bacterium
GCAGTGTTTGCCTTCGCGGCGAATCTCTCCGCGCAGAGCACATACCAGAAGCCGCCGAAGGAAGTCCTCGACGTGCTGTTCGCGCCCGCGCCCCCAGTCGCGTTTGCCAGTCCGCAGGGCGATGAAATTCTCGTCGCGGAACCGGTTCGCTACCCGCCAATTTCTGAGCTTGCGCGTCCGATGCTGCGCATAGCAGGAGTGCGCATCGATCCCGCCAATTCCGGCCAGCACAATCCTCAACGATTTCTTCATCTTGCGTTGGTGCGGGTTTCCGATGGCCGCGCCAAGTCCATTGTTTTCCCCGCCGGAGCGGGTTTCGGACGCCCGGAATGGGCGCCCGATGGCAAGCATTTCTTCATCACGATCACAGCTGACAAAAGCGTCGAACTTTGGGTCGGAGACGCAGCCGCAGGCACGATTCGCCGCGTTCCCGGCATTGCGGTGAATTCCACGCTTGGCGATCCGTGCTCGTGGACGCCGGACAAGAATACATTACTGTGCCGGACCGTTCCCGTAAATCGCGGTCGTCCTCCAGCCGAGGCGCGCGTTCCCGAAGGCCCCATCATTCAGGAGAGTTTTGACAAAGCGGCGCCGGCGCCGACGTTCGAAGACTTACTCGCAAGCCCACGCGATGAACAGCTTTTCGATTACTATGCAACTTCCCAGCTCGCCCTCATCGATGTCGCCACAGGCAAAAGTAAGCCCCTCGGAAAGCCCGGCATATTTCAGACAGCCGATCCTTCGCCCGGCAGACGCTACGTCCTGATCGCGCGCATTCATCATCCTTATTCTTACATGCGACCCTTTGAGAATTTTGCCCACACAGTTGAAGTTTGGAATCGCTCCGGACGCTCGGTCTACAAACTTGCCGACCTTCCGCTGCAGGAAACGATACCGATTGGCGGCGTCCCGACCGGCCCGCGCGATTATCAGTGGCAGTCCAGCGCGCCAGCGACGCTGGTTTGGGTCGAAGCCCTCGACGGTGGAAATCCGCGTGCAAAAGTTCCAAATCGCGACCACGTGATGTGGCTCAAGGCGCCATTCACAGACCAACCGGCAGAACTCGTTCGCACCGAGTATCGCTTCGCGGGACTCTTCTGGGGCGAACGCGGAGATCTGGCGATGCTCCGCGAAAATGACCGCAGCCGATTGTGGGAACGCACCTGGTTTCTAAATCCGCAGGATGCTTCCGTAAAGCCACGCCTCGTCTGGGACATGAGCGAGCAAGAGCGCTACAAAAATCCCGGCCGGCCAGTCACGCGCATACTCGCAAGTGGGCACACCGCGATGATTGAGCAGGACGCCAATATTTTCCTGGCGGGTCCTGGCGCATCTCCCGAAGGCGACCGTCCCTTCCTCGATCGTTTCAATACGCAATCGCTCCAGGCCGGTCGCATCTTCCATTGCGATGACAAGAGCTACGAAGAAGTTGTGGCCCTCGCGTCACCCGACGGTTCGCAATTCATCACGCGCCGTGAAACGCCCGCCGATCCGCCGAATTATTTTCTGCGTACCACTGGCAACAATTCGCCGCACGCGCTAACGCATTACGCTGACCCCTCGCCACAGTTGCGCAACATCCACAAGGAATTGGTGACTTATAAACGTGCGGACGGCGTGCCGCTTTCCATGACCGTTTATCTCCCCGCCGATTACAAGGAGGGCGAACGCCGGCCAGCCGTGATTTGGGCTTATCCGCGTGAATTTACCGACGCCCGCGTTGCTGGCGAAGTCACAGGCTCGCCAAATCACTTTACTGAATTCACGGGACTCTCACCCTTTTGGTACTTGCTCGACGGCTACGTTGTGCTCGACGGCCCCACGATGCCCGTCATCGGCCCGCCGCGAACCGCCAATGATACGTACGTCGACCAAATCGTCGCTGCGTCCAAGGCTGCCATCGACAAAGCTGCGGAAATGGGCGTGATCGATCCGCAACGCGTCGGCGTGGGTGGCCACAGCTACGGCGCGTTCATGACCGCCAATCTGCTCGCGCACTCCGAACTCTTCCGCGCCGGAGTTGCCCGCAGCGGCGCGTATAACCGCACACTCACTCCATTTGGCTTTCAGAACGAGCGCCGCACGTTCTGGGATGCTTCAGACATTTACTTCAAGATGTCTCCGTTTATGTATGCCAATAAAATCCACGCGCCGATCCTGCTGATTCACGGAATGGCGGATAACAATTCCGGTACCTTCCCAATTCAGTCGGAGCGGATGTACATGGCTCTCAAAGGGAACGGTGCGTCGGTGCGCTACGTGCAATTGCCAGACGAAGCCCACGGCTACCAGGGACGCGAATCCATCGAGCACATGATTTGGGAAATGCTTCGCTGGTTCGATAAATATGTAAAACCTGCTACTCAGCAATAACCGGCAGAAATCGCGGCATTCTGTTCCGCAGGGCTAAGCCGGTGTACCACATCCACGCACTATAGGGACTTCCCCGATGGCTTGTCGGTAATTCTCTGTATGTTTTCTCGCGACTCCCTACGTTAGCCTGAAGATGCACTCGCAAGGCGTTCGACATGCCGGATGGATCGAACTGAACATTGCCGGCAGCGGGCGACGATTTTCATTTGTACGCCGCACTCGTAACCAGCCACCGAGAATTTATGGGAGAGATCATCAGATGAACGTGACGCAGAATCATATTGGTGCAGGCATGAAGAAGACAGCTCTCGCGACCGCCACCATGGGTGCATTGTTGTTGTTCGTCGGCGCTGCTGTTCCCCAAGTTGCACATGCGCAAGATCGAGACGACCAACATGAATATCGCGAGAGGAACAATAAGGGCATGGAAAAATGCCAGCGGCGCATTGAGAAAGCCGAAGCCAAGCTCACCGATGAGATGCGCGAACACGGCAACGGCAGCCGCAAAGCAGACAGGGCCTGGTTAGACTTGCGCAGCGAAAGGCAGCGCTGTTATACAGCGTATCATCAGTGGTGGGATGGCCGCGATCAGCAATGGCGTATGGATCGAGACTGGGACCGCGATCCTCGCAACGACCGCGATGACCGTGACAGAGACCGTGGCCCCGGAGGCCCGGGCTCTCATTTGCAATGGCGGTAGTCTCTCACCGCTTCCTGCGCTTGGGCTTCGTGAAGAGCAACAACCGAAGCTCAAGACGCAGAATAACTCCGCGCCTTTCACACTTCTTCGTTCGTCACTCAAATAGCAAAATTTGGTACCCGGGGTGGGAGTCGAACCCACACGGCCTTGCGGCCTGAGGATTTTAAGTCCTCTGCGTATGCCATTCCGCCACCCGGGC
>DATEHB010000031.1:0-8931 GCA_035279805.1 Candidatus Acidiferrales bacterium
TTCGAAATTCCGAAAAGCGAAAACCCAAGAAGCGCAAAAAATAAAAACAGCCGCACACGAAGTTTCATTTTTATCCTCCGGCTCCCTCTCGCGCGGGAGTTTGAAGGTTGTCTCAAAATTCAGGCCGCCGCTTCGCGGTCAGCCTTCACTCGAGATGGAAACTCCGCCGGTCTCCTGGCTTGGCGGCATTCTGCTGGGCTCAGCCTTCCCGTCGCGGTGTCGCGTCTTTCGATGAACACCGAAACAGTGGCGCGTGCCCGACTTCTTCCGCCTTACAGTCGCGCAGCGGCGACGGCTTCCCACCGTCTTCCCGTGCACGGAGTTTCGCTGTGATTGTCGCCGGTGAACTTGCTTGGACAGAACAAGCGAATTCGCCGAATTTACTTTCTACTTGAACAGACTCGGTGGCTTCTTAGGATCGGACTTGGCGAGAAACACTCGTTCCCGCTGAGCCCAATATCCCAGGAACACACCGCCAAACAAGAGCAACCCAGAAAGCCACATGCCGATTTCTTGAATAGCGCCGTGGAGCTTGATGAAACGTTCGATTCCCGCAAGCAAGGAACCGAGGGCCACGAGCAATCCGGCCAGCTTGAATTTTCCCCGGTTCCTGCGAACCAAGTCGGCGTCAACGCCTGCCGCAAGATCTCTCTGACGCTGGTTGTAGCGCCCAAACCATTCCAACATTTTCAACTCTTCTCTTGCGTTTCCGCAGAGCCTTCCGCGATTTCCGTTTCCGCGCCGCCGCGCACAATCACACGCGGTTTTCCGTTCGCGTTTGTCTCCACATCGAGCTCCGTTTCGAACGCCTGCTCCAGCAATTCGCGCCGGTAAACATCCGCCGGTTTTCCCGACGCCAGGCATTTCCCGCGCTGCACCAGAACAATCGTGTCGAAAAATTCCGCCGCCAGATTCAACTCGTGCGTGACCACCACCGCCGTGTAGCGATTTTCTTCCGCCAATCTACGCAGCCGCCGCATCAATTCCACTTTTCCGCCGATGTCCAAATGCTGCGTCGGTTCGTCGAGCAGCAGCAACAGCGGCTGTTGCGCCAGCGCGCGCGCCAGAATCACGCGCTGCCCTTCGCCTCCGGAAAGCTGATCCATTCGCCGGTCGAGCAGCGCCTTCGCGCCCACTTGCGCCAGCGCATTTTCCGCCATCAGGCAATCCGCATCGTTTTCGAATCGCAATCGCCGCCCGTACGGATAGCGTCCCTGCAAAACGTATTCCCACACGAGCAGCGGAAACATCAGCGTACTTTCCTGATGCACCATCGCGACGCGTTGCGCGCGCTCGCGCAGCGGCAATTGGCTCGGCGGCTTTCCGTCGAGTTCCACGCGTCCGGACAACGGCTTGAATTCCCCGGAAAGCAACCGTAGCAGCGTGGATTTCCCGCTCGCATTCGGTCCGAGGATCCCCACAATCTCGCGCTGTCGCGCGCTGAACGTCACCGGGCCCAGAGTAAAATCCGGCGCATCACGATCAGAGGTTGAATACGCGTAGCTTGCCTGCTCCACAAGCAAGCGCACGGGATTTTGCATCCAATCCGCCGCCGCGTCGCGGCCCGCGCTCGGAATCGGCATTCCCTGCGCGCTCATGCGAATCTCCGTCGCAGCAAATAAATAAACACCGGCGCGCCGATCGCCGCCGTCATCGCGCCGACAGGAAGTTCCGTGGGCGCAACAATCGTGCGCGCAAGAGTGTCCGCCAGCGCCACTGCAATCGCGCCGCCGATTGCTGACGCGGGAATTAGCAGACGATAATCAGATCCAAAAAGCATGCGTATCACATGCGGAACCAGCAGCCCCACGTAGCCGATCGCGCCGCTCACCGATACCGCCAAGCCGGTCAGCAGCGACGCGCTCACATAAACCACCAGTTTCACGCGCGGAACGTTCACGCCCAAATGATGTGCTTCTTTCTCTCCCGTCAAAATCAAATTCAGATCCGATGAAGTGGTGTAAATCGCGCCGATCCCGATCAGCAGAATAACGAACAGAAACCCCAATCCGATCGCCGGCGGTGTCGCCAAGTCGCCCATCAGCCAGAAAGCCATGCCGCGCAAATCGCGCCCGCTCACCGTGGTCATCAGGAACATAATCACGGCGGAAAGAAACGACGCGGTGATGATCCCAGCAAGAAGCAGCGTGGTGCTGTCGAGTTGCCCTTTGCGGCGTCCGAGAAAATAAACTGCCGCAATCGTGGCGAGCGCGCCAAGAAATGCCAGCGCCTGCATCGACCATGGAAATTGTTGGAGCCACACAAGCGACAATATCGCGCCGAGCGCCGCCCCGCTCGAAACGCCCAGCACGTACGGATCCGCCAGCGGGTTGCGCAAAAGCGCTTGAAACGAAGCGCCCGAGACAGAAAGCGCCGCGCCCACTAAAATTCCCAGCGCGATGCGCGGCAGCCGCAGGCCAAACACGATTAAGCGATCAGAACTCGGAATACTGTTCCAGTGGCCGAGCGCGCCGCGCACCAGCGTCATCGTTACGTCGCTCACGGAAATCGGATACGCGCCCACCTTTAGTGACAAAACCACCACGAGGAAAAGCACGCCCGCAAGCACCGCGCAAATTCCCACGATTCGCCGTGGCGTCAGCGGCCGCATGCAATCGCCTCCGGGTGCGGATTCGCCGAAGCAGACTCGCACAATTGCGCGATCAAGTGTTCTGTGTAGCGAAATTCGCGGTTTGTCATTCGGAACTCCGGCCGCTCTTGATTTGCCCTAAGCAAAAGTGCAGGAGTCGGAGCGAGGAATCTGCCTCTTTCTTCAGGTGTGAGCGACGCACGCGGGCTCGCACACCGCGCCGCATCTTCAAAAACATCCGTATGAAGTTGACGCGCGAGTTTTTCAATGGCATCGACCAGTCCCGGCGCGGGCAAATCGATTTCATCGCTGACCACCACCACGCGGCCGTCGCGCACGGCGGCAAGTTCACGCCAGCCCGCTTCGCTCCGCAGCTCAGCGAGTCTATTCGTCTGGGACTCTTCATCCCCAGAGTCGCTGCTCGCAAACACCACATAATCTGGATTCAGGCGAACAACTTCTTCCAAACTAATCTGCGGCCAGTCTTGTTTCGCATGCACCACCGATTGCGCACCCGCATAGCGCAACGCGTCCGCGATGAAAGTGTGCTCGCCGAGCGAAATCAGCGGATGCTCTCCGACCACAAAGAAGACTCGTGCAACGGAAACGCTCCCGAGTCTTGATTTGAGCGCGTCCAATCGCTGCCGGAGATTGGCGACCACGGATTCCGCTTGCTCTGCCGCGCCGATCACGCCGCCGATGTGCTCGATGGATTCGAGTGTGCTCTCGACCGAATGCGGATTGGTCGTGTACGCGGCAATGCCGAGCCGCGCGAGCTCGTCCGCAGTTTCGCGCCGGTTTCCTTCCGTCGTCATCAAAACGATATCGGGATGTGCGGCGACCACGGCTTCGAGGTTCGGATTCATCGGCATGCCGACGTGCGGCTTCGATTTCGCTTCGGACGGAGAGTCGCTGTAATTGCTCACGCCTACCAGACGGTCCTGAGCGCCCAGCGCATAAACGATTTCCGCGAGATTGGGCGCAAGCGCAACGATGCGATGGACTTCAACGGGAACGGCAACATGACGCCCCGCTTCGTCGATCACCTCGCGCGTTGTTTGTTTCGTATTCATTTTCGATTGGGGCTTGGTTTCCTGCTGCGTTTGTAATTTCAGCGCCGCCTGCGCGATTTTATTTTGCGCTGCGCAAATCCATGCGCCGCACAGCAATGCTAACAAGCCGCACGCGCCGCCGATTCGATTTCGCCGCATCGCTCGTCCAACTTTTACTTGCGATCTCTAATTTGCATTTGGTTTCATTTGCGGCGAATTTTTTTAAAATGCGCCGCCGACTTTTTGCGCGAACATTTATTTGCGCAATAAAAAAGCCCCACGAGAAAAATGGGGCGCATTGCCGCGCTCTTTCTCGCGAAGAGCCCCAGCTCAAATCGGCTCGCGCAAGTTTCCTGACTTTCGGCCTCCGGATTTTTCGCCAAAATGCGCGGCGCTTTACCGGAAAAATCTGGCGCTGTTCCGCTTTTTTCGAGCGGCCCTTCCCGGCGGTTTGCGTTGAGCAAAACGAGCCAGTGGGGATTGCGTGTCAGCAGCGCCGACCGATTACAGTGGCGGGACCGTGGCCGATTTTCACGGCCTTCTCTTTACCCGCGAGCCGGCTAAATTTTCCAAGTCGAGTCTATGCGCAACTGCGAATCGAGTCAATCGTGTCCGCAGAGCATATCGGGCACAGTCGCAGCGGTCAGCGATTCTTCCATTGCGGCGAGCGTTTTTCCGCGATGGCGCGCAAGCCTTCGCTCGAATCCTCAAGACCGGAAAGTTCGTTGAGGAAAACCGCCATGGACTGGCGCACGCCGTCGCGCAGCGAGAGTCCCATCGAGCCGAGAATTGCTTTTTTCGCCATGGTGAGCACAGCGCCGGAATGCGCGGTGACCTGCTCGGACATTTCCTTGACCGTTTCCTCGAGTTTGTCTTCTTTCACCACGCGATTCACCAGGCCCAGACTGAGCGCACGTTCCGCGCTGATCACTTCGCCGGTCAGAACCAATTCGAGAGCGCGCTTCGGTCCGACAATGAACGGCAGAATGGCCGCGCCGAGCGGAGGAAACACGCCCAGTTTTATTTCTGGCTGTGCGAATTTCGCCCGCGGAGTCGCCACCACCAAATCGCCGAGCGCCGCGAGTTCCGCGCCGCCGCCAAACGCGGGGCCGTTCACGACTACCAGAAACGGTTTCGAAGTATCGAGCATGGCTGTGAACGCGCGCTGAAATGCGTCGAGCACCTGGAACGCGCGGCGCGGCGTGTATTCACCGAGCTCGATGCCGCCGCAGAACGACTGCCCCGCGGAATCCAGAACGATCAATTTTACGTCGCCGCGTCCTTCAAGCGAATCGATGCCCACGGCAAGTTCGGAAAGCATGCGCTCATTGAGCATGTTGTGCTCCGGGCGCTCGAGCGTGAGACGCGCGACTTCGCCTTCGATGCGGAACCGGATGTATTTGAATTCCTCGGGCTTGGGCGGAGCGGCGCCAACGTTTCCGGCGACGGCGACGCGAGATATTTTCGGCGAAGCTGTTTGCATGGAATCCTCCAACTGCGGTGACAGCGCGAGAAATAATCGTACTCGTAAATTGGGGAGGATTGCGGAAGGCTTTTGGCGTCGGTGCCGAACGCGCAAACACCGGCGGCGAGATTCTTAAGGGCGAAATCGCGCGGAGGCAACGATGCAAATTCTTCGGGGGCGTGAATTATACGGTTTCGATTTCCACGGCGACGCCGAGGCCGCCCGAAACGCACAGCGTCGCGAGGCCTTTCTTGCCTTTCGCGGATTTGTCGTCGCGGCGTATTTCGTGAATCAGCGTGGTCATGATTCGCGCGCCGGTGCAGGCAATGGGATGGCCGAGAGCGATTGCGCCGCCATTGGGATTCAGCCGCTCACGAGGAAAATGCAAATCGCGATCGCAGGCGAGCACCTGCGCGGCGAAGGCTTCGTTCAATTCAATGGTCGCGTAATTTTCGAGAGCCGTTCCAGTGCGAGCCAGAAGTTTTCGCACGGCAGGTACGGGACCAATGCCCATCACGCGCGGGTCCACGGCCGCAACAGCCGCGTCGACAATTCGAGCAATGGGCTTCAGACCGAGCTCGCGGACTTTTTTTTCGCTGGCAAGAACGACGCATGAAGCGCCATCCGTGATTCCACTGGCATTTCCAGCGGTGATTGTGCCCGTTTTGCTGAAGACTGGCGGGAGCTTGGCCATTTGTTCCGGAGTGATGGCGGGACGAACGTGTTCGTCCCTTTCGATGCGCACTACGTTTCCTTTTTTGTCCGTGCACTCGACGGGGATAATTTCGCGGCTGAAGCGGCATTCCTGTTGCGCGCGCGCGGCGCGATGATGGCTTTTGATGGCAAAGGCATCCTGCTCTTCGCGCGAAATTTTGTATTGCTCGGCGAGGAGTTCCGCCGTTTCGCCCATGATCATTTGCGAAATGGGACAGAGAAAACCGTCGCGATACATGGCGTCGACGAGCGGCTGGTTGCCCATCTTCACGCCCCAACGCGCTTCGACAAGATAGGGGACGCGCGACATGGATTCGGCGCCGCCGCACACCACAATTCCCGCATCGCCGAGCAAAATCTGCTGCCATCCGAGCATGATCGAACGCAGGCCCGATGCGCAGGCCATGTTCACAGTAAAGGCAGGAACGTCGTCGCCGAGTCCGGCACGCCAGGCGATTTGCCGTGCGGGATTCGGTCCGACTCCCGCAGGACGCGCATTTCCGAAAATTACCTCGTCGACGTGATACGGAAGAGGCGCTTCGCGAGATGATTCTTTGTCGGCGGCGTTTCGCGTTGCTTGCTCGATGCTGTCTTCTACTCTCCCGGCGACGCCCGGCCGGCGTTCGGGCGGCAAGGATGCGACGAACGCGCGCTGGAGCGCGGCGCGTACGGCGATGACTCCCAAATCCGGGGCCGTAAAGTCCGCAAGGCCTCCGCCGAACTTGCCGATCGGCGTGCGCACAGCACTGATGATGTAAGCCGTGGTGTGGGGCATCGTTTTTTTTCCTTCTTTCTATCGCTTCAGAGTTCTTTTCTATAGTAGCGCATTCGGTTTGAGGCCGCCTCCCTCGGCGATTGATCTGCAAGTAGGCGACGCAAGAAACATGTGATTCGTACCGATTAGAATGGAGCGCGGATGTTTATTTTGTGTGAGTTACGGGGATTTCTAATCCCGCGGTGTACCGATTAGAATTTGGCCTTGGCGCGCTGCCGCGACGGTCAGCAGTCTTCAGAGGCCGCGGACTGACTTTAGGCACAACAAAAATGGCACGGGGAGCACGAGTCCAATGGAGGCGGGACGGGGATGCATTCTGATAGGATGGCGGCAACCACGTTGGCGCGGCAACGCGGACGGTCCAGGCGAGGTGGGCGAGGAAAACATCCATGGATGAATTATTGAAATGGCGCGATGAGTTTCCGATTCTGGAGCATACGACTTACCTGATCAGCAATTCGCTGGGCGCGATGCCGCGAGCAGTCTATGAGCGCGTTCGCGATTATGCGGAATCGTGGGCGACGCGAGGAGTGCGGGCGTGGGAAGAAAGCTGGTGGGAAATGGCTGCGTCGGTGGGAGATAAAATCGGCGCAGTGATTGGCGCGGGAAGTGGCGCAGGCGCTGGGGAGATTTCGCTGCATCAGAATGTGACGATCACCCAGGCCGTGATTTCTTCGTGTTTCAATTTTTCCGGGCCACGGAACAGAGTAGTGCTGGTGGATCTGGAATTTCCGTCGATCGTTTATTTTTACATGGAGCAGCGGCGGCATGGCGCGCGCGTGGAATTGGTCAAGAGCGAGGATGGGATTCACCTGCCGCTGGAGCGTTTTCTGGCTGCAATCGATGAAAGCACTTTGCTCGTGCCGATTTCACTGGTGCTTTTCCGCAGCGCGACGATCGTGGATGCGAAAGCAATTATCGAGCGCGCGCATAAAGTGGGCGCGCACGTGATTCTGGATTGTTTTCAAGCGGCGGGAACGGTTCCCGTGAATGTCCGCGAGATTGAAACGGATTTTGCGGTGGGTGGCGTGCTGAAGTGGCTCTGTGGCGGACCGGGAGTCGCGTATCTTTACGCGCGACCGGATTTGCAGAAGAAACTTTTGCCGACGCTGACGGGATGGCTGGCGCACCAGCGGCCCTTCAATTTTGAAGTTGGGCCGCAACAGGCGCGCGAGGATTCGTACCGTTTCCTGAATGGCACGCCCCAGATTCCAGCGTTATATGCGTGCCAGCCAGGCCTCGAAATCATCGGGAAGGTGGGCGTCGAGAAAATTCGTGAGAAATCGATGCGACAGACCGCGCAGCTAATCGAGGGCGCGGCGAAACGCGGATGGCGCGTCAACACGCCGGGCGGACCGGCCGAACGCGGCGGCACGGTTTCGGTTGAATGTCCCCATGCGCAGGAAGTGAAGCACGAATTGATCGCGCGAGAGGTCATCGTGGATTACCGGCCGGGCGCGGGGATTCGACTGTCGCCGCATTTTTATAATCGCGAAGACGAAATTGATTTCGCGCTCGGGCAGATTGACGAAATCCTCGAGACGCGCGCGTGGGAGCGGCACCTTCAGCCTGCCTGAGCCGGTGCTATAATCCGCGACCGAGATTGAACCGGCAAGCTCCTGTTTTTCATTTTTGCGAGGTTCGTTTCCTGGCACGTCAACCTGGTGCGAGGTGTAGGATGGCGAACGTGAAGAAATATTTGTGGCTGGGTTTGGCAGGGATCCTGACGGCGACGCTCTCGACGCGTGCTGTTGATGCGTCTCCGCGGCGAGCGAGCGAGGCCGCATCTGCGATGAAAGAAAAGGCGCGTCCTGCGTTCAGCCAACCAAGCGTATCGCCGGATGGGAAGGAAATCGCATTCGTATCGGGCGGAAACGTCTGGACCGTGCCGGCGACAGGAGGGGAAGCGCGACTGCTGGTTTCGGATATGGCGACGGATTCGCGGCCGCTTTATTCGCCGGACGGAACGAGGCTCGCGTACGTGTCTGAGCGCAGCGGTAGCGGGAACGTTTACATCCTGACGTTTGCGACAGGCGAAGTGAAGAGACTGACGTATGACGACGATTTGAATGGCGTAGATGAATGGTCGCGTGACGGAAGGTGGATTTATTTTTCGTCGGCGAATCACGACATTTCGTACATGAACGATGTCTATCGCGTGAGCGTGGAGGGCGGGACGCCCATGGCTGTGGCCGCCGACCGTTACGCGAACGAATATTTCGCGGCGCCATCGCCGGACGGAAAAACGGTCGCCATCACGGCGCGCGGAATTGTGTCCGCGCAATGGTGGCGGAAGGGCCACAGCCATCTGGATGAATCGGAGATTTGGCTGGTG
>DATEHB010000032.1:0-19975 GCA_035279805.1 Candidatus Acidiferrales bacterium
ACAGGCGCCGGCGCAGGCCCCGCGCAACCACTGGTCTCCGCCTCGCATTCGGGACCGGAAGCCTCGCATCAAGCCAAGGCGTGAATCTTTCTCGTTCGACGCACTCCAATGATAGAATTTCGTTTGTGCACACCCGATTTCTTCGCATCGTGATTGCTCTCGTTTTGCTCGCATGCTTTGCCTGCCCAATTCTCGAAATGCGCGATCGCTGGGACCACACGCTTAAGACCGGCCAGGATACCGAATCCACTTTCGTGATGCTTGCCGTTTGCGCCGGTGCGATTATTTCATTTGCTGCCAGCACGGCGACCCTTGAAGAGCCACTGAGTTCGGAGTGGCGACTTTATCCATCTTTTATTCCCCGTTTTTATCCGCTTGTCGATTCCACGGAATTCGCCGCAGTCAGCCAGCCCCCACCGGCGCTTCGTATCTAAAAATCGCGAACCCCATACTGCTTACGGGATTAATCCGTCCCGTGAATGGCTAATTCGTGTATTCCGCGCGCGAAGCCTGCGCCTGAAATCAAACTGTCGCTTTTCATTCAATTTCTTTTCATCGACACCCAGCGTCTATGGACCCCGGAGGACCAATAGATGACCGAGAACATGACCCAGAACATGCGAAAAAAGATAAGCTGGCTTCCATTGCTTGCGCTATGGTTTTCTCCGTTTGTCGCGTCTGCATTCGCCCAAACATCTCGCGTGGGCGCCACCATCGAGGGAACCGTCACCGATTCTTCGGGAGGCAGCGTTGCCGCTGCGTCCATTCGCATTCGCAACCAGTTCACTAATATCACACGAGTGGCGCGAACCGATTCTCGCGGCCTTTTCCGCGTCACCGATCTTCGTGTGGGGGTGTATGAGGTTCGCGTGGAGCGATCCGGTTTCGCGCCGTATCTTCACGCCAGTCTTCAGCTCGAATTGGGCGCGGACATTCGTCTCGGCATCGTTCTCGCACCCGCCTCGGCCGAAACCACGGTAACGGTCACGGCGCAACCATCGGCCCTCGAGCCCACAGAAACTTCCATCACTTCGATCGTCGATCGCGAGCGCATCGAGGAGTTGCCCGTCGAAAGCCGCAACGCCCTGGATTTTGTGCTCATCGAGCCTGCCGTCACAGAGTCGCCGCAGGGCCACGGCAGCCCGCACACAGCGCTCGCCGATAGCGGATTCACGTTCGGCGGCCTTCGCGCCCGCAGCAACAGCATTTCGATCGACGGCCTCGACAACAACGATGAATTCACCGGCTCCAGCCGTACTGAACTCTCCCCGGAAATCGTTCAGGAATATCAAGTAGTGCACAACAACCTCTCCGCGGAATTCGGCGGGGCTTCCGGAGGCTCGATCAACGTGGTGACGCGCGCCGGCTCAAACTTCATTCATGGCGACGCGTTCATTTTCCTGCAGGATGCCGTACTCAACGCGCGCGATCCCTTCGAGACAGATTCCACGAAGCCGAATTTCCATCGCTTTCGCGCCGGTTTCGCCATCGGCGGCCCCATCATCAAAAATCGCACGTTTTACTATACGGCCTTCGAGCAGGAGTACAATCGCGGCCAGAATAGTTCCAACATCGCTCCCGCCGCAGCGGCGGCAATAAATAGCTTTCTAGTTACTGGCGCATTCCCGCGCCTGAGCACGCGCCAAATCACCACCGGATTTTTCCCCATCGCGCGCGCGGAAACGGAAGCTTCTGGAAAACTCGACCATCAACTCACTCCACGAACTTCGCTCATGTTGCGTTACGCCTTCACGAATAATCGCGAACCAGGCGACGGATTCAATACCGGAGGCCTTCAGGACACCAGCGCCCGAGGCAGCAGCTTCGTTGCTGACAACGCCGTCGCTGGCTCGCTCGTGTCCACGTACGGCTCGAACGCAGTCAGTGATCTGCGCTTCGAGGCGGCCACGCGACATCAAGTTTTGCGAACGAACGACGTGCAAGGCCCCGGCATCGATATCGCCGGCCTCGCCGATTTTGGCCGCCCCTACCTGGGCAATAGCGTGCGCCGCGAAAATCATTATCAGGTCACTTACACCTATGCGCGTTCACGTGGTAATCATCTTTGGAAAGCGGGCGCCACCATCAATCGCGTTCACGAGCGTGCCTCGACTCCCGACGGCTTCGGTGGTCTGTATCTTTTCGGTAGCGCTGCTGATTTTTTTGCAGCGCGGCCAGATTTCTGGATTCAGGGATTCGGTAATTCTTCGACGAATTTCACCGTGACAAGCTACGGCGGCTTCCTCCAGGATCACTGGTCCGCATCGCGCCACCTCACTTTCGATCTCGGCGCGCGGTATGACTTCGAGCACTTGCCAGTCCACTTCAACCAGGACACCAACAACTTCAGCCCGCGCATTGGCCTCGCCTATAACCCCAATTCGCGATGGGTAGTCCGTGCCGGCTTTGGTATCTTCTTCGACCGCCAGGTCCTGGCGAGTTTGAATCGCGCCATCGAAGAAAATGGCATCAACGCTTCCACGCAGGTCACGGACGGCAATGCTGCCGCAAATATTTTTGAATCCGAGGCAGGGGGCGCGCCGTCCAGCCCCGTCCTCGGAATCGCGCCTTCGATCTTCCGTCCGGACCCCCGCCTCGCCAGCTCGTACAGCCAGCAATCTAGCCTCGGTCTGCAATACTTGATCGCGCACAATCTCACCGCCGGCGCAGATTACCTTTTTGTCCGCGGCGTCAAACTCTCGCGCACGCGCAACATCAACCTGCTTCCGCCCGTCATCCTCACCCCGCAAAACGCCGCCAGCCTCGGCATTCCCAATCCTGTTCCGCAGCAACTGGGGCGCGAAGTCTTCGGACCCGGCCGCTTGAATCCGCGGTTCAACGATATTTATCAAATCGAAGATTCGGCGGGTTCCACGTACAACGGAGTGACGTTTTCGCTCAACCGCCGCATGGCGGACGAGCTCGAGTTCCTCGGCAGCTACACGTTTTCAAAAACGCTCGACGACGCCTCCGATTTTCCCGAACAGCCGCAAAACCCCTTCGATGTGCAAGCAGAGCGCGCCCTCTCGCTTCAGCACCAACAGCAGCGGTTTGTCTTCGACGCCTTGTGGGACCTGCCTATCGGTTCCGATCAAGACGCCCCGCACTCCTCGGCGAATCAAAATCCCGGTTGGCTCGATCGCATTTTCGGCCACATCGAAGTCGCGCCGATTTTCACGCTGGGCACGGGACGTCGCGTAAATCCGCTCGTCGGCCTCGACGTCAGCCGCGGTAATGCTTTCCCGCTCGCGGATCGCCCGCTCAATCTCGGTCGCAATTCACTGCAAACCGGAAATTTCGAATCCCTGGATTTTCGCGTGTTGAAATATTTTCCTTTTGGCGAGTACGCGCACCTGGACTTGGTCGCTGAGGCTTTCAACCTCTTTAATCATCCCAATGTCGCGGAGATCAATCCCTACTTCGGCTCCGGCGCGTCGTCCCTTCCCGGATTCGGCGCTCCCATCGAAGGCTTCACAGCGAGGCGAGTCGAATTCTCGATCGACTTCGAGTATTGAAGTTGTCTATGCGGGCACAGCGCGCGGCCGAATAAGAATAGACTGATCCGCAAGGGGATGATTTCAAATCGAACCCTTGCCGAACGTGACGCGGATTCCCGTGGTCAACACCAGGTCGTTGCGTTTGATTCCCGGAATCGGGTTGCTGACATATCGATCGCTCGCCGCCACTTGCCAGTTCAGCCATCCGGCAATTTTCGTCGCCGCCGATGCATTGAACGTCATGCGATATTCCCCGAGGTCGCTCACATTCGGATATAAATCAAGCTGCTCGGCAAGCAGAGTCCGCTTCGAAGCTTTGTACATCAAACTCTCGCCGGCATTAATTTCCGCGGCCTTTCGCGTCAGGCCCGTCGAGTAATACGCCTGCGAATAATCGCCGCCGTCGTAAATATCAAACACTGTGCTCTCGGTTTTTCGAACATGAACGCCCAGGCCACCGCCCAGCGTGTTGCGCAAGTCGAGTTCCTCCAGTTCATCGTATTGGAAGTCTGCCGTTCCAAACGCGAAAAATCGCGGCGTAATATTGAAATCTCCGCGAACTCCGCCGATGATGGAATGCGCGGTCGTCAGCGTCGGACCGGTGATGCTGCTCTTCGTCAAAATGGAATTGAAATACACGGTAAACTTGTCGGCTTCCGTCGCGCGAATCGCCTTCCCATCGAACGTCACGCTCAATGTGCTGGAATTGCCGCGCGTGGTGCTCAGCCCCGCATCCACGAACCCAGTCCAAAAATCAATTAATCGCGGATGCTCCAGCCGGTACTCCCGCGCGGTGTAGGCAGTCTGCTCCGCATCATCGCGAATAAACTGCACCGCGTCTTTCGTCGAGGCCACCGTCCCTTCATTCTTCGTCTGCACAGTAATTTTCCCGTCGCTCATGGATACGGGCCCTGCCACCACTTGCCCGCCCTCCAATCCTACATACAGTTCACCATCTGACTGGAGGCTGGCGACTGCGGCCCATTTCACCGTCACATCACCCGCATTGTCCGTTTTAATCACCAAAGTCTTCGCGTCCGATTTGACGATGGCTCCGGTCACGCGATCGCCATTCGTCAGCGTCACCTGGTCGCCAAACACCGGAACGGCAACCATTAGAGCAAACAAAAACACAGTCATCTTCCGCATGATTTCTTATCCTCACCCGCTGCCGGAGCGCCCATCGCTGATCGGGGAAGGGACTGTCCTGCGCTGCCGTCTTTCTCTTGCGAAAAGTATGGGCGCGGTCATTTGGCGTCGTCGGGACAGAACTCCGCTCCCTTCAAATCGCGGAGCCAAAGCCACTCTCTTTAGGATGTTCGGAAATTGAATCGGTGACTATGCGCAGGCTAAAAATGAAACACGATGCCAGCCGAGAACCGTCCGTCGCTGGATGTTTGTCTCGTCGCACCCGTGATCACATCGAATTGAGCCAATCGGGCCGAAAGCAGGTTGGTGAGACGATAATCCACGCCGCCGCCGATAGCGACCGCGAACGTTTTGCTCGTTACGCCGAAGACGCTCGACCTCCCATCCCCCACGAGCACATGGACGAATGGAGAAAGTTTGCGCGGAAGCGATAGTTCAGGACCTACAAGAATGTTGTGATAATTGATGCGCGAACCAGTGAGCGTTCCATATTGGCCGCTCACATCCGCGGTGACCCCCAGATACGGAGTGAATTTGTATGTCAGCGCGCCTTCCCATCCGCTCATATTCGCGTTTGACGGAAAGCCTTCCACGCGCTGAAACGAGTATCCAGCGAATACCTCGAATTTATTCGTCTGAGCCTGTGCAGCAAACGGCGCAATTAGAGCAAGCGCTAGAATGAATGCGATTTTGTTCATACCGTCCTCCTCCAAGGAATGGAGAGCGAGCACTACAGCTACCAGCGGCGCGCCCGGGATGCTTCGCCGCGGTGACCCAAGGCAAGTATCGCAGAAATATCTCTTTCGGAACAGCCTCGTCGTTTTCCGCCTCCCTTTTGTCTTGTTTTTGTCTGCGTAGCTCATGCCGGCCCTGAGCTTCGAAGGGTCCCGCCAACGCCGCATTTGCGCTGGCTGACGCGAGGTTTTTTCCCGCGCGCATCCCGACAAGGTATGCGACGCGCGCCTCTTGCGCTCCGGATTTTCGCAATGTGCAACGCAAGAATCGCGGCTCACGGCCCGAAAGGAGCGACGTAGAACCAGGCTAAACACTGCAAAATTCGCTTGCTTCCGGGCGCGGCCAATCTCTGATAGGATGGTCTGCATCACTTTACGCGATGAATCGGAGAAACAATGGCGCTCGTTTGCGAAATCTGCGGCAAGAAACCAAGCTTTGGCAACACAGTCAGCCACGCCAATAACCTGCGGCGCCGGCGGTGGAACCCGAATTTGCGGCGCGTCAAGGCCGTTGTTGACGGCGCGCGAAAACACGTACGCGTTTGCACCGCTTGCATCCGCGCCGGCCGCGTCCGGAAGGCCGCCTGACTGCTCGCCCATCACGTCTCTCGAAGGAGTTCCAAGTTGCTGAAAAAAATGACGCTCTTCGCGGCCCTGGCGGCCTGCGTTCTGGCAAACTCGTGTCGAAATCAGCAGGCGCCCAGCGCGAATGTCTGGGCCGTCGTGAATGGAACGCAGATCGAGCGCAGCGAGGTTGAAAAGTATTTCCGCAGCCGCGTGCAATCCCAGGGCACGCTGCCTTCCCACGATGAAGGCGTTTCGCTGAAGCTGAGCATTCTCGATCAGCTCATCAATAATGAAATTCTTTTTCAGCGCGCCAAGGCCGCGAACCTGATCGCCACCGACGGCGAAGTGGAAAATAAATTCAACGAATCGAAAGCGTCCTTCACCGAGGATGAATTTCAGAAGAAGCTTCAAGAAAACGGATTAGCTGTCGACGATCTAAAAAAGGAAATTCGGCGCGAACTTTCGATTCAGAAATTGCTCAATCGTGAAGTGGTTTCGAAGATCACGATCACGGACGTCGATGTTTCCGAGTTTTACGGCCAGAACAAAGCGCAATTCAGCGTTGCCGAGCCGCAATTTCACGTGGCGCAAATTGTCGTCACACAGCATCCGGATCCGGCGATTCATAATCGCAAGAGCGACGATGCCAAAACGCCGGCCGAGGCCAGAACCAAAATCGCGATGCTCGAATCGCGCCTTGCATCCGGCGCCGATTTTGCCCAGCTTGCCATGGATTATTCCGAGGACTCGAACGGCTCGAATGGCGGTGACCTTGGATTTATTCCTCAGTCTTCACTGAATCAAACTGATCCGGCACTGAAAAATGCCGTGCTCGGACTTCAGCCCGGCCAGGTGAGCAAGCCCGTCGAACTGAAAGACGGCGTTCATATTCTGAAACTGATCGCGCGCGAGCCCGCGGGGCAGCGGCAACTTTCCGACCCTCAAGTGCAGCAATCCATTCGCACTACGCTGCAGAATCGCCGTGAACAGTTGCTGCGCGCCGCCTATTTGACTTCGGCGCGCGATCAAGCCGGCGTGACGAATTATCTGGCGAAGGAAGTGGTGGAATCCGCGGGCAAACTTCCGGCAGACAACGCCACGGGGAAAGATTAGAAGCGATCTAACAGTTTCTAATTCCTTGCTCGTGATTTCTTCGAGCGAATTTGTTTGAAGCGGTCCCCTTCACGCAATCACAGCGAGAATTTCACCGGCGTTGACGGTTTGGCCTTCCCGGGCGGCGATTCGCTTGATCCTGCCGGCCTTCGGCGATTTGATTTCGTTCTGCATTTTCATCGCTTCCACCACCAGCAAGCCTTGTCCCGCTGCCACCGCGTCGCCGGTATGCACCATCACGCGCACAACCTTTCCCGGCATCGACGCGACGACCTGTTGATATCCCTCCGCTGTTCCGACTGCGTTTCCGCCGCGCCGCCACTGCCGCGGATCGGCAATCGCGATTGAAAATTCCCGGCCGTCGATTCGCACGCGCAATTCACCTGCGCCGGATTCGACGCGTGCTTCGAACGCGTCGCCGCCAATTAGAATGGAGTACACTTCGGACTGAACTTCCGATACGTCAGCGGCCACGTCGCGGCCGTCGATGCGAAAGTGAAATTGCTCGCCGCGCCGCTCGATCTCAATATTGCGCGTGCGATTTCCGATTCTCAGTTCGAGTTTCATTTGGAGCGCGGCTCATTCGCAAGTTGCTCGCGGCGACCCTCGATCTTCCACTGCGAAGCCGAATCGTTCGTTGCCGGCTGCGCAATCGAATTTCCAGCGCCGCCGCGATTCATGTGCCACACCGCCGCTGCGAGAATTGCCGCGTCTTCGGCAAGATCATTGCGTTTGGATTTCTGCGGCGATGCCGCGCTCGCGCGCGGGCTGGAACGAAGCAGGAATTCGTCGAGCCATTTGGCGTGGATGTCGCCGCGAACAAATTCCGGCTCGGCGAGAATTCTGCGAAATAAACCGACGTTCGTCTTGATGCCGCCCACGTAATATTCATCGAGCGCGCGCTGCATTCGCGCAATCGCTTCATTGCGATCTCCGCCCCACGCAATTAATTTGCCGAGCATCGGATCGTAGTCCGTGGGCACGGTCCATCCAGCGTAGACTCCATCATCGAGACGAATTCCCGGGCCGGAGGGTGCGCTGCGCGCGAGGATTGTGCCCGGTGAAGGGAAAAATTTGTTGTCCGGATCTTCCGCGTAAATACGGCACTCGATGGCATGGCCGCGCATTTCAATATTTTCTTGCGCGAGGGGCAGCGGTTCGCCTGCGGCGACGCGAATTTGCAGTTTCACCAAATCGCACGAAGTCACCATTTCCGTGACGGGATGTTCGACCTGGAGACGCGTGTTCATTTCGAGGAAATAGAAATTCCGTTTCGGGTCGACGAGAAATTCGAGCGTGCCCGCATTCGTGTAACCGCCCGCGCGCGCTAGTTTCACGGCGGCATCGCCCATTGCTTGCCGGAGTTCAGGCGTCATGACCGGCGACGGCGCTTCTTCAATTAGTTTCTGGTAGCGGCGCTGCACCGAGCATTCGCGCTCGCCGAGATAAATCATGCGGCCGTGATGGTCGCCGATGACTTGAATTTCGATGTGCCGCGGGTGGACGAGGAATTTTTCGAGATACATGCGGCCGTCGCCGAAGGCGTTCGTGGCTTCGGACGAAGCGTCGCGCCAAGCGGCGGCAAGTTCGCTTTCGCGCTCGACCAAACGCATGCCTTTGCCGCCTCCGCCGGCCACGGCTTTGAGCACGACGGGAAATCCGATTTGCCGTGCGATTTCAGTTGCGCCGTTAATTTCCGCAATGGGATCGAGCGTGCCGGGAACCGTGGGAACATTCGCTGCGCGCGCGAGTTGTCGTGCGGCGGTCTTTGAACCCAAGCGCTCCATCGACTCAGGCGTGGGCCCGATGAAAGTGACGCCTGCCGCGGCGCAGGCTCGCGCGAGATTCGGATTCTCCGCAAGGAAACCGTAGCCGGGATGCAGCGCGTCGCATCCAGCAGCGCGCGCTACACTGACAATTTTATCGATGACGAGATAGCTTTCGCGCGATGGCGCGGGGCCGATCAGATACGCTTCATCCGCCATGCGCACGTGGAGCGACGTGCGATCGGCCTCGCTAAAAACGACCACAGCGGGAATATTCATCTCGCGGCACGCGCGCAAAATGCGCACCGCAATTTCTCCGCGATTCGCGATCAAAATCTTTTTGAACATTTCAATATTCAAAAGATGCCGTGAGGAATTCTAGCACGCGGCAGCTCTTCTGATTTGATCCACGTGAGTAGCAAATCGAAAAGCAAGTTCCCTGCCTGCGTCGCAGGCCGACGGCCCGTCTTTAGACGGGCCCTACGAAGGCGGGGCAATGGAGCGCCGCGCGGCAGTAAGTAAAAGGGCTTTGCCAAGAAGCGCAAAAGCCTCACGTGAGCCAGCGCGAATGCGGCACCGGCGGGACCCTGCGAAGCTCAGGGCCGGCGTGAGCTACACAGACAAAAGCAGATTCCCTGCTTGCGACAGACAAGGCGTGTTCTGCACTCGGCGCAACTCTACAATGAATTGTTGCGGCTTTCTGGGAACTGCCGGACGCGGTACTTTGCGCGCAACTTTTACAACGGGATGTTGCCGTGTTTTTTGCGGGGGTTGGTGTCGCGTTTGTTTTCGAGGGAGCGAAGGGCGGTGATGAGTTTGGCGCGCGTTTCGGCGGGAGTGATGATGGCGTCGATGTAGCCGCGCTCGGCGGCGACGTAGGGATTGGCGAAGCGTTCGCGGAATTCCGCAATTTTCTCCTGACGCAAATTCGCACGCTCCGACTCGGGCGCGCGCTCAATTTCGCGCCTGTAGACGATGTTCACGGCGCCTTCGGGACCCATCACGGCAATTTCCGCGGTGGGCCATGCAAAATTAATGTCGGTGCGAATGTGTTTTGAGGACATGACGCAATACGCGCCGCCATAGGCCTTGCGCGTGATGACCGTTATTTTGGGCACAGTGGCTTCGGCATAAGCAAAAAGCAATTTGGCGCCGTGCTTGATGATTCCGCCGAATTCCTGCTGCGTGCCGGGCAAAAATCCAGGAACATCCTCGAAAGTAATCAGCGGAATATTGAATGCGTCGCAAAAACGCACGAAGCGCGCGCCCTTCAAGGACGCGTTGATGTCGAGGACGCCGGCGAGAAAGGCGGGCTGATTGGCGACAACGCCCACGGGACGACCGTCGAGACGCGCAAAACCGACGACGAGATTTTTCGCGTAGTGTTCGTGGACTTCGAAAAAATACTTGTCGTCAACGACGGCGTGAATGACGTCTTTCATGTCGTAAGGCACCATCGGATCTTCGGGGATGACGGAGTTGAGCGATGCGTCGGCGCGATCGGCGGGATCGTTCGTAGGGCGGCGCGGCGGATCGTCAAGATTATTGGATGGCAGGAAGCTCAAGAGTTCGCGAATCATGGCGAGGCATTCTTTGTCGTCGTGCGCAATGAAATGGGCGACGCCGCTTTTTGCATTGTGCGTCATCGCGCCGCCAAGTTCGTGTTTGGTGACTTCCTCGTGCGTGACGGTCTTGATGACGTCGGGTCCGGTAACGAACATGTAGGAAGTATTCTCCGTCATGAAAATGAAATCGGTGATGGCCGGAGAGTAGACGGCTCCGCCCGCGCACGGGCCCATGATGGCGCTGATTTGCGGCACGACGCCGCTGGCGAGCGTGTTGAGCAGAAAAATATCCGCGTAGCCGGCAAGAGACATCACGCCTTCCTGAATGCGCGCACCGCCCGAATCGTTCAAGCCAATCACGGGCGCGCCAGTGCTCATCGCGAGCTTCATGACTTTGGTGATTTTTCCCGCGTTCGATTCAGAGAGCGAGCCACCGAAGACGGTGAAGTCTTGCGCGAAAACGTAAACGAGGCGGCCGTCGATGCGGCCAAAGCCGCAAACGAAGCCGTCCCCAGAAGGGCGCTGCTCGGCCATGCCAAAGTCGGCGCAATGATGCTTGACGAATTCGTCGAGCTCCTCGAAGGAGCTTTCGTCGAGGAGCAATTCGATGCGCTCGCGCGCGTTGAGTTTTCCTTCTTTGTGCTGGCGTTCGCGGCGTTCAGGGCCGCCGCCTGCTTCGGCTTCAGCGCGACGATGCGCGAGTTCGTCGAGCGGGTTGGTGGACTGTTTTTTTGGCATCATGTTTGGAGCGCTAGCGTGCCACAGAGGGACGAAGGCGGCAAGTGTGAGGGACGCTTCGTCCTCGAGGCAAACGAGTGGCCGGTTGTCTGTGGCCAAGTGACGAATGACGAAACCGCCGGTCGAGAACTATTGCCGAAGCGCGCGTCGCGGGAGGCGCTCAGGATGAGTGCACCCGCAAAAGCGAAAAAACTGTCTCAGGATAAACCGGACCAATCGTCGGCAATCAGGATCGAGTTGCTGGGATTTGCCGGATCGTATTTGACGCCGACGGGCTGGCCCGCGACAACGCGTTCGAGACAGGCTTGTTCTTCGAGACCGGTGATATCCTGCGCGGCTTCGTAGGTGACGCCGGAAATGGAATAGGAGTAGAGAAGCATGCGATGGTTTGCGATTTTCACTTTCGCAACGCGGGCGCGCCTGACATTTTCCTGCTCCAGCGGGCGTTCGACAATCTCGACGACCTGGCCGTCCACAATGCGGCCAACGCGGTTCAAATAGGAGCGGCGCTCGCGTTCCACCTCCTTCGTATCTTTCTCGCGGCCAAACAGCCAGGAAGACGTGAGCGCTGCGATCACCACGATGAGGGCGAGGATGAGGGCCAGTTCGCGCCAGTGCGCTGCAGCGTGACTCAACAAATGTTCACCTTCGAAAAACTCTCCACGGCTCTTACTCAGCGCTTGCGACGGGACGGCTTCTTTCCCGGCGCGGCGCGGCCCGGTTCAATAATGTTGCCGAGCACGGAGTGCGCCTTCCGCCAATCCTTCAAGAACTGATCGAGCCCGCGATCGGTGAGCGGATGCTTGAAAAGCTGCTCGAAAACCTTGAACGGCATGGTACCGATGTGCGTGCCGAGCTTGGCGGCTTCGATGACGTGCAAAGGATGCCGCAGGCTGGCGGCCAGTACCTGCGTCTGAAAATTATACGCGCGATAAATCGTGATGATGTCGCGAAGCAAGAGCAATCCATCGGAAGAGATATCATCCAAGCGGCCGAGAAACGGGCTGACGAAATACGCGCCCGCTTTGGCGACAATCAGCGCCTGCGAAGCGGAAAACACGAGCGTGATATTGATGCGGACGCCTTCGCGCGAAAGGATGTTCAAGGCGCGAACGCCCTCAGGCGTCATGGGAATTTTCGCGACGACGTTGGGATGCCAACTGACGACCTCGCGTGCTTCGCGCAGCATTCCTTCCGTGTCGATTGAAACAACCTCGGCGTTGACAACGCCCGTTTTCACGATGTCGCACATTTCGAGAATGAGCTGGCGGAAAGGTTTCTTCTCTTTCGCGGCGAGCGTGGGATTGGTGGTGACGCCGTCGAGAACGCCGAAGGACATGGCCTGGCGGATTTCGTCGAGATTCGCGGTGTCGAGGAAGAATTTCATGGTTTTCCCTTTCGCGGCGTGACGTCCGCGACGTTATGAGCGTGTTTTATTTGGGCGCGGTCATGGGTTGTGAACGGGGTTGCCAACGAGGTTGCGCACGGGGTTTCGCAACGTGCCGACGCCGTTGATGGCGACTTCGACCACATCGCCAGCGGCGAGCGGTCCAACGCCCGAGGGAGTTCCCGTAGAGATAACGTCGCCGGGCAGGAGCGTCATCATTTGCGAAATCCATTGAATTATAACATCGACGGGGAAAATCATTTCTGCGATGCGAGCGGACTGACGCTTTTTGCCGTTGAGAAAAGTTTCCACCGTTGCGACGGAAAGATTCAGTTCTGTTTCAATGAACGGGCCGAAGGGGCAGAAAGTGTCGAAGCCCTTGGCGCGCGTGAATTGGACGTCTCTTTTTTGCAGGTCGCGCGCGGTGACGTCATTGAGACAGGTGTAGCCGAGAATGTAAGAGCTGGCGTCTGCGGGGTTTTTCAGGCGCGAGCAGGTCTTGCCGATGACGATGGCGAGTTCGCCTTCGTAGTCGACGCGCTCGGAGTGGGGTGTCAAGAGGATGGGATCGCCCGGCGCGAGGATTGAGGATGGCGGCTTCAAAAAAATCAGCGGCTCTTTAGGGACGTCATTGCCGAACTCAGCGGCGTGTTCTGTGTAATTGCGGCCGACACAAACGATCTTGCCGGGCTCGCATGGCGGCAGGAGTTTCAAGTCGGAGAGAGGCCAGCTTCCACCCGATATTTGCGAGACATGCAACCGCGAATGCGGAGGCAAATCAAATGGCGAGGCAATTTCGGAGAGGTGGTCGCCCTCAAGAATGCCGTAGCGCGGAAAGACTTTTTCCTGGCCGGGCTCTTCGTGGAGAAGCTGAAAACGGCCGAGCTTCATCGTTGATGAGGGCGAGTGTGAATGTGACGCGGAGCGGGTACGGCGGGATCGTGCGATGCGCCAACAACCATCCAGGCAACCCAGGATACCGCGGCGACTACGCCGTAGAAGACAAGTCCGAGGATCAGGACTTCAAAAGGAGTGCGGCCGAGCGACACAAACAAATTCGAAAAATACATGCCGGCGAAATCGTAGGCGAGAGCGAAAAGGCTCCACGCGAGCAGTGCGGAAGCGAACATACGCCGGGGATGCGCGAGAAACAGGAAAATCGGCATGAGCATGACCAGACCAAAAGTGGCGCGGCAAAT
The DNA here is from genome assembly GCA_035279805.1 of Candidatus Acidiferrales bacterium. Classification (GTDB taxonomy): domain Bacteria; phylum Acidobacteriota; class Terriglobia; order Acidiferrales; family UBA7541; genus DAHUXN01. Next base: position 13,716 of record DATEHB010000032.1, read on the forward strand.
ATCGTTGCGAAGCGCGGCGCTGGTTTCAAACGCCGGCAAACGATTGGCGATGAACAGCGACGCGAGCATCACGGCCGCCAAAAGGCCGCCCGTCAACAGGCCGATACGAAGCGGCGCGATGGCGTAAAGAACGCGCATGCGAGACCTGTGGGTCTCAGGGGAGTTCATGCTTCTCCTATTCGTCTTCTCCCGTTTCTGCTTTCGGTTCTTCCGATGCGGGAAGGCTGACGTTGACCGAAGCGCTGGGGGCGCTTTCGTTCCCAAAGCTGTCAACCACCGTGACCCGATAAAAATACTGCTTACCCGATACTGTTGGGATATCACGAAAAGCCGGCGTAAGCAATGGACTACTGTTCAACCTGTCCCACCTGTCCGCAGAGCCAGTGTTCGTGTTGCTGCGATAGATGTTGTATCCCGCGACTCCGGTTGCATCACTGATATCCCAGGAGAGATCGACGTGCGCCGGAGTGGATGCCGTGGCTGGCGCGACAGCTGCGACGAGTCCGGTGGGGGCCGGCGGAGGAAAAGTGTCGCGCGGGGTTACCTCGATAATTTTCGAATCCTCGGATATGACCGTGGCTTTTGCGTACTGCGCCATGCTGACAACGTAGTACGCGTAAGTTTGGCCGAACGTGAAATTTGTGTCGCGATACGGAGGCGAGGAAATCTCGGCTACTTTTTGAAAGGCGGCGGGAGCGACGTTTGCGGCGGAATTCAAAGGCGAAGTACTGGTGGGGATGTTCGTGGCGTTGCCCGCGTTGGAAGAACGGAATATTTGATAGCGAAGGGAGATGGAGCCAAGCGTTGCAGGCGCCTGGGGAATTGCCGGCGGCGTCCAGGAAAGGATGATTGCGGAACGGGTGACCTGGGCCTGCAAGTCTGAAATGGGCTGCGGTGCGGGAAGTATTTTGACGGCGACGAGATTGGAATCAGCGGAATCGTGTTTCGCGGCGCGCGTACGGACCATGTAAACAGCGTCGCTGCCCGCGTGCGCGGAAAGATCGGCGGGCGAAAGCACGTCTGAAAAGGAATAGGGCTGGCCCGCGCGATATTGCTGGAGCGTCTGCGAAGGAATCGAGACAAGTTGCTGATTCGGCGGGGTAATTGACACGTTAGGAGCGACGGCTTGCGCGGGAACGAACTGGCGGTAGATATCAGCTTGCGGGGGATTCGCGAGCGGGCGGCCTTGCACGGTTTGCTTTGGAAGCGTGAACGTGACGGCGACGCTGTTCCCGATTTGGCGCGCGGAGAGATCCGAGATTGGCGTGGGCGCAGGCGGGCGGCGCGTGATGGGTTGCCCGGGCGCGGCGCATCCGGCAAGGCTTAGCGCAGCGAGAAAAATTAAAGACAAAACCCCCAAAATTGAAGATGCAAAACGGGAAAGAGATTCAAAACCAGCGGTCTTAGAACCGAAAGGTGTGGCATCCCTCTGCCCCAGATTTCGAGACTCTGGAGCGTGGTTAGGGTTTGTGTAGAAACTCACGGCGGTCACGGCGTCATGGTACCGCTTAAGACGGTTCTGCATCGACGAAACCCGCATTCGCACCCGTAAAAGCAGATTCCTCGTCGCCACTGCTCCTCGGAATGACAACCAGAGAACTTTCGCCGACGGCACTTGGCCGCGCCTGCCTACTTCGACGCTACAGCCTGCGCCACTGACAAGCAACGACGCTACAGGATGTAGCGGCTGAGGTCTTGATCCTTGACGACGTCGCTGAGCTGTTTTTGGACGAAGGCAGCGTCGATCTTGATGCTGCGCTTTTTCATGTCGGGCGCGTCGAAGGAAATTTCCTCGAGAACTTTTTCGAGAATGGTGTGGAGGCGGCGCGCGCCGATATTTTCGGTCTGCTCGTTGACGAGCGCGGCGAAGCGTGCAATCGAGGCGACGCCGTCTTCGCTGAAATTCATTTTCAGGCCTTCGGTGTCGAGCAGCGCGATGTATTGTTTGATGAGGGCGTTCTTTGGTTCGGTGAGGATGCGAACGAAATCGGCTTCGGAGAGCGAACTCAGCTCGACGCGAATCGGGAAGCGGCCTTGCAATTCTGGAATCAGATCGGAGGGCTTGGTGGTATGGAACGCGCCGGCAGCGATGAACAAAATATGATCGGTGCGCACCATGCCGTAGCGCGTGTTGACGGTGGTGCCTTCGACGATGGGAAGAATGTCGCGCTGGACGCCCTCGCGCGAAACGTCGGGGCCGTGGCCGGATTCGCGTCCGGCGATTTTGTCCACTTCGTCGATAAAGAGAATGCCCATCTGCTCGACGCGATCGACGGCGATGCGCGTCACCTGTTCCATATCGAGGAGCTTGTTTTCTTCCTCCTGAATTAAATAATCGTAGGCCTCGGCGACGGTCATCTTGCGTTTCTTCTTTTGCTGGCCGAACATTCCGGAGAGCATGTCCTTGACGTTGATGTCCATTTCCTCAACGCCCTGGCTGGACACGATTTCGAAGGCGGGCATCATGCGCTCGCGGACTTCGACCTCAACCATGCGCTGGTCGAGCTTGCCTTCGCGCAATTGTGCGCGCAATTTTTCACGTGTGCGCTGGGCAATTTCCTTGCGCTGGGCTTCGGAGGCGGCCGTGGCGGTGGTGGTCTCTATGGTCGTTGGGGGAGGCGACGAGGGCAGAAGCAAATCAAGGAGACGCTCCTCGGCGGCCTGCTCGGCGCGCTCGGCGACTTCGTCGAGCTTTTCCTCACGGACCATGTCAATGGCGACTTCGACGAGGTCGCGAACCATGGATTCGACGTCGCGGCCCACGTAACCGACTTCGGTGTATTTCGAGGCTTCGACTTTAACGAAAGGGCAGCCTGCAAGGCGCGCGAGGCGGCGGGCGATTTCCGTCTTGCCGACACCTGTGGGACCGATCATCAAAATATTCTTGGGAAGGACGTCTTCGGCCATTTCGGGCGGGAGCTTTTGACGGCGCACGCGATTGCGGAGGGCGACGGCGACGGCGCGCTTGGCGGGCGTCTGGCCAATAATATATTTATCGAGCTCAATGACGATTTCGCGCGGGGTCAGCTCATCGAACGAGGGCATCGGCTCGGGCTCGGCCGCGGGAGATTCGCCGTTGAGATAAATCACCATGTTTTTTTCATCCTTACCCTTGTCGTTCACGGAGCCTCGCTTGCGAGTTCACTAACGCTACGCAGAACAAAACATAAACAGTTGAAACAAACAGCAGTTCTCTCGTCCCGATGAACAACATCGGGGCTCGGGATGACAGTGTTACGGCACGGCTAAAGCCGTGCCCTGACGCGAACGAGTTTGCGTCACGGCATGCGTGCAAAGGCAGGTCGAGCCGTAACACAAAACAGAAAGTTACACATCCCTAGAGTTCCTCGATGGCGAAATTGCCATTTGTATAGATGCAGATTTCGCTGGCGATGCGCATGGCTTCCTGCGCGATGTCCTTCGCGTTCATTTTCGTATGCTTGGCAAGGGCGCGCGCGGCGGAAAGCGCGTAAGGGCCGCCAGAACCAATCGCGCAGATGCCGTCGTCAGGCTCAATCACGTCACCATTGCCGGAAAGCAGAAAAGTGGATTTATTGTCGGCGACAATCAGGAGCGCTTCGAGATGGCGCAAGGAGCGATCGGTGCGCCATTCTTTCGAGAGCTCGACGGCAGCGCGCGCAAGATTGCCGTGGTACTCCTGCAATTTGTTTTCGAAACGCGTGAAAAGCGAAAGCGCGTCGGCAGTGCTGCCCGCGAAGCCGGCGAGAATTTTGTCGCTGAAAAGACGGCGAATTTTTTTCGCGTTGTGTTTTACGACGCCTTCGCCGAGCGTGACCTGGCCGTCGCCCGCGAGGACGACATGGCCGTCTTTGCGAACGCACAAGACCGTGGTGCTGCGTATCCGTGGACCTTTATGCTTCATAGGCATCCTGCGATTATACCCTGAGGTTTGGTTCGCAAACAAAATGAGGTGGGTCGGGCGCCAGCGGAACTGCGCTGCCGAGTAAGCCAACGCGCACGGAGTGAATAGGGAAACTGTCGTGGGTGTAATGGTGAGTGTATTCGCGGTTCCGGGGTGGAAAGGAATTTCTCTTGACATATTCCTATATGGGAATGTATTATTCACTCATGCCGCGCGCCACAACAACATCTGATGTGTTCAACGCTGTCGCGGAGATTCGCCGACGGGAGATCCTGAGCTATTTGGCAATGCAGGAGCGCCCGGTCGGCGACATCGTGGTGAGGCTGCGGCTGGCGCAGCCTTCGGTTTCGAAGCACCTTCGAGTGCTGCGAGACGTGGGGCTGGTGCGTGCGCGGCGTCAGGGGCGGCGAATGCTCTATCGCACCGATGCGACAGCCATTCGCCCGTTGCATGAATGGACTGAAACCTTCGAGCGCTTCTGGCAGCATCAGTTGCTTCGCGTCAAGGAGCGCGCCGAGGCAAAAACGAGGAAATCCGATTGAGCCAAGTCACTTCACAAGGAGGAAATATGAGTCCCGCAACAGCGACACAAGCAGTCGAAAATCTGATTTTGAACGTGACGCAAGAAGTCCAAGTACACGCACCGCTCGACACGAGCTTCGCCGCGCTGCTCGAACAGCTCGGACCGGGCGCCGACACACCCGACGGCAAACCGCTGCCAATGAAACTCGAGGCGTGGCCCGGCGGCCGGTGGTATCGGGACCTGGGCGACGGCAATGGCCATTTCTGGGGTACGGTGCAGGCCATTAAACGCCCAACATTGCTCGAGATCTGCGGGCCACTCTTCATGTCGTATGCAGTTATCTCCAACGTTCAATATCGGCTGAGCGAAATCGAAGGCGGCACGCTCATTGCCTTTCACCACTTCGCACTGGGAGCTATTCCGGAGGAGAACCGACAACGCATCGGGACTGGCTGGACACACATTCTGAACGGCATTCGCGTCCGGGCGGAAGCGCGCCGCTGAAGACAATTGTTTCTTGGGGGCGCAGTGTACTCTGCGCCCTCTGCGGTGAGAATATTGGTCTCAGGTTTCGTAAAGCGAAATGCGATTCGCAATTTACGGTGCCCACAGGCACCAACTTCTTGACGGGGAGACGCAAAATGACAGCCATGGTTGAATCCATCCTGAATGAGTTTCGCGAGGAAGTGCCGGCGACGCGACGCGTGCTCGAAAGGATTCCGGCGGACAAGCTGGGCTGGAAGCCTCATCCAAAATCGAGATCGCTCGGCGAATTGGCCATGCACGTTGCCAACATTCCCGGTATGGCGGAGAGAATTGTAAAATTTGACGAGTTCAGCGCCGGAAGCGCTCCGCCAGCAGCTGCGAACAATGTGGAAGAAATTCGGAGCACGTTCGAGAAAAATGTTCGCACGGCTGAGGAGATTCTAAGCAACATGACGGAGCAAACGGCTTTGGGAAACTGGCGGCTCACTTTCAAAGGGAAGGAAGTCTTCAAAAAGCCGCGTGTCCAGGCGCTGCGAACAAACCTGCTGAATCACCTGTACCACCACCGGGGCCAGTTATCGGTTTATTTGCGGCTGCTGGAGGTGCCGGTTCCGGTGGTGTATGGGCCCACGGCGGACGAAAATCCCTTTGCGTAAGCAGGTGGTTGTCGTCGCGCGGTGCCTTGCCTTGTGACGAAATGTGGGCGAGAAGGAGTTCTGACATACAATTGAGTGAAGTCTGTGTTCCCGGCGAATCGGGGACCAAGGATTTTGCTTGACTCTGGAACCGGTTCCAACCTTTACGCTGCTGTGAGATTAAACGCCTCCGCAACTCGGCCGCTGTATTCCGGGGAATTGGCACGCCTGGCGGGCGTAAGCACAGATACGTTGCGTCACTACGAGCGGCGCGGACTCTTACACTGTGCGCCACGTTCGATGTCCGGCTACCGGTTGTTTCCAGCGGAAGCACTGTTTCGCGTGCAGTTGATTCGCGGCGCTCTGTCCATCGGCTTTTCGGTGAAGGAACTCGCCGCCATCTTTCGGGAACGCGATCACGGGGGCACGCCGTGCCATCGCGTGCGCATGCTGGCTGCCGAAAAGCTGATTGCTCTCGAAGCGCGGCTGCGCGATCTGAAGTCCTTGCGGCGCGAATTGCGCAAGACGCTGGCCGGATGGGACCGCCTGCTCCATAAGACTCCTCGCGGGCAACCTGCCGGATTGCTTGAGGCGTTTGTTGCATCTCACCCGACTCGCCAGGTGCGAAGTTCTCGCGCGAATGTACTGGCTGGCGGCAATCAAAAACGGGAGAAGCAACAATGAGAAAATTATTTCTCGTAATGGCAGTTTGCTTGATTGTTCCTTTTATATT
>DATEHB010000033.1:0-7280 GCA_035279805.1 Candidatus Acidiferrales bacterium
CTTGCGCAAAATTGCCAGACGAAAACTTTACCATACCGGGTACGCGCTCCCAAGGTGGGTTGCCGCCCGTGGCGAGTTTCTACGCGTGGGTGCGCTCGGCTGCTTTGCAAATTTCACCGAGCGCAGCGATTGCGCGATCCACGCCGGCGCGATCCACGTCGCAGTGCGTAACCATGCGGACGGAATATTTATCCGTGGCGCCGGCCAAAACTTTTCGTTTGCCAAGCTCCGCGCTGATTTCCGCAGCGGTCTGCCCCGTTCCGCGCACATCGAAGATTACGATGTTCGTGACGACTTTTTGCGGGTCCACAGCGATTCCCGGTATCTTCGACAATGCCTCGGCCAAGTGCCGCGCGTTTTCGTGGTCGCGATGGAGCGTTTTGGGAGACTCTTCGAGCGCAATCAAACCCGCCGCTGCGAGGATGCCCGCCTGCCGCATCCCTCCGCCGAGCATCTTGCGGTGAACGTGCGCCCGGTCGATGAATTCGCGCGAGCCGACAAGCATCGAGCCGACGGGCGCGCCCAGGCCCTTTGAAAGACAGAACATCACTGAATCGAATTTGCGCGTCAGCTCTTTGACACTTTTTCCCTGCGCGACCGACGCGTTGAAAATCCGCGCGCCGTCGAGATGCACAGGCAATTTGAGTTCGTGCGCGCGCTCGCAGATTTCCTCGGCGACTTGCGTGGGATAAATTGTTCCACCGGCCATGTTGTGCGTGTTTTCGAGAGAGACGAGGCCGGTTTGCGAATAGTGGTAGCCCTTTGGGCGCAACATGGATTCGATCATCGTCCAGGTCAGAATTCCATCCTGTGAGGCGATTGGACGCGGCATGCATCCCGCAACGGCGGACATCGAAGCGAGCTCATACTGATTGACGTGCGCGCGCTGCTCGCAGATCACTTCGCGCCCGGGCTGCGTCCACGTTTTGATGGCGAGCAGATTCCCCATGGAGCCGCTGGGTACAAAAAGAGCCGCTTCGCGCCCAAAGACTTCGGCCGCGCGTTCCTGCAATTTATTCACGGTGGGATCTTCGCCGTAGACGTCGTCGCCGACCTCCGCCTCGGCCATCGCGCGGCGCATTGCCGGCGTGGGACGCGTCACTGTGTCGCTGCGCAGATCGACGGCAGCGTCGCCGCGCTTCGTGTCGTTCCTCGATTCGTACATTTCTCTCCCTCGCCAGTAGTGCGGAGCTTCCGGTAGGCAGGCCGTGCCCTGCCACAACCACGGGCAGAATCCAGAAGCAGATTCCCTGCCTGCCTGCCGTGGCGGGCAAGCTCCCTGCCTGCGGCAGGCAGGCTCGGAATGACATGCAAAAAAAACCACCTGCCTGCGGCAGGCACGCCTGACACGAACAATGATCGCACAGACTATCGAGCGCTTTTACAAGCACAGCCTTCTCTTGCGCGGTTGAAGGCGCGGCCTGACAACGAACCGTTAAGCAGGTTCGCCGGTTATCCGGGGCTCAAGTTTCGCGGCCGCTTGCAACCGCGGTTACATTGTGAGGACAGCGCGGAACCTAGCCTTTCCCTCGACAACTCGCTCGTAGGCCTTCGCAGCTTCGGCCAACGGGTAGGTCTCGACTATCGTTTTGACTTTTCCTTGCGCCACGAAGTCAAGGGCTTCGTAGAGATATTCCGGGCCGTTCTGCTGGCTACCAATTACCCGAATACGCTTCGAGATGAGGTCCATGAGAGGAATCGAAAGTGGCTCAGCGTCCGCGCCCATTGTGACCAGCCGGCCGTCCGGGCGCAGTCCTTGAATGCTGTCCACCATCGACTTGGTCGAATTGGAAGTACTGAGGATCACGTCTGCGCCCCCCGCTGCGGCAAGGCTCTTTCCGTCGCGGACAATCTCATCGGCACCGAGATCGCGGATCATCTTGTCTTTATCGGGCGAGTGCGACACTGCGATGGTCTCAAAGCCCGCAGCCTTCGCGTATTGCACCGCCAAATGCCCAAGGCCGCCGATTCCGAGCACGGCCACGCGTTCATGCGGCTGCGGATCGGCCCAGCGGAGCCCGCTATAGACGGTATAACCGGCGCAGAAGATGGGCGCTGCTTGCTCGTAAGAAACGTTGTCGGGAATCAGGTAGGTAGCGTCGGCATTCATCGGCATGTACTCCGCGTGACCTCCTTGTGCATCGCTCCCGGTACCCTTTAGATAGGGACAGAACATCCTGCGGCCGCGCTGGCACCATTCGCAGCGTCCACACGTGGACTGAATCCACGCGGAGCCCACGCGGTCGCCTACCTTACGCGCAGTCACGTCGGGAGCCGTGGCAACGATCTCGCCGACCGGCTCGTGACCGAGGATTCGGGGAAATGGTCCGGGCAAGTGTCCAAGCGTTTGGTGCACGTCAGTGTAGCAGATGCCGCTTGCGTGCATCTTCACCAGCACTTGACCAGGGCCGGGTTGAGGTTGGAGAACATCTTTAATCTGCCACGAACTGCTCATAGCGGGGACGACAGCAGCTTTCATAACACTTCCTCCTTGCGCGGTTTGATGCGAGCGCCTTTGCGGCCGGTGCATGATTCTGCGTCCCTGACGAGCCAATACACACAGAAGCTGACCCTGACGGTCAGTTGGCGAATTATGAGCAACCCATTAGGGAGACAGATTTACTCACTATCCCAGCAATTCCGCGAATGCCTCGTTCGAAATTGCCAGTTTCGCGGCGTTCAGACGAATTGTGTCGCCGTCGCGCTCAAGCAATCCGTCGTCCAGCAATTTGCTTATGCGCGGCGTCAAGTTCATGCCGTATGCGCGCTCAATTCGCGCGAGATCAATTCCGGCAAGCTCACGCAAACCCAAGAAGAATTCCTCGTCGAGCGCCTGCTCCGCGGTAACTGTTTCGTTCGTTTCGATTGTTGCGCGACCTTGCTCGACCGCGGCGGCATACGCCGATGGATCGTGGACATTGGCCCAGCGGCGTTCTCCGTCGAACGAATGAGCGCCCGCGCCAAAACCGATATAGGGTTCGCGACGCCAATATTTCAAGTTGTGCTTCGAAGCGTGTTCGGGCAAAGCCCAATTTGAAATTTCGTAATGCGCGAATCCGGCCGTGGCTAACTGAGCGCATGCAAACTCGTAAAAATCTGCCATGTTATCGTCAGAGGGCACCGCGCCTGCGCCGTACTTTTTTCCTCCGGCGATGATTTCCTTGCCGAGGCGGCTGGCGTCATCCACTTCGAGAAGATAAATGGAAATGTGTTCAGGACGCAGTGCGAGCAGTTCGCCAATGGATGACTCCCAGGTGGCGCGCGTTTGATGGGGTAATCCCGCGATTAGATCCATGCTGATATTGCGAAAGTCCGCGGCGCGCAAAAAGTCCAATGCGCGATACACATCGTCGCGGCGGTGCATCCGTCCCGAGGCGTGCAACTCTTCATCATTGAACGATTGGACGCCCATGCTGATGCGATTGATTCCGGCGTCGAGCCAGGCGGCGGCTTTCTCCCGCGTGACAGTCTCCGGGTCGGCTTCGAGGGTCACTTCGTCCCAGTTGCAGACGTAGCTCTGGCGGATCGCGTCCGTGATGCGGGCGAGATCGCATGGCTCGAGCAGACTTGGCGTTCCGCCGCCGAGATAAACCGTATCGACGGCTACGCCACGCAATGCGCGCGATTCCGCGATTTCGCGGCACACCGCGTCAACATACGGGCGATACAGGCTCCGAGCGACAACACCTGTATGAAAATTGCAATAGGTACACTTCGTCTGGCAAAACGGCACTTGCACGTAAATTCCGAGCGTCACCGCCATCGCCTTGTTATTCACTTCGAGATCGAGGTTGCGAGGACTGTGCATTTTGTATTTACCGGCTACTCGAAAGCATCCGGGACGATTTTGACGCGCACTTCGCGGCGACGCGGGCCGTCGAATTCGCAAAAGAAAATTCCCTGCCAGCGACCGAGGGCGAGTTCGCCATCTTCGATGAAAATCGTTGCGCTGGTCGCCGTCAGGGCCGTCTCTATGTGCGAATCGGCGTTGCCTTCGGCATGGCGATAATTCCCTTCGTGCGGCACGAGACGGTCGAGCGTCGTTTCGATGTCTCGCGCCACGTCCGGATCGTCGCCTTCGTTGATCATTACGCCGGCCGTGGTGTGGGGGACGTAAAGATAGCAGACGCCGCTCCTGCAGCCGGAATCGGCAACGATCTTTTCGACTTCGGACGTAATTTTCTTGAGCTGCGTATGGCGCTCGGTCTTTATTTCAATCGTGCGCGACGTGGAACGTGACGTTGCGCGCGGCGCGAGTTCGCGCTTGCTTGTCTCTTTCATGTGTTCGGGATTCACGCGAGAGCTGCGGCCGATTCCGCGCCGTAGAATCCGTACCACGGCTTTGCCGTGCGCAAGGCGCGGTTCACGTTTTCGATATTTTTTACGCCCTGATCGGCAAGCCAATCCTGAAAGGCGTTCAAGCCCTGCTTGGCGTAAATGGGCACGCCGTCTTTCCACGTGGCGCGCCCGCACAACACGCCCGAGAAATTCACGCCCGCATCTGCCGCCAGTTGCAGCGTCTCAATGAAAGTATCGTTGCTGACGCCGGCGGACAGATAAATGAACGGCTTCTTCGCCGCCGCAGCGGCGCGCTGAAAATGCTGTTTTGCCTGGTCCATTGTGTACGCAGACTCACCTTTGCAGGACTTCGCTCCCGCAACATAGGCCATGTTCACGGGGACTTCGATTTTGAGCACGTCAACGCGATATTGCGGCTTCGAAAATTCGCCCATTGTTTGCATCACGATGTCCGGCTTTTTCTTTGCGAACTCGATTCCCTTTTCGTCCATGCCTTCCTGATAGCCAACGAACTCGGCAAAAAGAGGAATATCCTCGGCGGCGCATTCCGCGCCGAGCCGTTCGATCCATGCATGTTTGATTTCGTTGATCGGTTGCGGGTCGAACGGCGTGTAATACATCAGAATCTTGATGCAATCCGCGCCCGCTTCCTTGAGGCGGCGCGCCGACCAATCATCGAGCAGATCGGGCAGGCGGCCGGGCCGCGAGTTGTCGTAGCCGCTGTTTTCGTAGGCGAGCAGCAAGCCCGCGTTTGATGAGCGCCATCGCGACGGCTGCAATCCGTATTCGGGATCGAGCAGAATCGCGCTTGCATGCGGCGTAAGCACGCGCACGACAGCCTGCTTGAATTCAGACATCATCTCCGGCGTGACGGCGTGCGGGTCGATTCCCTTGCCTGCTGCGATCGCCTTTTTCAACGAGCCGCGCTGGTCCATGGCTGCAGCGGCAATGATTCCCGCGGAGGTCGAGACTTTCCCGAGTCCTTGTAATTTCCCCGGCGTGATTTTCATGGCCTTGCCTCCTCAATCATGCGGCGCCGCGCATTCGTTGCCGCGCACGATGCCAATGAGATTCCGTTGATGTGAGCCGAAGTACGGTAGCCGGATGATTTTAGCACGCCACGGTCGCATGCAACGCGCTTTGAAGCCGCGTGGCTCCGGGAATCCCCTTAGTGGCTTGCTGAAGACGCCTTCGCTCGTTCATTCCGAGCGAAGCGAGAAATCTCTTGCTGAAAAACCGAAGAAACAGCAGATTCCTCGTCGCCTTTGGCTCCTCGGAATGACACCCGTATGAGGATTGTCAAGAAGCTGTTAGAGCATAACGACACGATGGCCGGAGCAAGGCTTGTTCATCTGGCTCGACGCCTCAATCTCATTCAATAGGCGGTCGAGCAGATCCATTCCCTGGCGCGCGAGAAACGGCAGCAGGCACAGTGTGCGCTCCTGCAATCCATGATGAGGGAAAAGCGCGCCGAGGATTTCCCTTTCGTGACGGTCGAGCACGCCCGTGCGGAAATTTTCGGCGCGACCGGCCTTTCCGCGCAGCTTCTCGAATTGGTAGAGGATTTTTCGCTCAACGGTGTCGAGCGCCGCGGGAAGCGATTTGTCCATTCGTCCGAGCGGGGCGCGATAACTTCCCAGAATGCGCTTCAGCCCGTTTTCGTCACGCGAAAATTTCGCGGCAAGGCCCCGCGACAAGGAATTAAGCTCCATTTTGCGCCGCACGGTTTGGCGGCCGTGGAGGGTGTCGCGGAAATCGAGCGCGTATTTTTTCATTTCACGCGCCACCGCCGGCTCGATCAGCGTGAAGCTGGCGCGCGGCAAAATTGCGGGCATTCGTCCCAGCAGGCGGCGATAGACGACCTGAGCCTGCGCCATGTAGGCGACTTCCGCCGGGCCTCCGATGTAGGCAGCGGTGGGCAAGAGTGAATCCTGGAGGACGGGTCGGAGTAGGACGCTCGGCGTCAAATGTTGCGGCTCCTTTTCAATCGTGGTCAGCAATTCCGCGGCGCTCAATTTCATTTCACCGGCCACAAAAACGCCGTTTCGCCGCCGAAGCGGCTGCCGCTTGCCCTTCACATCGAGGAAAAGGAGCGTGGATTGCTGCGTGACTTTCACCTGGGCGTGGAACCCGCGTTTGCTGAGAATCTTATCGCGCGCAGTCAATTCGCCGATAAGCGTCTCCGATTCTTCGGCAGCTTTGCGGTAAATGGGACGCGCGAGTTCGTGCAATCGAGCGTCGAGCGGATCGAGGAGTATCAGGCCGCGCCCCTTCATAATGCGGGCGAAGAGCTTGCCGAATGCGGAGCCGAACGTTTCGCCATCGCGGTAGGATTCGCGCAGAGCCTGGGCGATTGCGGGAACGCCCGGGCCTTCCAATAATTCGATGGCATGCTCGACGGCGGCGCGAGCCATACTTCCGAGCGAAATGCTTCCGACGCTGGCGCCCAGAACGTCTTCGCCGACGGGTAACTCAATTCGAGCGATGTCCTGGCGTCCGTTGAAAAAAACCTGGTTTATTTCGGCGAGGTCATGGTCCTCAGTCGCCATCCAGAAAACAGGGACAGCATCCACGCCGGACTTCGTCAGCTGATCGGCCCAGCGAATCGCGTCGAGCGCCTTATAGATACTGTACGCGGGGCCGCTAAACAGGCCCACTTGCTGGCCCGTGACGATGGCGGCAGCGCCGTTCGCGAGGCGGTCGATGCTGTTGCTCGTCGCGTCATCGCAACCAAGCGCCCGGTTCTGCTCGCGCAAGATATCGACGACGGATTTTCGCATCGCCGCATCGAGGTGGATTTCCTTTGCCGCGGCGCGCACTCCGGCTTCGTCGGGCGCGCGCGAGTAGAACTCGTTTACGCTTGGGAAATCGTCAACGAAAGAGGAAAAGAGTTTTGTTGTTTGTGGGATTTCGTGGAAGCGAAGACAGTGGCACTCCATGGAAGATGTGATGATACACGCCGCGTGAAGTCGCAGCAACCA
>DATEHB010000034.1:0-17616 GCA_035279805.1 Candidatus Acidiferrales bacterium
ATGAGCGTAAGTAGCTGCCTCGAAGAGATGCTGCTTCATACGAACGAAGGCGTTGGTCCGCACACGCAGACCACAATCCGCTACATTCAGGAATTGAAGAAGAAGCACGCAATCGACTACGACTGCCATGCCAGCTACCGCTTCGTTGAGAAGTGAGTCGACGACCGATGATGGATCCATTTTATTCTACGCGGATGCCCCTCTCCGGCGATTGGAGTCCCGTGGACGAGGCTTCGCCGGCAAGGCAAGATCCTTCGTCGTAGAAAACGCTCCTCAGGATGACAACAAACCACCCGACGGGACCTACCAAAGCAGCTTCAAGGCGAACTGCACTTGACGTGACGTGGTTGACGTGCCGGTGATCGCTCCTGCCGTGCCCGAGATTCCTGTGGGATTTCCAGCCGTCGGCGGCGTAAACGCGATCAGGTTCGGCGTGTTGAAGTTGGCGCGGTTGAGAAGGTTGAAAATCTCCGCGCGAAATTGCAGGCTGACGTCCTCACGAATTCGCGTGTTCTTCAGCACGGAAAAATCCCACGTCGCCAGTCCGGGACCAGTATATGTATCTCTTCCAACATTTCCGTAAAAACCGCTGTTCGCGGGCGGCGCAAGAAACGCATTGGGATTAAACCACCGATTGGGCTTTCCTAAGATGACCGGACCCGCGAAGTTTGGATTCAGGAACGGCCTCACCGGATTTCGCGTATCACCGTTGTTTGAAGGATTGTAGCTGAGCTGCGGCGTGAACGGAAACCCGGACTGAGCCGTGACGATGCTCGAAACGGACCATCCGCTCAACAACCCATTCGCCCAGCCGTGGAACGAGTTGGCAAAAGCCTGCCCGCGCCCGAACGGCAAAGTGTATAGCGCATTCACAACGGCAACGTCCCTCACGTCATAAGTTGCCAAGCCTTTGTCCGCGCCCAGATCAAACGGGTTCGACACCAGTCCGGGAGCGTTTTGGGCGGTCGTCTGGTTCAGAGAATCTCCGTCGTCGATGGCTCTTGAAAATGTATACGCGCCGCGCAGCAAAAATCCATGGCTGAAGCGGCGTCGCAAGTCGATTTGCAAAGCGTCATAAGAGCTTGTGCCCTCCGAGAACCACGTCCACGTATTCGCCAACGCCGGATTCGCCTTTGGCGCGCCTCCGGGAATGAAAAAACTCCCGGCCGGAATCGCTGTGCCCGCCAGCGGCGCTGGGAAATTTGCGGGATAGTCAGTCGGACAAGGCGATGCCGGACAAATCACCGGAAACGGCTCGTTGGCATCGACGCCAATAAGTTCGTGGTAGCCGTGCGAGCCGACATAGCCGACTGTCAATGCAGTGTTGGGAGAGAGTTCTTGCTCGACGCGCAGCGACCACGAAATTAGAGTTGGCGTCCGCAAATCTGGCTGCACGCCGCCGGACACGAGCTTCGCGCCAGCGGGAATCGGAGCCGCCGGATCAACCGGGAATTGCGAAACTTTGAACCCCGCGATGCTGTAAACAGGATTGAACGGCGCGTTTTGATCCATGCGGTAGCCGAGCGCATCCTGAAGATCGTTGTACATCCCAAATCCCGCGCGCATTACAGTTTTCGACCTTAGCGGACTCCACGCGACTCCAAGGCGCGGTTGCGGCAGAAATTTTGCGTGGTTGACCGTGAAAGCAGAATCGCCGATGTGCGGCTGCGTCGAGATAATCCCGCCGCTGAATGTGTAATTCGCGGCCCGGCCATGCGCTTCGTTCCACCCGGTCGAGAATTCATCTCGGAAACCGAGGGACATCGTCAATCTGGGATTCAGCCGCATCACGTCCTCTGCATACAACGAGCCGAACAGCGAACGCCAATTCATCGCCGTCGCCGAAGGATCGAACAGAAACGAGGAAGTGGTTCCCTGTAAAAATGTTTGCAGGCTCGCGAACGTCGCTTGGCCAAACTGGCTGAGCGCGATGTTCTCATTGGATTGAAAACGCTGAAACCATGCACCGAAACTGATCTGATGGCGTCCGCGAGTCCAAATCACCCGGTCTTCATACGTGAATAGATTGCGGGCGATTCGCAGATTGCTCCCGTTGTTGCTCCCCGCTAGCCCCAGTGAGGCTTGCGGATTTGAGGCCGTGCTTCCCCCCACCACCACCGCACCGACCGGGCGCCCCAGCAGAAATCCCGGAACGTTCGCTGCCGGCGTTCCGGGCGTAGGCTCACCGGTGAAAAAATATCCGGCACGCGAAAAGCCGAAGCGCGCTGTATTCAGCAGCGCCGGCGAAAAAACGTGCGTCTGCTCCAGGCTCAACACTTGTTCCCGCAGCGTCATCACATCGCTGCTGAACGGATCGAGTGGCGTGGCCGTGAAGTCGTCGCCATCGTCAACCGTGTAAATCGCGGCCACGGAATCTTTCGGCGAGAAAGTGTGGTCGACTCGCATGGTTCCGAAATCTTCTCGAATCGTTTGCAGCGGACTGCTGAAAACCTCAGCGATGCCGTTGAAGTCCGGAGCGCCGGCGGCGGGCGCGGGCCACAGATTCAAGAGCGGCTGAACACTCGGCGACGCGGCCGCGCGCGAAGTTGCGTCTGGCACAAAAGCCGCCGATGTCTGGTGCAGGTGCTGGCGGAATCCCTCGTAGTTGCCGAAGAGAAATGTCTTGTCTTTTCTGAGCGGCCCGCCAAGCGAGGCGCCAAACTGGTTGCGTTGAAACGGCGGAGCCGGTCCCTGGTCAAAGAAATTTGGCGCATCGAGAGCGTTGTTGCGCAAAAACTCGAATACGGCCCCATGCAGTTGATTGCTTCCCGACTGCGTTACAACAATCACCTGCGCGCCGGGCCGCTTCCCGAATTCAGCGCCGTAGGAATCGCGCTCCACGTTGAATTCGCGCACCGCATCCACGCCGAGCAGCATGCCGCTTGTTCCGCCGGGCTGCATGTTGTTTTCGGCGGCGCCGGTAAATTCCACTCCGTTCAGCAAGAACAAATTCTGCTGGGGCCGGTTGCCCGAAACGGCGAAGTTATTTGCAGTGGTTGAATTGGATATTCCCGTCCCGCCCGTTTTCTGCGAAGTAAAATTAACGATTCCCGGATTCAGCGGAAGCAGCAAATCGTAGCTCCTGCCGTTGAGCGGAAGCTCTTTTACTTGCTGCTCCCCGACGAGGCCCGAAATGTCCGCGGTCGCCACGGATACAAGCGCCGCATCGGAGTTCACCCTGACCTCCTCGCTGATTTCTCCCACGCGCAGTGTGAAATCCACGTGCGCATCTTGCCCGACAACCAGATGAACGCCCGTCCGCATTTGTACTGCGAACCCTGTTTTCGTAACTTTGACCTGATACTCGCCAATCGGGAGCGACAACACCTGGTATTGGCCGGAGTCCTCTGTTTTCGTGCTGCGGACCGCACCTGTTTCCGTGTCCCGCACCGTAACGGAGGCCCCCGAAACAACCGCGCCCGTCTGATCGATCACCACCCCCGCAAGATTCGCCGATACTTGAGCGTGGGCCGGCAGAACGAGACATAGAATCACAAAAACGCAGAGGATGACACTACGCAATAACTGTTGCGACGACGGCATGTTGGAAATCTCCCGGCCTTCACAAAAGCGTCAACGGAAACAGGCATGGGTGTTTTAATACGGATTTTGCCGCCAGGTCAAATCGACTATATTCGCTTATGAACCCTCTGAATTAGTGCGATCTCGTTCGAGGGAATTCGTAACGGAAGGTTGGAAAACCATTCACACGCGGAGAATCATCACGTCCGTGGATTTGATGAGGGCCGCTGCTGTCTGCCCTTTTTTCAATCGAAGCTCCCTTACGGCGTCGGCCGTGATGATCGACGTGATGTGCTGTCCGCCGATGGACAGAGTCACCTGCGCAATCAGGCCGGCCGTCTTGATGTCCACCACGCGGCCAACCATCTGGTTCCGTCCACTGATGCGGCGAAAGTTTTGGCGGCGTTCCGCAACGTCCAGCCGCGTAGGGACGTAATGAAGAAACCGGTCAATCTCAGATTCGGGAATCCGATGATGCCCGCCGGCCGTTTTCACCGTCCGCAGTTTCTTTTTGTAAATCCACTGCTTCACAGTGGGATAGCTGATTCCCAGGATCTGCGCGGCATCGCGCGGCGTGAACAGTTTATTCGGGTGCGTGGACAGCATTTGAATGACGGCTATACTTAGCCTACTTCCCCAAACGTGGTCAATTCCTTTCGGCCGTGCTGCTGTGTTCGCGGGTCAAGCGCGCCGGTCGGCTTGCAATTTCCTGGAAGCGCGGTCGCTTGTCCTCACCATGCCCGCTGCTCGCTTTTACCCTCCCATCCGCGAAAATATCGTTTGTCTGCATCGTTGGCGTATAATTCCCAGGAGCCGATGTAGCCGCATCCTCAGAGCCTTAAGGAGGGAGCACTCATGGACACGATCTTTCCCATCTTGATTCTCATCGGACGTATTATCGTCGGCGGCTTTTTCCTGATGAACGGCTTCAACCACTTCGCCAAACTCAACATGATGGCCGGTTACGCCAGGAGTAAGGGCATGCCCGCTCCCACACTCGCCGTCGCCGGCAGCGGCGTGCTTCTCCTGTTGGGCGGTGCCAGCATGCTCCTGGGATATCACCCGACCGTCGGAGCGATTTTGCTGGTAATTTTCCTGCTAAGCGCCTCGTTCGGCATTCACAATTTCTGGACGGTTCAGGATCCGCAGGCGAAGATGACGGAGCAGATTAATTTCCTCAAAAACATGGCTCTACTCGGTTTCGTGCTGATGACGCTCGCCATCCCCAGGCCCTGGCCAATGAGCCTCGGTAGCTGACGCTGCGTGAGGACGCTTTACATCTTCGCTGTTGCCACAGTCTTGGTCCTTTCGCCCGTGCGCGGCGTCGCGGGCCTATCACCAGGGAGCGCAGGAGATCCCATGTTTCTCGCCCAGGGTCAGAATGCATCCGCCGTGCAGGATCCTCAGCAGCAAAACCAACCAGACCAGGACGTGCGTCCCGACAACTCTCTTCGCAAGGACTTACCTGATTTTGCTCAGATAACCCCGTCGCTCTACCGCGGCGCACAAGCCTCGCGCGAGGGCTTCCGTAAGCTCGCCGCCATGGGCGTCCAAATCGTCATTGATCTCCGTGGCGACCGCAAAAGCGAACGCGAATTCGTCAACACTCTCGGCATGACGTACATCCCCATGGGCTGGGAGTGTTCATTTCCAAAAGATAAGACCTTCGCGAAATTTCTCGCCGTGATTCTCGACAATCCCG
Organism: Candidatus Acidiferrales bacterium; assembly: GCA_035279805.1. Taxonomy (GTDB): domain Bacteria; phylum Acidobacteriota; class Terriglobia; order Acidiferrales; family UBA7541; genus DAHUXN01. The sequence goes on from DATEHB010000034.1 coordinate 5,225, forward strand.
GCAAGAAAATCTTCATCCACTGCCGCGTCGGCGATGATCGCACCGGCATGATGATCGCCGCCTTCCGCATGGCCGTGCAGGGTTGGTCTGCTGAACATGCCGAGAAAGAAATGGAACGATTCGGATTTGACTTTCTTCACCGCCGGGTCATCTGCCCTCGCCTTTCATCCTATGAGGAGCACTTCCCCGATCGTTTCCGAACCAAGCCCGACTTCCGCGAACTTCGCGAACGCATGAGCGGCGCTAAACCGGATTAGACGAGCGCCACAGCCGGCAAGTTTGGATCAGTTTTTGTTCGAAGAGAAGCTAGCGACTCCAAATCGTCTATGGCGCGCTTCGCGCAGTTTGAACCGGCAGGTTGGCGGCTTCCCAACCCGTGATTCCGCCTGCGATTTCACTCACGTGATTAAATCCGCTGCGTTGCAGCAAGCTCGCGGCAATGGACGACCGATAGCCGCCCGCGCAATAAACCAGCAGCGGTCGCTCTCTCGGAAGTTTTTCCAAGTTTTCCGTTAGATGATTCAGAGGGACGCTCACGCTTCCTGCGATATGCTTCTGCTCCCGTTCGCCCCGCCCTCGCACGTCAACAGCCAGCGGCGGTTCACTCGACCACAGCACCTCCGCTGCAAACTGCGCGCTCAGGCGTTCGGTCGAGGCAATCAGGTCCGGCCGGGAATCCAGGCTCTTCAATCCGTTCTGCAAGTATCCGGCCACGTGATCAAACCCAATCCGCCCCAGCCGGACTGCCGATTCGTTCTCCCGTCCCGGGTCCGCGATGATTACAATCGGATTCTCCCGGTCGAGCACTGTTCCGGCCCATGTCGCATATTGCCCGACAAGACCGATATTGATGCTGCCTCTCAGGTGCGCTGAAGCAAATTCCGCCGCATCGCGCGTATCAAGAATCTGCGCGCCGGTCGCCTGCAATTCAAGCACGCCATCGACCGTCAGCGGATTCATCTCACGCGCCAGCGCCTGGTCTAGAGTGGGCCGCTCTTCGCTGTTCAGCACAGCGTCATAAGTGAAGTAACCGGGAGCTTCCGGTTGATCGGCGGTCACCACCTGTATGAACGTTTCCTTGCTCATCGGCTGCAGAGCGTAATTCGAACGCCGCTGCTCTCCCAGAGTTGACACGGTCTCCTTGCTCAGCGCCTTTCCGCAGAGGGTGCCCGCCCCATGAGCCGGATACACCAGACTTTCGTCTGGCAGCGACAGCAGTTTCGTGTGCAGCGAATCGAAAAGCATGCTGCCAAGCTCGGTCGCCGACCACCCTAACGCCGCGCGAAGATCGGGACGTCCCACGTCCCCGATGAACAATGTGTCTCCGGTGAGCACCGCATGAGGTTCCGTGTCGCTGGCACTCAAATCGTAAACAACGATGGAAATTGATTCCGGAGTGTGCCCTGGCGTCTCCAGCACCCTCAGCCGCACGCGTCCGAATTCGAGAATGTCGCCATCGCGACGAGGAGTAAAGGCGTACTTCGCTTTCGCCGCCGCGCCCAGATAAATTGTCGCGCCCACGCGATCGCGTAACTCCAAATGTCCGGCCACAAAATCAGCATGGAAATGCGTCAAAAAGACGTGCTTGATCTTGAGTGCATGCTCAACCGCAAGGGCAATGTACTGATCCGTGTCACGTTGCGGGTCAACGACGGCTGCCGTACCTGTCTCCTCGTCGCCGATCAGGTAGGAAGCGTGCGCCAGACACGGCAGATAAAACTGCTTGAAAATCACGCTGCACCTCCCGGCTTGCTTCCAAATTTCTGTCTTCGCAGAGGAACAATGGCCCGGATGGTGTCGATTAGTAAGATGGGAATTGACCGCCCTCTGCGAAATTTCGACGATGCAATTGGGAGCTTCGTCGTTCACGCGCATGATTAATTGCGCTGCTGGATCGCCCGTATCATAGCGCAAAAGAGTCGCGATTCCGAGTTGCCCTAGTGATTGCGGATGCGTGTCCAATCCGGATTGGAACCACGCCACAAACCTCACGCCGGTAACAGGACAACTGTCAACCGAAGCCTTCTCCACGTGTGTGGCACAAGGCCCGTCGGTTCTTATTTTTCCATACACGATATCTCCCGCTCAATCGTTGATACTGGTGAAGACAATGAGCGACAGCGAAGGCGAGGGCGCCTCGGCAACGAGGAAGACCATCGAGCGGACATACAGCGAGCGCAGACGGGGCTTCCTCGCTTGGGCGCGGCGACATGCCCCCGACGCGGCGACAGCCGAGGACGTCCTCCAGGACGCCTTTATCCGCGCTCTGGCCAACACGAACGTTCTCTCGCCCGTTGAGGACATCGCGGCGTGGATCTTCTCCGCGATGCGCAACCGTCTCATCGACTTGTGGAGGGGCGAGAGTGCGAGACGAAGGGCGGGTTCGACCGAGCTCCCAGAGGGGGCGCTCGAAGCGATAGCCGTCGAGGCGGGGCTTAACCCGCAGGAGCATTTCCTGCGCAACGAGGTCCTCACCGCCCTCGACGTAGCTATCGAGGCTCTGCCCGCGCCGCAGCGTGAAGTCATCCGTGCCCAGGCCCTCGGCGGCATCGGCTTCAAGGAACTGGCAGCGGCGAAAGGCGTCTCGATCGATACGCTGATGGCAAGGAAGCGTTATGCGCTGCGCAAGCTCGCCGCCGCGCTCGAGTATTGGATGGACGATTGATCTCAAGATAGGAGGCATACGATGTCGCAAAATGAAGAAGGCTATCCTCGTCGCAAGAAATGGTGCGAGTATTCCCGTGGGGCAAAGATCGGGGTCATGGCAGCGGCGGCCCTGGTTTTCGTTCCCGTGTTTCTCGCCCTCTTTGGCGCTGTAACCATGTGGCTCTGGAACTGGTTGATGCCTGCGATCTTCAATCTGCCCACTATTGGGTTCTGGCAGGCAGTTGGCATACTCATCCTCGCGCAGATCCTCTTCAAGGGAGGTCACGCGAGAAGGGCAATAGGACCCAGATGGAAAAAGGAGCGAATCCGGGCGCATATGGCGGAAGAGAGACCAGACGCGACGGCCGAGTAAGCCGTGGCGCATTTGAAGAGCCGACACAGCAAGGTTCCGTACATGAGAGCCGCTGCCTCTACCGGAAACGGATGCCGCCGGACTCCGTCCGGTCAGGGAGGCCCAGGGGCCCGCTCCTAGGGGCGATGAAGTCTCGATAAATGCGCCTGTCCCTGCGCCGAGTTGACGCTCGCAACGCGTTCCTCTATACTTCTTCTGTTGTGGCTGTTGGCCGCTTTTCCCTGCCGCTCCTGCGAAAATTCACAAAGACGCCTGAGGCAGCGTGAAAGTAGCGCCCTGTCGTCAATTTCCCAAGTGCGCGAAATTCATTCACAAATTTAAATTGCCGTTCCACGAAATACAAAACGAAAACAAACATGACTGAAGCAACCTGCCGCCGCGAAATCGAACTCGAGATTCCCGCCGAAAACGTCCAGAAGACCACGGAAAAAATCGCCCGCGATCTGGCTCGCGTCGCGCGCATCCCTGGCTTTCGCCCCGGCAAAGCTCCTGTCACGCTGATCCGCCGCCGTTTCGCCGCCGAAATCAAGGGCGAAGTGCTCGAATCGCTCGTCCCTGAATTTCTGGAACAGGCGCTCACGGAAAAAAAGCTCTCGCCCGTCACGCGCCCGGAAGTCGACAAAGTGGATTTCACCGACGCGGGCCCGCTGAAATTCCGCGCCACTTTCGAAGTCCTGCCTGAATTCGAACTTGGCGATTACAAAAATCTCGAAATCGAAGTCGAAGCCCTCGAAGCGGGCGACGCCGAAGTGGACAAAACTCTCGAAGAAATGCGCGAGCGCGCCGCCACGTACTCTCCCGTCGAAGGCCGGACCGCAAAAGATGGCGACTTCGTCCAGATAAAAATCATGGGCACGCCCGCGGGTGGCGGAGATCCCATTCGCGCCGATAATGTCCAGTGTCACATCGGAGCCGACGAAACCCTCGAAGCGTTCAACGAAAATCTCCGCGGTGCTTTACCGGGTGAAACGCGCCGCTTCGAAACGAAGTATCCCGACGATTATCCGGACCCGAAACTCAAAGGAAAAACTTACAACTACGCCGTCGAAGTCCGCGCCGTAAAAGAAAAGAAGCTTCCCGAACTGAATGACGACTTCGTGAAGGAAATCGGCGAGGGCGCGGCCGGCGCCGCGACTCTTGAAGAACTTCGCGGTAAAATTCGCGAACGCCTCGCCTCTGCGCGCGAAGAGCATCAGCAATCGCAGGCACGCGAGAAAATTCTCGATGAACTCGTCAAGCGCCACGATTTTCCGGTTCCCGAAGCGCTCATCGAGCATCAAATGGACGCGCGTCTGGAACGGATGGTTCGCACTCTTGCTGCTCAGGGAGTCGATCCTCGCGCCGTCAACGTGGACTGGGTTGCCATGCGCCAGCGCCAGCGCGAGCGAGCGGAACGCGATGTGAAGGCGGAGATTCTGATTGACCGCATCGCCACCGCCGAAAACATTGAAATCTCCGACAACGAGATTGAAAAAGAACTTGCAAAGCTCGCTGAACGTAGTGGCGAATCCGCGGCAGTGATTCGCGCGCGCTTGACAAAGGAAGGGGCCCTCGATAGGATGAAATCGAAGTTGCGCAGTGATAAAGCAATTGATTTGGTTCACCGCACGGCTCGGATTCAAACCATCGCTAAACGTGAAAAATAATACCCGCTTCGTACTCCGCTGCGCGCCGGTTAACCTCCTATGAGAGACATCCCGGCCCCGCACGCCACAACGCTCGTCCCCATGGTGGTCGAACAGACCAACCGTGGCGAACGCGCCTATGATATTTACTCGCGCCTGCTCAAGGACCACATCATCTTCATCGGCACGCCGATTGACGACCACGTCGCGAACCTCGTCACCGCCCAGCTTTTGTTCCTGGCCGCCGAGGACCCGGAAAAGGACATCTCCATTTACATTAATTCCCCCGGCGGCGTGATTACCGCGGGCATGGCAATCTATGACACGATGCAGTTCGTCCGGCCCGACGTCGTGACCTACTGCGTCGGCCAGGCGGCTTCTATTGCCGCGGTGCTGCTCATGGCCGGAACTCCCAAGAAGCGCTACTCGCTCCCGAACTCGCGTATCCTGATTCACCAGCCGTGGCTCAGCGGTCTTTCCGGCCAGGCCACCGATATTGACATTCACGCCAAAGAAATCCTGCGAACGCGCGCCGGATTGAACAAGCTCATTGCCCATCATACGGGCCAGACGGTCGAAAAGATTGAACGGGACGTCGAGCGCGATTTCATCATGTCGGCCGAACAGGCTAAGGAATACGGCGTCGTTGATGAAATCATCTCCAAGCACCGCTAGTCCGTTCCAAAAGGTTAGTAGCTAAACCGATGAACACGCGCCTCGCACCCGACCTGTGCTTTACAATAATGACTACGATTTGCACCGCGGATATGAATCGGACTGGAGGCTAACATTACGGTGAAGCGATTTAACGCAGACGAAGCGCTCCACTGCTCTTTCTGTCACAAGACTCAGGAGCAGGTGGAGAAGCTCATCAGCTCGCCTTCGGAATATCCGCGTTCCTATATTTGTAACGAGTGTGTCAGCGTCTGCCAGCAGATCCTTGACGAGGAAAAGCGCGAGCAGGCCACTCCGGCGAATCGTCGTTTGCCGCGCCCGCCCGAAATCAAGTCCTTTCTCGATGGCTACGTCATTGGCCAGGACAAAACGAAAAAGAAACTCGCCGTCGCCGTCTACAATCATTACAAACGCATTTTTTTGAATCGCACGCCCAGCGACGTAGAGCTTACCAAATCCAATATTCTGCTCATCGGCCCCACCGGCACCGGCAAAACGCTTCTCGCGCAAACGCTCTCGCGCATGCTCGAAGTTCCTTTCGCCATTGTGGACGCCACCACGCTCACCGAAGCCGGCTACGTCGGCGAAGACGTCGAGAACATTATCTTGAAACTCCTGCAGGCCGCCGATGGCGACGTCCAGAAGGCCCAGCAGGGCATCATTTATATAGACGAGATCGACAAAATTTCGAAAAAAGACGAAAATCCGTCCATCACCCGCGATGTCTCCGGCGAAGGCGTCCAGCAGGCGCTCCTGAAAATTCTCGAAGGCACCACGGCGAATGTTCCTCCGCAGGGCGGCCGCAAGCATCCGCACCAGGAATTCACGCCCGTCGACACCACGAATATTCTTTTCATTTGCGGTGGCGCGTTCGTCGGCATGGAAAAAATTATCGAGCGCCGCATCGGGCAGAAGTCTCTCGGCTTCCACGCAGACGTCGCGCCTGCCACGCCGTCGCGCCGCAATATTGAAGTCCTCGAACAGGCCCAGCCGACCGATCTGATTCGCTACGGCCTAATTCCCGAATTCGTCGGCCGCCTTCCGGTTCTCGGCGTTCTGGGCGATCTCGACAAATCCGCGCTCATTCGCATTCTTCAGGAACCGAAGAACGCTTTGATTCGCCAGTACCAGAAGCTTTTCGAATTTGAGAATGTCCGCTTGAAATTCACCGACGACGCTCTCGAGACCGTCGCCGAACTGGCCCTGCAGCGCAAAGTCGGCGCGCGCGGCTTGCGCATGATTTTGGAAGACCTGATGCTTGACCTGATGTACCACCTCCCTTCTCAGCGCAAAATGCGCGACTTCATCGTCACCGCTGAAATGGTCAAGGGCCGGGAAATCAATTGGAGCTTGCTCGAAAAGGCAGGCTAGCCGCTCACGGGAGAGTCGAAAGATTCCATGTTTAGCCGGGAAAAATTGGAAACGAAGCGCGTGCCGATGATGCCGGTGCGCGAAATGGTCATCTTCCCGCAGATGATGACGCCGTTCATCGTCGGCCGCGAAGCCTCCGTTCGCGCCCTCGAAGAAGCTCTCGCGGGCGAAAAGAAAATCTTCCTCGCCACGCAGCATGACGCTTCCGTTGACGACCCGCGCCCCGAGGAAATTTATCAGGTCGGCACGCTCGCCAACATCGTTCAGAGCGTCAAACTCCCTGACGGCAACATCAAAGTCCTCGTCGAAGGCGCCGACCGCGCCAAAATCGTTCAAATCGCAAACGATGAAGGCTTCTTTCGCGCTACGATTCGTGTCATTCCCCTGAAGTCAGAACCGAATCCGCAACTCGAACAAGCCGCCACCCGCGTCACCGGCCTTTTTGAGCAATACGTCAAGCTTTCGCAATCCTTGAATTACGACACCATGATTGCGGCCGTCCGCGTCGACGATCCGGCGAAGCTCTCCGACGTCATCGCCGCGAATCTCACCATTCCCGTCGAGGAAAAGCAGGAGCTCCTCGAAATTTTCGATCCGCTCGAGCGCCTGAATCGCATCGGTGAAATCCTTGACGCCGAAACCGAAAAGCTCAACGTCGATCGCAGCATCAACACGCGCGTCAAACGCCAGATGGAGCGCGCCCAGAAAGAGTATTACCTCAACGAGAAATTGAAAGCCATTCAGAAGGAGCTCGGCCGCGGCGAAGCGGGCGAACTCGATCAGCTCAAGAAAAAAATCGAAACCTCCGGCATGCCCAAGGAAGTTCAGGAGAAGGCCATGCAGGAGATGAAGCGGCTCGAAATGATGCCGCCCATGTCCGCGGAATCGACCGTCTCTCGCAATTATCTCGACTGGATGCTCGCCGTGCCGTGGAAAAAACGCTCGCGTGAAATCCGCGACATCAAGCGCGCCGAGGAAATTCTCAACGAGGATCATTACGGCCTCGAGAAAATCAAGGAACGCATCCTCGAATTTCTCGCCGTTCGGCAGCTGGTCAAGAATCCCAAGGGCTCGATTCTCTGCTTCGTCGGCCCTCCTGGCGTGGGCAAGACTTCCCTTGCCATGTCCATCGGCAAAGCCACGGGACGCAAATTCGTTCGTGTCTCTCTCGGCGGCGTTCGCGATGAAGCCGAAATTCGCGGCCATCGCCGCACGTACATCGGCGCGCTCCCGGGCCAGATTATCCAAATGATGCGCAAGGCCGGCACGGTGAATCCAGTCTTCGTCCTCGACGAAGTCGATAAAATGTCCATGGACTTCCGAGGCGATCCGTCAGCCGCACTGATGGAAGTGCTCGATCCCGAACTCAATCACGCCTTCACCGACCATTATCTCGACGTCGAATACGACCTCTCGAAAGTGATGTTCGTTTGTACCGCCAACGTCCTGCACACGATTCCGCAGCCGCTTCAGGATCGCATGGAAGTCTTGCGCCTTCCCGGCTATACCGAGCAAGAGAAAATGCAAATCGCAAGGCGCTTCCTTGTCCGCAAGCAGCGCGAAGCCACCGGCATCGCCGAGGAAAATCTTACTTTCACGGATGAAGGCCTGTTGCACTTGATTCGCCACTACACACATGAAGCAGGCGTGCGCAATCTCGAACGCGAAATTGCCAATATTTCGCGTAAAGTTGCCCGCAAGCTTGTCGCCGAAGGCAAATCCGCCGCTGTCGCGGTCACACCGGCGAACGTAAACGGCTATCTGGGCGTTATCAAGTATCGCGACATGTTCGCGGAGAAAAAGAACGAAGTCGGCCTCGCGGTCGGTCTCGCCTGGACTGAAGTCGGCGGCGAAGTCCTCCGCACCGAAGCGACGCTGATGCAGGGCAAGGGCCGCTTGACGCTCACCGGAAAGCTTGGCGACGTCATGCAGGAATCCGCCCAGGCCGCGATGAGCTACGTCCGCTCGCGCAGCCATTTGTTCGGCTTGCAAAAAGACTTCTACCGCCATCTCGATATTCACGTGCACGTGCCCGAGGGGGCTATCCCGAAAGACGGCCCCTCCGCCGGCATCACGCTCTGCACCTCCATCGCCAGCGCGCTCACGCGCATTCCTGTTCGCTGCGATTTGGCCATGACCGGTGAAATCACCCTGCGCGGCAAAGTGCTTCCCATTGGCGGCGTGAAGGAGAAATTGCTCGCCGCTCACCGCCTCGGCTTGCGCACCGTGATCCTCCCGCGCGACAATGAAAAGGATCTCGCCGACGTTCCGGCTGAAATTCAGGCCCAGATGTCCGTAAAGTTTGTCGATACGATGGACGAAGTTTTGTACTTGGCGCTCGAGCGACCCTTGACGGCCAGCCCTACGCCCGTTCCCGAAGTCGCGCCCGATTTTGACGCCGGCGCGCCGCAGGACAACGAATTCACCAACTAGGCCTTCGTTCTTCCCACGAAGATGAAATAAAGTTTTGTGCCGGAGGGGGAATTTCCGGCCGGCTGTAAAGTTCACCTGCCCGAGGAACATCCCGAGTGCTCCCGTGCTTGAGAAACCTCAGGTCAGAAATTTAGTCGTAGAACCAAAAATCGAATAAATCAATTTAAGGAAATATCAGATGAGCATCAGTCTTGCAGAATTGAAAGACCGCAACATCACCGACCTGGCGAAAATCGCCAAGGAACTCAATATCCCCGGCGCCGGCGGCATGCGCAAGCAGGAGTTGATCTTCCAGATCCTCCGCGCGCAAACCGAAAAGAACGGCCTCATTTTCTCCGAGGGCGTTCTCGAATGCCTCCCCGACGGCTTTGGCTTCCTCCGCGCACCTGAATACAACTACCTGCCCGGTCCCGACGATATCTACGTCTCGCCGTCGCAAATCCGCAAGTTCGACCTGCGCACCGGCGACACTGTCTCCGGCCAGGTGCGCCCTCCGAAGGATGGCGAGCGTTACTTCGCGTTGATTAAAGTCGAGGCCGTCAATTTCGAAGATCCCGAAGTCGCGCGCAATAAAATCTTCTTCGACAATTTGACGCCGCTCTATCCGCAGGAGCGCATTCGCCTGGAAACCACCAAGGAAAATCTCACCGGACGCGTGCTCGACATGCTCTGCCCCATCGGCAAGGGCCAGCGCGGCTTGATCGTCGCGCCTCCGCGGACCGGCAAGACGATGATGCTGCAATCGCTCGCCAATTCCGTCACCACCAATCACCCGGAGATCGCTCTCATCGTTCTGCTCATCGACGAGCGTCCGGAAGAAGTCACGGACATGCAGCGCACCGTGAAGGGCGAAGTCATCAGCTCCACGTTCGACGAGCCGCCCCAGCGCCACATTCAAGTCGCCGAAATGGTTCTCGAAAAGGCCAAGCGCCTCGTCGAGCACAAGCGCGACGTGGTCGTTCTTCTCGATTCGCTCACGCGTCTCGGCCGCGCCTACAACGCCGTCACGCCGCCCTCTGGAAAAGTTCTTTCTGGAGGTATTGACGCGAACGCCTTGCAGCGCCCGCGACGCTTTTTCGCCGCCGCGCGAAATATCGAAGAGGGCGGCTCGCTCACCATCATCGCCACGGCCCTGATCGACACGGGCAGTCGCATGGACGACGTGATCTTCGAGGAGTTCAAGGGTACCGGCAACATGGAAATCAATCTTGACCGCCGCCTCGTCGACAAGCGCGTTTTCCCCACGATCGACATCAATCGCTCCGGCACGCGCAAAGACGAATTGCTTTTGCCCGCCGACGAGCTCAATCGCATCTGGGTGCTGCGCAAGGTCCTGAGCCCGCTCTCGACCGTCGAAGCGATGGAACTCCTGCTTGGCCGGCTCTCCAAAGCCAAAACGAACGCCGAGTTCCTCTCCTCCATGTCCAGCCCTAACTAATTCACACGTCGGGAAGCCCACACCACAGAACCCTCCGCACGGTACGCCTTACTGTGCCTTGACATTCAAAAGCGGGGGGGGGTTACCCTGCACTTATAAGGCGGGGGCCTTTGAAGGAGGTCCAAATGATACTGGGACCGACGGCTCGGAGGGCGTTTTGGACTTTCGTTATTTGTGTACTCAGTGCCGCACTAGGGGCAACTCGAGGAGCCGCGCAACAAAACTGCTTAGAAATCCCCGGCGTGGGACCCCAGGTGCCTAAAACGTGCTTTGTCGGTTATGACTGCCATATCTCCGGCGACCTCGGAGCGTGTGTTTTCTACGAGTGCGCCGGGGACGACAATTGCGGTGCGGGCCCCAATTGCGGAGAGCATTGCGCCGTAGGCTACATTTGTAATCGGTACGCTCCCTATTGCGGAAGGTGTATATAGTGTAAGATATGCGGATTTGGGAAGGTGGGCATGAATAGAGAATTTCGCACCACGCAGCTCTGGTCGAGTCTTCAGGGGCGACCGGCTTGGCTTCTTGTAGCGCTGATGCTCGCTGTCGGCTCCTATTGGCTAGCCAGTTCTTTCGTATCCCGTAGCTCCGCGCAATCTCCCATTACTGTGACGCCGTTTACTTTGGCATCCAACCTTTACGATTTTACCCAGGGCCCCGCGGCAGTGCTCGTTGGCCAGAAGACCATCGCTCGCCGAAGTGACGGATCGACTGCGGAAATCGGACCTTTCCTTGGAAAGGCCGGACGACAATCTGGGCTGACGGAACGTGAACTTGCATTTGCCGACGGGCATGGGATGATGATTGTTGACGCCGTCAAAGCAAAAGCTACATGGCCTCCGCTGACTGGGTCTCACCTGAAAGCTTGGTTGGATTCCTCTGTGCAGTCCCCAACGGGTTGCCTTAGTCCCGCATTTGCTGCGCACGGCCACCAATTCAAAGGAACCTCCACGATTCTGGGGGAGAACGTGGACGTTATTCAATGGCAACCCCTCGGTGGACGCACCATTGTGGAATGGGCGGATCCGAAACTGGGATGCGAAGCCGTCCAATACGAGATTCACGAACTGCAGACTGACGGCTCAATGAAGGTTGGTTTCGCAGGAAAGCCCGCAGCTTTGAAAATCGGAGAACCAGATGGCGCGCTCTTCGATGAAGAAGCCGGCTACACAGAGATGCGTCCTTCTCAAATCATACAACTCGCATTGACGAAGATCGGGCACGCTGGCAATGACTTCTCTGAGAAAGAGGGACAACGGCTCGACCGCGCCTATCTCGGGGAGAAAGTTCAATAACGAGGCCCTTTCTGGCCGCGGTACCTGGCGACACGTGCCGATCGCTTCCTCAGGGGTAGCCTTCAAACAAAGACCACCCCTAAGGTGGTGAACTTACTCTTCACTTTTCAAGCTTGTCCAGCTCCTGTTGCGCCTTCTCCAGAATCTCGCGGATTTTCTTGATTCTGTCCGGCTCGCCGCCGCCGCGAGTCGCTGCGCGCAGAGCTGACTTCATCACTAGCGCCGCGGCCTTTGCCACCGCCGACCCTTCCGGCCCCATCCACGGCGCCCATTCGCGGAAACCCTTCGCGCGTTCCCAGATGCGCTCGACGGTTTCCTTGTTGCTGTCAAGTTCCTTTTTCCCCGCGTCAGTGACGCGATAAATGCGCTTGCCATCCTCTTCGGAAACCTTCACCAGGCCCTCGTCCTCGAGCTGTTGCAAAGTGGGATAAATCGCTCCCGCGCTCGCGCGATACAGCCCGCCGGAACGTTCCTCCAGGTCTTTCATCAACTGATAGCCATGCTTGGGTGTTTCCGCCAGCAACGAAAGAAGCGCG
>DATEHB010000035.1:0-5066 GCA_035279805.1 Candidatus Acidiferrales bacterium
CCATGCCGGAGTTGCCGGACGCGAAACGCGGGCGATTTGCGGAGCGGTACGGAATCACCGCTTACGATGCCGGAGTCTTGACGGCCACTCGCACGCTCGCGGATTACTTTGAAGCGGTGGTCCGCGCGGGCGCTCCGCCGAAAGCGGCGGCGAATTGGATTCAAACCGAGTTGCTGCGGCGGCTGAATGACGCGGCAAAAAATATTTCCGAATCGCCCGTGCGTCCCGAAGCCTTTGCCGGCCTCTTGCGCGGAGTCGAGAACAATGAAATCACGGGCGCGGTGGGGAAGCGCGTGTTTGCGAAAATGTTCGAGACCGGCAAACCCGCGGCGGAGATCATTGCGTCGGAAGGATTATCGCCGATCACTGACGCGGAAAGCGTCGAGAACATTTGCCGGGAAACGCTCGAGAAGAATCCTGAAAACGTGGCGAAGTATCGCGCAGGAAACGAAGGGGTATTCAAGTTTTTCGTGGGCCAGGTAATGCGGGAGACGCGCGGCCGGGCGAATCCGCAAACGATCAGCGATATTTTGAAGCGGTTGTTGCGCCAATCGCAGGAAGTAAAATGAGCGACATACTAAAAGTTGGCGAACGCGCTCCGGAATTTAATTTGCCGGCGGACGACGGAAAGCAAGTCGCGCTCGCCGATTTCCGCGGCAAGAATGTGGTCCTCTTCTTTTTTCCCAAGGCGCTGACGCCCGGTTGAACAAATGAAGCGTCCGAGTTTCGTGACGCCAGAAAGAAATTCGAGAAGCTCAACACCGTGATTCTGGGATGCAGCGCGGATTCCGTCGAGCAGCAGGCGAAATTCAAGGCCAAGTACAATTTGAATTTTCCGCTGCTCGCAGACATCAACTTCGACGCAATCGAAGTGTATGGCGCGCGGCGAATGAAAAGCTTCCTCGGGAAATCGTTTCTCGGAATCGTGCGCATGTCGTACTGGATCGGCCCGGACGCGAAGATACGGCGCGTGTGGGAGAAAGCCAGCGCGAAAGGCCACGCCGCCGAAGTGCTTCAGGAGATTGCGAAGCAGTAAGCGTTTGCGCGCGCCGGGAAAAAAACGAAGCGCCGCTCACGTGAAGCAGGCGGCGCCGTTTCAACCGGTTCAAAGCAGCTTCAAAGAAAAATCAATCACGCGGCGCCTCTCCGGCGAATTGCCGCGCCCGTCACAACCAGGCCGGCCCCAAGAAGCAGCAAAGTGGCTGGTTCCGGCGCCGGTACAGGGGCATTGGCTCCGGTAGTGACACAGAAAGTTTCAGGTCCGCCCCGCGCGCCCGAAACGGTTGCCGACAATCCAAGAATATCGAAGCCGGAATCAATAGCCGCTTGTGCCGCCGCGCTATCCTTGGAGTCCAGCATGAATTCCCAGCCCGATTTTCCCATCCCCGGTTCGTACGCAGTGCTCGCGAGGAAGATCGATTTCGCAAAATCAGTCGACGCAAAGCCCACCCGGCCTTCGGCGTTGTAGAACACGAAGACCAGGTTGTTCAGCGTGATCGAATTGCCTCCAGGCTGGTCTGTGTTGAAGATGATCGCCAGCGTGGATGCGTCCGAGACAACGAAAGTCTGATTGTGAGGGAATTTATTCGGCGACTTTTCGTCGCCGCCCAGATTGTTCCCCTGGCAAACCGAGGGGCCAATCATCTGGATTCCCGCGCCGCCAAGTCCAACACATCCGGACTCGATCCCGCCCATTTCTCCGCCGTGCCCCTGCATGGTTAGAACTGTATTCACATGTCCGAATCCCGTGCCGTTAAGGCTTACCGAGCCGGTGAACACTGCTTCGGCAAATGTTGTGCCAGCGACGCCGAGCGTAAGAACGATCGCGAGCCCTCCAACGAATGATAGTGTCCTGATCAGTCGCATCAATGTTTGACCCCTTTTTGTAGCAAATGCCCTCGCGCCTCGCTTCTTGGATTTGCGCGCTGACGTCCGCTGAGATGCGACCAAGATACTGGTGAAAGTAAACCCCCGTAAGGGGGTGAAGCACTGAATTTGACGGGAGGAAGTTATGCAGGAGACTAGCAAATCTGTTGAACAGTACTCTTCAAAACATTCCGATTGTGCGCATAATTTTGCACAGGCAATTACATTTGCACTGGGCTATTTCATGCACTGGCTATTACAAATGACCAGAACGCCGTCTGAGGTGACGGATTGCGCCCTGAACTTTAAAAATCCTGCAGTTTTACGCACGCCTAGTGGATTCGCATGCTGGATTTCAGGCGGAAGCTGAGAGCCGTCTCTGGCTCGAAGGTAATATCCTTCTTACCCGTCGCCGCTGCGCCTGCCGTACCGGCGCCGGCGCCTGCTGCTCCGCCAATCGCAGCGCCCTTGCCGCCGCCGGCGATCGCTCCGATGATCGCGCCCGCTGCGGCGCCTCCGCCGATTGCGACTTCATTCCGCTTCTTGTGCGACTTCCCTTCTTCGCCGGCGAGGTGCGCGGAAACAGGGTAGGCGCGCCCGCCAACGGTGACAGCATCGAGCCGCAACAATAATTTCGCGGGCGTCGAGAGACGTCCGGAGGGAACGGCTTCCGCGACATACAACGCCGCCGGCGAGCCGCGCGGAATCAAAACCTGTCCGTGAATCACCACATCCTGGGCGACAGTCGCTTTCACTTTCTGATTGGCGGTAGCATTTTTCGAACTGACGGATTGCTCGAGACGAATCATGACCGCGGTCCCGGCCGGCACGGTTTTTTGGGCGTACAACGGAGCCGCGCATAGAATTATCAGAGCAGATAAAACGGAAGAGGAAAGAATATTTCGCATGACGATCTCCTTGGGGTGCATCAAAGGGCGGAGCAAGCTGAGTGTATCAGAACTCGGCCAAGCGTCAGAGCGAAACCTCGAAATTCCCCTCGCGCTCTTCGACCAGCAGATTGTCGATCAGCCGCGTCGAGCCGATGCGCGCGGCAATCAGGATCAGGCAATTGCCGCGGAGAAAATCAACCGGCTCGAACGAATCGGCGTCGACGATCGCAGCATAATCGACTTTGGCGAGCCGCTCGGAGGCGGCCGTCGCGCGTAGCGTTTCAAGAAGCGGCCCCGCGGCGCGAGCCCCGCGCGCGATTTCTCTGCTCACTCGGTCGAGCGAGCGATGCAGAATTGTGGCGGCGCGGCGCTCTTCATTTTTCAAATAAGCGTTTCGAGAAGACATGGCGAGACCGTCAGGCTCGCGCAGAATCGGGCGCACTACAATTTCCGCGTCAAGATTCAAGTCCGCGCACATTTGGCAAATGATGCGCGCCTGTTGCGCGTCTTTGCGCCCGAAATAGGCAAAGCGCGGGCGGACAATTTCAAAAAACTTCAGAACCACTGTAGTGACGCCCTGGAAATGGCCCGGACGAACGCGCCCCTCGAATTTTTCGCTCAAACCGTCGACGTGAACACTCGTATGAAAATCGCGCGGGTAAATTTCCGCCGTTTCGGGAACGAATAGATAATCGACGTTGAGATTGTCCAGAAGCGCGCGATCTTTTTCAAAGTCGCGGGGATAGTTTTGGAAATCCTCCGACGGCCCGAATTGTTTTGGGTTCACAAAGATCGAGACGACGACGTGCGAGCACTGCTCCCGCGCGGCGCGCACAAGCGAAAGATGGCCTTGATGCAGCGCGCCCATGGTGGGTACGAATCCGATGACGCGGCCGGCAGCTTCGGCCTGGCGCGATGCTTGTTTCATCCAGTCAATTGTGCGGACGATTTCCATCGCGTGTTTTCGGTTCTAGTTGTGCGGCAAGCTGGCTCGTTCGCGACAAAAAGCAATCAGATCCGTTGCGGAGGGAGCCGCGTCAAGCTGCCGCAGCATGGTGGTGATCTGGCCGCGATGATACGTGCTGTGATTGACGAGGTGCTGAAGCATTTGCCACATCGGATTCGAGAACGCGTGGCCTTTCGTATTCTTGTATTCGACGACGCGTTCGAGATCCGCCGCTGGCAATTTCTGAATGAAGGCGTTCAAATCTCCTTCGATTTTTTGCCAGCGAGTGCGAAGGGAAGCGAGATCAGGAAAATCACTGGTAGGAAAGCCGGGCGAGCGGCCGAGCCAGCGTTCCAGCCACAGCCACTCCGCGAACATGATATGCGTGAGCGTGTCGCGCACGGACGGGAAACTCGAACCGAGATTGCGCGCGAATTGCTCGGACGTCAGCGCGGCGCACGCGTCGAGCACGCGATGATTCGCCCATGCGTTGTAGTCGTAGAGATGATGGACGTCGTCGATCGTCATTATCTGCTCTCCCACATTCGTGCAAACTGCCGGTCACCTTTTTCAGATCCAAGCCAACGCAAGCCTATCTTTTGAGCGGCGAGAGAATCGCTCGCGCGCCAGCGAAGCGCCACTTCATGTTAGTGGATTTGGGTTTTCCGTGGCTCCGCGGGCCATTGCTGCGCGTGGAACGATTCCGCGTCGGAGGGGAAGCGCCCGTTGCGCACGTCGTCGCAATACTCGCGCGCGGCGCGCGAAATTTCTCCGCTCAGATTGACGTACTGGCGCGCGAATTTCGGCGTGCCGTTCACGCTCAAGCCCACGAGATCGTGGAACACGAGCACCTGGCCGTCGCAATCGGGGCCCGCGCCGATGCCGATGGTCGGGATGCGCAGTTCCGCCGTGATGCGCGCGGCCAGTTCTCGCGGCACGGATTCGAGGACGACGGAAAAAGCTCCCGCGGCTTCCACGGCGCGCGCGTCGCGCATCAGGCGCTCGGCCGACTCGACCGATTTCCCCTGAACGCGAAAGCCGCCCATCTCCAGAACGGATTGCGGAGTAAGGCCGATGTGCGCCATCACCGGAATTTCCGATTCGACGAGGCGCGCAATCGCTTCCATGCGTTTTTCACCGCCTTCGAGTTTCACAGCTTCGGCTCCGTCTTTCACCAGGCGCAGCGCGTGGCGGACGGTTTCCTCCGGCGAAACGTGAAACGTGCCGAAGGGCATGTCCGCGACGACGAGTGCGCGATTTGTGCCGCGACGAACGGCTCGAACGTGGTGCAGCATTTCGTCGAGCGTGACGGGAAGCGTGTTGTCGTAGCCGAGCACGACCATGCCGAGCGAATCGCCGACGAG
>DATEHB010000036.1:0-6608 GCA_035279805.1 Candidatus Acidiferrales bacterium
TCGCGCTGCAAAATATCGAGATCAGTTTTCAGGCTGTCGAGCTGCTTCTGGGCGTCGTCGAGCTCGCTTAAAGTTTGCGCGCGGTCTGCGTCCGATTTTGCGCTGTCGACCGCCGCCGGCGCGGCTTCGGTTGCGGCGCCAGTGACAGACTCGCCGGCGTTTGTTGCTGCCGGTTGTTCTCCCACAACGCTGACTCCGCCGGGCGTATTGGGAATGTTGTCATTCGTCCAAATAGTTTTGGCTTTCGACTCGTCTTTCTTTTTTTCCTGCGCTTTGCGCGCGGCTTCGGCAACGGATTGTTTGGACTGCTGGCTCGAAGGAAGAGCGGCTGCAAATCCCGGCGAGGAAATTCCAGGCACAAAAATTAACAGCGCTGCGATGCTCGCCCATCTCATGGCATGTTTCATGATTTTTCCTCCGCGGCCTTCCACTATGCTAGCTGCGGTCGTCAAGTTCCGGCCAGATTAGGTTGCGGCTCGCGCCCAAAGAGGCACCTGTTCCGACGCCCAAGCGTAAACCGGGCGCGTTGAAATTTGAAGTTTGTAAGAGCGTCCCGGTGAAACAATAAATCGGAGACTGGCAAAGTCTATTTGAGATAGACAACGAGAATGCGTCCATCGGAATGATACGTGTCGCCCGTGGCAGTTACCGCTTCGCGTACAGGATCAGCGGGCGTGATGTATTCCGTTGTCGCCACCTTTCCCGCATCTTGGAGCGTCTGAATAATATAATCGCGCTCGGTGTCCACGTTGGGGTCAATGCGATGGGTCAGGGTGCCCGTCTGATCTTTCTCAAGTCCGACGTCGTGCGTGCCGGCACCCGCCCAAACAGTGTGGCCCTCGGAATCGAGCCAGGGGGCGCGCCACATGCGAAAGTGATTTCGCTCGGCGACGACCTGGATAGGCATGCCATCGACGAACCCAAAATCCTGCGCACGGCCGAAGAGATAAAGTTGGCTCATCGGCATTTCCGCGTACGCTTTGTGCGCCATGGTTTCCTGAATGGCGTGGACAATCGCATCCTGCGTTGTCTTGTCCGGCTGGATCCAACCGGCGGCCTTGAAAGCGTCAGCGATCTGCTCTTTTGAGCCGATGACCAGCAAATTGATCATGTCGCCCGCAGCGCCCGACTTTGACTTCACGCGCCTAGGCAGCGCCGGAAGCATTTGTTCAAGTGAGAGACGTTTGCCTTCGAGCGCAGCCAGCGAACTGGTGGAGTTTTCGGCGGGCGGCGCGGAAGAATTTTGCGGCGAAGTTTGTGCGACGGCCAAAGCGTTTTGCGAAAATGCTGCCGTGCAGGCCACGCTGGCGCTGGCGAAAGCCAGGCACGCGATGACGAAAATGCGAAGGGCACGTTTCATGTTTTGCTGCTTCCATTAGACGGTAACTCAAGCGAAAGCGATGCCCGCCGCCAGCACGATAGCGCTTGTGGCAGTCCACGGCTGGGAGCATAATCCCGGCAAAGTTAAGGGCCCGCGACAGTTCGTTCAGCCGAGAGGAAACGATGACTGGATTGAGCAAACGAGAAGTAGTTTCCGGACTTGTGTTCCTGCTGTTGTTTGCCGCGGCCGCCAGACCCACCAGGGCACGCAGGCCTGCCGAAACTGCGGCTTCCAGCGCGACGACGGCCTTCGCAAGAACGCCGCAACAGACGCAGCCCCCGGCGGCATCGGCGTCAACGCAAACGGAAAAACCGAAGCCCGAGGTAAAAGCCTACACGCTGCCGCCGGATCTTTACGAGAAAGCGGTGAAGTATTCACGCGCGCAATACATCCTCTACTTCGTTGGGTTCGTCTGGGGCGTCATCGTCTTGTGGCTGGTGCTTGCGTGGAAACTCGCGCCGAAATATTGCGATTGGGCGGAACGCGCGACGAAGTTTCGCTTTTTGCAAGCCGTGATTTTCACGCCGATTCTACTGCTGACTATCGCCGTGCTGGGGTTGCCGACAGATATTTATGGGCACTGGCTCTCGCGCAGCTACGGAATTTCGATTCAGGGCTGGGGTTCGTGGGCATGGGATTGGACGAAGGGCGAAATTATATCGTTCATCATAGGGATTATTCTGGTTTGGGTTCTGTATGCGATCATCCGCCACAGCCCTCGCCGCTGGTGGATTTACTTCTGGCTGGCCGCGCTGCCGATTTTGTTCTTTGTGATTTTCCTTGCGCCGCTGGTGATCGCTCCGCTATTCAACACGTTCGAACCGCTGGAAACGAAAGATCCTGCGCTGGTGGTCGCGCTCGAAAAAGTGGTGCAACGCGCCGGAATGGATATTCCCGCGCAGCGCATGTTTTGGATGAACGAAAGCGAAAAAGGGAACGACCTGAACGCCTACGTGGCCGGATTTGGCGCATCGAAACGCGTGGTGGTGTGGGACACGACAATCGCAAAGATGGATGTGCCGGAGACGATGTTCGTCTTCGGCCATGAAATGGGGCATTACGTTTTGGGACATGTTTACCAAGGGCTGATCTTCGGCGCGTTCCTGTTGCTGGCGTTGCTGTATTTCGGTTTTCGCGGAATGTTGTGGATGCTTTCGCGATGTGGCGGGCGCTGGGGAATTCGAGGCACGGATGATTGGGCTTCGTTGCCGGTCTTGCTTTTGTGGTTTACGGTTCTTGGATTTATCGCCTCACCGGCGGCGAACACGTTTAGCCGGCACATCGAGCATCAAGCAGATCAATACGGACTCGAAGTGACGCACGGACTGATTCCAGATTCGAAGCAGGTGGCCGCGCGCGCTTTTCAGATTCTCGGCGAAGTGGATCTTTCCGATCCGCATCCAAATTCTTTCATCAAGCTATGGCTGTACAATCACCCGCCGCTCGCCGAACGAGTGGATTATGCGCTGACATACGACCCTTGGGGCGAAGGCAAACAGCCACAATTCGTGAAGTAATTGGAGCCGTCTTTCAGGTAGTGGTGCAGTTTCATTTTAACAGAGTCGTTATAAGCTCTTCTAAAGTCCAAACGTGGGCGATTCATTTGGTTTTCCTTCTATCGCTATGTTATTGTAAAATAATATATTGTCAAGGATTATCTTTACAAGGAAACCTTATAAAAGGTATCCTGTCTTTGGAGATATGGAGCGATATATGCCTATGGTTCCGATTACCGTCATGGGTTATCGCTGTGAGCGATGCGGCGGGGAGTGGGTGCCGAAAGACCCAGAGCATCAGCCAGTAGCGTGTCCTAAATGCAAGAGTCCTTACTGGAATCGTCCCCGCCGAACGGCGTCTATGCTGACATACGAAAACTTCCGAGAGAAGATCGAGGAGGTGCTTAAAAAAAACAAGTCGCTGACGTGGACAGAAATCCGAACCATTGCCAAGCTCCCTGAAAAGTTTCCGAACAATAAGTGGGTTCATCGGCTGGAATCGGATATTGGCTTAAAACGAAACAAAGATGCACATGGCATTATTAAGTGGACACTTGCATGAGCTAAAATGTGCTCATGCCTCAAACAAATCGTCTGAACCTACCTAGTGCTCCGCCCAAGCAGCAAGCGGAAAACAAAGACATCTGGAATGAACTGCGCTCGGCTTCCTCTGCGGACTTTTTTACTTTCGGGTACACCAGCCGGAAGATAGAGGACATTATTGGGACACTTAAGCGTTACGGCGTGCGCACGCTGATTGATATTCGTTGCAATCCGGTGAGCATGTACCGTCCAGAGTTGAGCAAGAACAATTTGTCGAGGATTCTGTCTCAACACGGACTCAATTATGCCCACGTCCCTGAGCTTGGCGTTCCTCGTGACATTCGAGCCAAAGCGATTGAGACCGGAACACGCGATGTGATTTGGGATTGGTATGACAATGTGGTCGCCTCATTTTTGGGTAGTAATCTTCATTTTTTCCTGAACGGCTTCGAGCACCCTGTCGCACTGATGTGTACCGAAATAGACCCGCATGAATGCCACCGCCATCGGCTTTCGCTGGCATTGGAAGAGATGGGCATGAGCAGCTTTGAAATATGAAACGTGCCCCAGAGGAAGTCAAAAAGGCGCTCATTGTGGTTCGCACGTACCCGACCCCGGCTGTGAAAGGAGTCGAGGTCTCCTGCACGGCGGCAATATCAGAAAAGCAAGAATGGCTGCGGCTCCATCCGATACGCTACCGATACCTGCCACGCAAACAGCGGTTTCAAAAATACCAATGGGTCGAACTAACGGTCACAAAAACCAATGATGGTAGGCCCGAAAGCTACACACCGAAAAACGAAACAATCAAGATAGTCTCTGCGCCTTTGAGTACAGAAAACGGCTGGCAAGCACGAAAGGAGGTTCTATTCCCATTGAGAGCGCACTGCATGTGCTGCCTTAAAAAAGACCGTGATGCAAACGGCTACCCCACGCTCGGACTCTTTCGCCCTAAAATTATCGAGAGTCTGCTGATTAAGGCTTCCAGTCCTCATTGGACACAAGCACAACTGGCGATCTTGCGGCAAGAACATCTCTTTGAGAAAAAACCAACAACAGAGCTAGAGAGGATACCATTCAATTTCCGATACGCCTTTCGCTGCGACCACGATACATGCACCGGACACAAGATGTTTTGTAGTGACTGGGAAATGGGCGAAGCCTTCCGAAAATGGAGGGCCAAGTACGGGGATGGCTGGGAAGCAAAATTTCGTCAAAGGTTTGAGACGGAGATGATTCAGAAATACGACACTCATTTTTACGTGGGGACAGTCGCTAAGTATCCCGATACGTGGATTATCGTTGGCTTGTTTTATCCGCCGTGTCCGACGCCGCTCTTGTTCGATTCGGTGTCTCAGCCCGCTCCGTAGCTTCTTTCACTATACGAGCCGCAGCGTGGCTGAAATCCTCTTTGCGCCGATTGCGGGGCTTGCGCCACTTGGGCATAAGTCCATCGTGCCATGTATTAGAAGGTGTTGCCACGCTCAAACTGCACTACCGTCTTTCAGAATGGCTTGACTTCGATGCGAGACGAATATGTGGTCAAGCGCGTGAATGAATCTTCACGCGAATGCCGCCGCGGGGGCGCAGCGTTACGAGCGGCTCCGGCACAATCGTTTGGCCCGGCTCAAGCTCGAAGCGGAAGCGCTGCGCAAGCGTCGCCGCAACCAGAGACGCCTCCATCAAGGCAAATCCCTGACCAATACAACGCCGCGGCCCGCCGCCAAATGGAAAATAGGCGTGCGCGGGAAGACGCGCGGCCAGTCCGTCGAGCCAGCGCTCCGGCCGGAACGCGAGCGGCTCCGGGAAATAGCGCGGGTCGCGATGCGTCACCCACTGCGACATCAGGAGCGTGGTGCCTGCCGGAAAAGAATAACCCCCCAGTTCAAACGGCTCGATGGCCACGCGCGCGACAATATAGGCGGGCGGATAAAGGCGCAGCGATTCGCGAATCACAGAGTCGAGATACGGGAGCGATTCGGCGTCTCTTGCTTCGAGCGGACGCGACGTGCGGCCGGCAAACACACGCGCTAACTCTTCGTGGACGCGCGCTTCCGCGGCGGCATTCTGTGCAAGGAGATACCACGTCCAGGAAAGTGTGAGCGCGGTGGTTTCGTGGCCGGCGAGAAAGAGAGTCATCGTCTCGTCGCGGAGCTGCCGCGGAGTCATTTGGGTGCCGTCTTCATCCATTGCGGAGATCAAGCGTGAGAGCAGGTCGTTGCCTCCCGCGCCACGCGAGCGGCGCTCTTCGATGATGCGATAGACGAGCGAATCGAGATACTGAAACGCGGCGTTGGCGCGGCGGTTTGCAGGCGTCGGAAAATTCTCCGGAATGCGCAGAGGCGAGCGGATGCGATGAATCTGAAAACGCATCAGGTTGGTGAGATTTTCGCTGACGCGGTCGGCTTCGGGCCCGAGGTCGATGCCGAAAAGCGTTTTGACCGCGATGCCGCAAGCGAGGCGCGACATTTCATCAGCGATGTCGCGAACTTCGCCGTCGCGCCATTTGGTCGCGTACGCTGATGCGTGTTCCACCATCGTGGCGGCGTATTCGTTGACGCGCGTTTTCTGAAATGCGGGCTGCGCGAGACGCCGCTGACGCCGCCAGAAATCTCCTTCGCTATTCAGCAGACCATTGCCGAGCAGGCGGCCCGTGGCCACTTTCGAGAGCGCGCTCTTGTGAAATTTGTGCTGCTGGACGACGAGAACCTGTTCAATCAGGTCCGGATGACTGACGAGAAGGCGATTCTGGCCGAAGGCGAGAGGGAGATAAACTAGATCGCCATAGTCACGGGCAGCGCGCGCGAGCAAATTGAGGCCGTGCTTGCGAAGTTCGAGGGCGACGCCGACGAGCGGCTTCCCGCGCGGACCTGGTGGACGATTTGACGTTGCAGTCATCTGGCCGTGGCTGAGAGCGCTTCCTTTTTACCTTAGCCGCGAGCGAAATGCATGGCTGTTCGCAGTTTCGTGTGCTCGGCGCTCCAGGGAAACCGAATTTGGCGAAGAGGAATTTGTGATTACGCGGCCGTCCAGTAAGATAGCCGTGCTCCGATGGCCGATCTGATTTTTGTCCAGGAAATCGCCGCGCCTGCGAATGTGGTTGGCGCGTTTTTCGTGCCGCACCGCATGGGCGCGTGGTACGGTGCGGAACTTGATTTGCAATTCGAAGCGCAGGGCGGCGCAATCGA
>DATEHB010000037.1:0-5310 GCA_035279805.1 Candidatus Acidiferrales bacterium
GGCACGGCTTCAACCGTGCCGTTCACTGCAAGGATTAACGCGGCTTTAGCCGCTGACGTTCGTCTTAGCTTATGACTTCGCGTGACATCATCATCATCGGCGCCGGGCACAACGGTCTCATCACCGCGTTCTATTTGGCGCGCGCCGGATTCAAGCCGCTCGTCCTCGAAACTCGCCCGACGGTCGGCGGCGCCGCCACCACCGAGGAATTCCACCCGGGATTTCGCGCGTCTGTGCTCGATGGCGCGTCCGGCCCGCTCGTTCCCGACGTCGCAAAGGACATGCAGCTTGAGCGCCACGGTGCGCAATGGCTCGAACCAAAATGCCGCGTGTTCGCTCCGTCACCCGACGGCCGCGCGCTGATTCTGCATTCGAGCGCCGCGGACTCCGCCAAGCGCATCGCGCCGTTCTCGCGGCACGATTCGGAAAAATATCTCGAGCTCGCCAAAATTCTTGATGATGCGCGCGCCTTCATCACCGGCTTGCTCACCATGATTCCGCCGGATATTGATCATCCTACTTCCACCGACATTTGGAATTTGCTCGGCGCGGGAAGGAAATTCCGCAAGCTTGGCAAACGCGACATGCAGCGCTTCCTGCGCTGGGGTCCTATGGCCGTCGCCGATTTTGTCGCGGAGTTCTTCGAAACGGATCTTCTTCGCGCCGCAATCGCCGCGCGAGGAATTTTCGCTGTGGCTGCCGGACCCTGGTCCGCCGGCACCACCGCTCTTCTGCTTCTGCGCGCATGCGGCGGCGGTTTACCCGCCGGGGCGGGACTTCCCGACGGCAATCCGATTTACGCGCGCGGTGGGATGGGCGCGCTCTCCGAATCAATGGCTGCGGCCGCGAAGCAGGCAGGCGCCGAGATTCGAACTTCCGCCGAAGTCGAGCGCATTCTTGTAAAAGACGGCGCAGTCACGGGCGTCGCGCTAAAAGGCGGGGAAGAAATCTCTGCGACGGCAGTCGTCTCCGCCGCGGATCCCAAGCGCACCTTCCTGAGATTAGTCGAGCCTGTCCATCTCGCTCCCAGTTTCCTCGGACAGATGCAGCACTACCGCTGCCAGGGAACTGTGGCGCGCGTTCTATTCGCGCTCGACGGCCTGCCGAATTTCCCCGCGCTCAAAAATGAGCGTGACGATAGCGCCGCGCTCACCGGACGGATTCACATCGGCCCTGAAATCGATTATCTCGAACGCGCATTCGATGACTCGAAATATGGCGAATTTTCCCGCGCGCCATTTCTCGAAGCCGCCATCCCCTCGCTCCTCGATCCGTCGCTCGCACCAACCGGCAAGCATGTCATGTCCGTCCACATGCAATACGCCCCCTACAATGTAAACAGCCGCACCTCGCCTGTTCGCAACTCCCCAGCAACCTGTCATTCCGAGAGTGATTCCCGTCAGGGCGCGGCTTTTCACGCTGAGGAACGAAGTGCAGCAATGCCGAAAGCGCGCGCGACTTCAGGGGGTCGGAGCTTTAGCTCCGACATATCCGGCAGCCCTTCATCAGGGGCTTTAGCCTCTGAGGTCGCCTCTCCCGCCAATTGGCCCGCCCAGCGCGATGCGTTGCGCGACGCTGTCGTCGAAACCCTCGCGCAATATGCGCCCGATCTTCCCTCGAAAATCATCGCCGCGCGCGTCATCACTCCGCTCGACCTGGAAGAAACCTACGGACTCACCGGCGGCCACATCCACCACGGCGAACTCGCTCTCGACCAGCTTTTCACCATGCGCCCTCTCATCGGCTGGGCCCGCTACCGCACTCCGGTTCGCGGCCTTTTCCTTTGCGGTCCCGGCACGCATCCCGGTACCGGCCCCACCGGTGCCTCCGCCTTCAACGCCTCCCGCGAAATCCTCCGCGCTTTGCGCCGCTGAGCCTTTGCCTTTGGTCGCCTCTGCCACTGACCCCTGGCCCCTGACCACTTAGCCTGTGGCCCTCGTAGGGGCCGATTACAATCGGCCCGCGCCCGCAACGCGGGCGGCACCGGCGTCTCTTTCCCTTCGCTGACCACTGGCCACTGGCCCCTGACCACTCAGCCTTTGACCGTTTTTCCTTGACAGTATAGTTATGCTGTGGTATACATACAGAGGCATAATCCCGGCTGTTGCATCGCCCGGTCACGAGCCGCCGCTTTCGGCGGCTTTCGTATTTTAGGGGTGCAAATGGCAATTCTAATCGCGGTAGATATGGAGAATTAGAACTTGCGGCAACCTACACAAAACACACGACCGATGCCATTTCTAATCGAGTATTTTTGCCATTTTTTGCGATCTGTCTGTCCGCCTTCGAACAACCTCGAGGGCAATCGTGCCAAGGGTGGGAACTTCACCGATCTGCGATATAATTGCAAAATCCAAATGCATCACGGAAATCTTATGCCAGTAATCAAAGAGAGGAATCTCCGATGACTTCACCCGCGACAACGCTCGAACGCGGCGAATTTAGGAACGAGCCGATCCGCGATTTCTCCAAGCTGGAAAATCGCGCGGCCATGGAAGCGGCGCTGAAAAAGGTCGGCGCCGAACTGGGCAGGGAATATCCGCTCATCATTGGCGGGGAGAAAATTTCCACTAAGGAAAAAACGCAGTCGACAAATCCGTCTCATCCCAGCCAGGTCGTTGGAATCTTTCAGAAGGGCAGTATCGAGCTTGCGAATCAGGCGATTGAAGCCGCCGATAAAGCCTTCGCGCACTGGAAAATAGTCCCTGCGGCGAAGCGCGTCTGGTATTGCTTCGAAGTTGCGGAAATTCTCAGGAAGCGCCGCTTCGAGATGAATGCGTGGCTGTGCTACGAAACGGGGAAAACGTGGACGGAAGCCGACGCGGACACAGCGGAGCTGATCGACTTCTGCGAATTTTACGCGCGCGAAATGCTGCGCCTCGGTGGCCCGCAAAAACTTATTCCGAACGCGGGAGAGAAAAATCACCTCGTTTACATTCCGCTCGGCGTCGGCGTTGTGATTCCGCCGTGGAATTTTGCGGCTGCAATTATGGGCGGGATGACGCTGGCCGCGATTGTCGCGGGAAACACCGTGGTCGTAAAGCCGTCAAGCGATTCTCCAACCGTCGCGGCATTTTTCATGGAGATTTTGAGCGAAGCCGGCGTGCCGAAGGGAGTGGTGAATTTCTTCACCGGTCCGGGAAGCACCGCCGGAGACGCATTAGTCTCAAATCCCAAGACGCGCTTCATCGCCTTCACCGGCTCCATGGAAGTTGGTCTGCGCATCGGTGAATTGGCGGCGAAAAAACAGCCCGGCCAGATTTGGATCAAACGCACCGTGCTCGAAATGGGAGGCAAGGACGCCATCATCGTCGACGAAGAAGCGGATCTCGACGCGGCCGCCGAGGGCGTGGCGCAGTCGGCGTTTGGATATCAGGGGCAGAAATGCTCGGCGTGTTCCCGCGCGATTGTGTCCGAAAAAGTTTACGACAAATTCATCGAGAAATTAATCCCGCGCGTGAAGGCCATGAAAGTCGGTCCCGCGGAAGACGGAAACAATTTCATGGGCCCTGTGATCAATAAATCCGCCATGAAAACGATTGTTCAATACATCGAAGCCGGGAAAAAAGAAGGCCGCCTGCTTACCGGCGGCGCCGCAACGGGCGATGACGGATATTTTATCGAGCCGACGGTGATTGCGGACGTCAAGCCGAGCGCAAAAATCGCGCGAGAGGAGATTTTCGGCCCTGTTCTGGCGGTGATGCCCGCGAAGGATTTCGATCACGCGCTCGAAATCGCGAACGGCACGGAATACGGCTTGACCGGCGCGGTTTACACCAAAAATCCCCAAAAGCTCGAACGCGCCGCCGAGGAATTTCACGTCGGCAATTTGTATTTGAACCGCAAATGCACCGGCGCGAAAGTCGGCGCGCATCCCTTCGGCGGTTTCAATATGTCCGGCACGGATTCAAAAGCCGGCGGCCAGGATTATTTGCTTCTGTTTTTGCAGGCCAAAGTCATCGCCGAAAACCTCACCGCAAAATAATTCCGGGTGGCGTTGAATTATTTTGGGATCACGTACTCAGCCGGGCGAGGCGTCATGCGGAAGACGAAGCGCAGAATCAGATACGCGACGGGGCCAGTGGCGAGCAGCAGCGGCGAATAGCGCTTCACGAACGGCTCGCTGTAGAAAATTTTCACGGCGCATAGAATCGCCGGCAAAATAATAATTGCCGCAATTCCGATTCGTCCGCCCGGCATGCGAAAGCGGCGCGGCGCACTCGGCGCTTTCTGGCGCATCCGCCACGCGGCGAGTAGCGTGAGCAGCGAAGTCGCGATGCGCGTCCATATATATATGTTGACGAGCGATACGACATCGAGTCTCGCGAGCAGACAATAAACGACGGCGGAAATCGCAATCGCGCGCGCCGGAGTGCCGAACCGTGAATGAATTTTGCCCAGCCACGCGGGCAGAAATCCGTCTTCCGCCATCGCTGCGGGAATTCGCGTCGTATAGAGAATTGTGCTGTTCGAAAGCGCCAGCGTGCCGATGATTGACGCAACGAGCATCGCGACGCCGAGCGATTCTCCTCCCACCATGCGCGATGCCGTCACGATGTATCCGGTTTCCCACTGCTGCCAATTGCCGAGTACGGCGATCGCGAGCGTCGCCGGAACCGTGTAAGTGAGAATGGTCATCGGCGTATTCCACACGATCAGCCGCGTGAACGTTCGTTGCGGATCTTTCATTTCGCCGGTGACGCTCGAAAGCTGTTCGTACCCCGCATAATTCCACATCGCCAGCGCCAGCCCCGCGCCGAAAACTTCACCGAGTGGCTTGCCCGGAGGCACGAACGGAATCATTGGATTGTGATGCCAGTGGAAAAGTGCAACAACGCACAGCCATATCACCGGAACGAAAACCACAGCCTGCAAAACAACAGCGAGCCATCCGGCGAGTTTGATGCCGCGGGCATTGACGTATGCGAGTAGCAGAAGAATTAAACATGCGCCCGCCCATTTTCTGTTACCGGTCAGTCCCGGAATATAATCCGCTAGGTAATCCATCAGCAGCACGCCGTAAGTGCTGTTCAGGAGAAATGTGCCGCTCCAATTCCACCAGCCGCATTGAAATCCCCAGAAATCTCCGAACGCGGCGCGGCTCCAGCGATAGAAGCCTCCTTGCACGGGCATGATGCTGTTCAGTTCTGCGGAAGCGAGCGAGATGGGAATGCTCCAAAAGAACGGCACGAAGACGAGAAACAGCACAGCCATGCCGGGGCCGGAGCTTTTGAAAATTTCCTCGTAGCCGAACGGTCCGCCGCACGTGTAGCCGTAAAAAACCGCGAGCAGCGGAAGAAAACCAATTTG
>DATEHB010000038.1:0-5579 GCA_035279805.1 Candidatus Acidiferrales bacterium
GCCGCCGGAGTCAACTCCGCGTTTCCCCACGAGCGTCGGTAAATGGCGCGCGAAATCGTCAGCCTCCGCTTCGCGCGCGTCATACCGACATAACAGAGCCTGCGTTCTTCCTCGACGTCATCGTTGCTTCCCATTGACCGCCCGTGAGGCAGCACGCCTTCTTCCAGTCCCGCAAGGAAAACCTGATCGAATTCCAATCCCTTCGCGCTGTGCAGCGTCATCAACGACACGGGCACCGCCTCGTCATACTCATCCGCATCGCTGACAAGGGCGGCGCGGTCGAGAATATCTTCAAGGGATTGTCCCGCCTCGATCGCTTCCGCGAGCGCATTCGAGAGTTCGCGCAAATTATCCGCGCGCGTCGAGTGGTCCAATTTGTCTTGCTGCTCCGTCCAATCGAGATAGCCTGTCCGCTCCAGAAGCACCTCCAGCAATTCTCCCGGTGTTCGCGACTGGCATTCCTCCGTCAATCGCAAAATCATTTCGCGAAACGCTCCCAGCGCCGATCCTCCTCGCGCCTTGCCCAGGCTATTCATTCGCGAAATCGACTCCCACAGCGACTCGTCAAATTCGCGCGCCACTTCGCGCAAAGCGTCCACGGTAACTTTCCCGATGCCCCGCGGCGGCACGTTCAAAACGCGCAACAGAGCGATGTCGTCCTCGGGATGCATGGCCATGCGGACGTACGCCAGCGCATCTCGAATTTCCGAGCGTTGATAAAAGCTGAAGCCGCCAACCACGCGATAGCGGATACCCAATCGGCGCAGCGATTCCTCGAACGAACGCGACTGAGCCGAAGTGCGGTACAGCACCGCGACTGTCGCGTTCGAATCTTCGCGCAAAATCGCCGTAATCTCGCCGCAAGCGTATTCCGCTTCGTCCGAAGCGTCGCGCGCTTCGTAAAACTTCAGCAACTCGCCCTCGCCCAGCGCAGCTGTCAAATTCTTGCCGAGGCGGCTGCGGTTGTTGCTGACCACCGCGCCTGCTGCGTCAAGTATCGTTTGCGTCGAGCGGTAATTTTCTTCCAACCGAATCGTGCGCGCGCCCGGAAAATCCTCCAGGAATCGCCGGAAATTTCCGCTCACCGCCCCGCGCCAGCTATAAATGGACTGATCCTCGTCTCCGACCACGCAAACGTTGCGCTCTTTTCCCGCCAGCAGACGCACCAGTTCTTCCTGGGATGCGTTCGTGTCCTGAAACTCATCCACTTGCACATAGCGCAGCCGCTCAGACCATTTCGCTCGGACTTGCACATTCTCGCGCAGCAGCTTGACGGCGCGCAGCAGCAAATCGTCGAAATCGAGCGCGCTCGCTTTGCGCAAAATCTCCCCGTACTCGCGATAAATCGCCGCGACTTTTTTGCCGAAAGGATCGTATGCCACCGCTTCCATCTCCCCTGGAGAAGTATTGTGATTTTTTGCGGAGCTGATGCGCTCGCGTACCTGCCGCGGCGGAAATTCCTTCTCGGCTAGTTTGAGATTCTGCACCGCGAGCTTTACCGCGCGCGTCTGGTCGTCATCGTCGTAAATCGCGAAATCCCGAGGCAGGCCCGCATGAATCGCTTCGCGCCGGAGCAGCCGCGCACAAAATGAATGGAACGTGGAGATCGAAATATCCGACGCGTCGTGCCCGCTTGAACGCACCAGCTCCTCGATGCGCCGCCGCATTTGCTCGGCGGCCTTGTTCGTGAAGGTTACCGCGAGAATATTTCTGCCCGGGACGCCTTGCTCGATCAAATGCGCGACGCGATACGTAATCACACGCGTCTTGCCCGTACCTGCGCCTGCCAGCACCAGCACGGGACCTTCTGTCGCCAAAACTGCTTCGCGTTGCTGTGAATTTAATTCGTCGAGAAGCGCCATGGGCCTCGGTGATTTGCAGTGGAAAGAAAAGCGAAACCCGATTCTATCCGACCGCCGCTGTTTCAGCAAACCGCGCGGGATGGGGCACTCAGGAGTCACCGCTGGTTGTCGCGGCTTGGAACAAATACGTTCGGTTGGCGTCTATTGTACTAAATGCAAAAGAACCCGCGCACTCCATTAACAATTTCCGCATCGATATCGGGTATGAGATATGCTTCGCCAGACATTCAGGGTAGGAAAGCTATGAATGGCAAATTTGTCGTCGTGACGTTTGTGGCATTGCTCCTGACGACCGCAGGCTGCGAGAAAAAGAGCGTGAGCCTGCCCGCACCACGTGCTTTGCAATCGAATTTCTTGAAGGTGGCTTTCGCGGCATCACCGCAA
Organism: Candidatus Acidiferrales bacterium; assembly: GCA_035279805.1. Lineage (GTDB taxonomy): Bacteria > Acidobacteriota > Terriglobia > Acidiferrales > UBA7541 > DAHUXN01. Next base: position 2,247 of record DATEHB010000038.1, read on the forward strand.
CACTTCATAGCTGAGAGCCACAACCTGGAAGTCATTACGCCAGAGTCAGAACTCCAAAAGTCATGGGAATCGGCAATCGCGTTCTGCGGCACTATCCGCTGCGAAGTTGTTTCGTCCAGCATCACAACCAGGGTGAGCGATTCTGAGCCAACGGGCGCGATTTCCTTGAGGGTCGTGCCGGAAGATTTGAACAAGCTGCTTGCTGATATCGAACGACTCGGAAAAATTGCAGAACACACGACGCAACGCGAGGATAAGACGGCCGAGGTTGTGGACGCTGACGCCAGGCTCAAGAATCTCACCAGTTTCAGAGACAATTTAAGAGCAATGCTTGCTAGACCTTCAGCGAAGGTTGCGGATCTCGTTGAAATTCAGCAGCAGCTAACCGATACGCAGACGCAACTGGATAGCGAGTCGGCATTGCGCAAGATCCTGGCGAATGAAACCGAGAAAATCGCCGTCGAGATTTCCTTCCGCGTCGAAAGGCCCAACGTTGGCAGCGGCGGCTTCGCCGAGATCTGGACAACTTTGCGTGAATCAGATTCTGTTCTGGCGGACAGCACAGCCTCTCTCATCACCGTAATTGTCACCGTCATCCCGTGGCTGATCTTGATCGTGCCTGGGGTTTGGTTCTTAAGACGGGTATGGCGCAATCTGCGTCGCAATCGCTCACGGGCTACGCCACCGCCTTCGGCCGCGTCTTAAAATCTCGGAGCACGCGGAACTTATTTCGCGCGTTTCGTGCCGAGGGCAACTTCAAAATAAATCAGACCTGAATCCGAGGCGACGGATTTCACGTCGGGAACGTATAACGATGAATAGGGCGCCAAATTGAAATGGTAGCCGACATCGAAAAACATGCAGCCGTGGATGGTGCGGCCTGGCGGCACAATGTCCGATTGCAGCGTGAAAGGGCGAAGCTTGTCCATAATGTCCTGCTGCTTACTGTCTCCTTGAGGCAATGGAATCGGTAGCCGGCGCGCAACCGGCGTCGGCGGTCCCTTCGGATGCGCAATATCGCTGGCCGCTTGCGCGAGAGTCAACGGCTCGAGATGGAATTTCTGGCCATTGGGATCGGCGACATACAGTCGAATTGTGCTCAGTTCAACGTGAACGGGATCCGTCGTATCGTTGCGAAAATAGATATCGACGGCGAGAAGCCCGGCGGTATAAGGGTCTGCCGCTCTGCCGAATTTCTCTTTCGAGCGCGCCGCGTCAGAATAATCTTCCGCGGCAACCGTGAAATTCTGGTGCGCGTCCCGCGCGGGCAATTTCGAAATATCGGGCTGTTGGATCTGGGGGAAAGCCGCCAGCAGTCCGAGAGCTGTAATCAGCAGCAGGCTTCGCATTATTCGTGACCTGTCACTTGTTTCCTGCCGATAGATGCGCTTCTTGCCGGAAACGTTGTGGGTTTCGAACGCGCGTTCCTACTATAATGCTTCTCTTGCGACTGGCAGCCTTTTTTCGAAAGCTGCCTTGCTCCCTACATGTATTTTTTGTACAGCGTGCTGATGGCGGTTGGCATAGTCCTGCTCGCGCCGTATTTTGCGGTGCAAGGGCTGCGGCGCGGCAAGTATCTCGCGAGTTTTCGCGAGCGCATGGGACACTTGCCGGGGGCATTTGCTCGTGGCGCCGCCGATCACTCGGCAATTTGGGTCCACGCCGTGTCGGTCGGCGAGGTGCTCGCCGCCACGCCTCTGATCCAGGGCCTTAAGGACCGTTTTCCGAATCGCCAAATTTTCGTTTCGACTACGACCGCCACGGGACAGCGCGTGGCTCGCGAGCGTATTCATTCCGCGGATGGAGTTTTTTATTTCCCCTTCGACTGGGCCGGGACAGTCCGTCGCGACTTCGAGCGATTAAAACCGGGGCTCGTGGTGATTCTCGAAACGGAAATTTGGCCAAATTTCATGCGTGAAGCGGATCGCGCGGATATCCCGGTTGTTTTTGCGAACAGTAGAATCTCCGAGAGATCCTTTCGGCGCTTTCGCCGTTTCGAGCCGCCGATCGGTGCGTTTTTCTCGCGCGTGTTGCACAATGCGGAGCTTTTCCTGGCGCAATCGTCAGAAGATGCACAGCGGCTCAAGGAAATGGGCGCGCCCGCGGATCGAATCGAAGTCAGCGGTAACATGAAGTACGACCACGAACCGCCAGCGGCAGGCGCTTTTGGGAATTGGCTCGCGCAACAGATTCATGAGCAGGAGCGCTGGCCGCTGCTTGTCGCGGGCAGTGTAGTGGCCGGAGAAGAGGAAGTCGTTCTCGCCGCTTACGATATTGTGCAGCGACAATGGCGTCACGCGCTTTTTATTCTCGCACCGCGCAAGCCTGAACGCTTCAACGCCGCCGTGCGCGCCGTTGAGGAACGCGGTTGGAAGGCGATTCGACGCAGCTCGCTCGATATGAACGCGCCTCTCGACGAAAATGCCGACGTGCTGGTGCTCGATTCCATCGGCGAACTTGCGGGACTTTATTCGCTTGCTGACGCCGCGTTTGTTGGCGGTTCGCTCGTGCCTTCAGGCGGACATAATATCCTTGAGCCAGCATGGTTTTCGAAGCCGCCCGTTTTTGGATCTTCGATGGAGAACTTTCGCGATATGGCTGCGCGATTTTCAAGCACCGGAGCGGGAATCCAAGTTTCGAGCGGGGCGGAGCTTGGAAAGGTATGGGTCAAGTTGATCGGCGATCCGTCGCGGAGCGCGGAAATGGGACGCAAGGCCCGGGCGTTGGTCGAAGCCAATCGCGGCGCTACGGCCCGGACGCTTGCGCGGATTGGCGACGTACTGGAAGACGTTGGCAAGGGAAGTCACGTGGACGCTGGAGGCGAACGTCGCAAATTACCGCGAGGCGGCGTATGACTCCCCGCCAAACATTTCTGTGGCCGCTTTCGGTTCTGTATAGTGCGGGTGCGCGTTTGCGAACGTGGAGTTACCGCGCGCGAATTTTACGTCAGCGGAGTTTGCGTGGCGTTGTCATCAGCGTCGGCAATTTGACTGTGGGCGGGACGGGAAAAACGCCTATGGTTGTCTGGCTGGCGCAGCGTTTGGGTGCAGCAGGAAGGCATACGGCAATTCTGTGCCGAGGCTATCGTCCTTTGCCGGCGCGCTCGCGTTCCGCCGAAGGACGGGGCATTCCGGAAGGCTGGAATGACGAAGCGGCGCTGCTTCGCAAGCGGCTGGGTGACGAAGTGGAAATCGGCGTTGGCGCAGACCGTTTTAGGACGGGCAGGGGACTGGAAAGCCGCCGCGGAGTCGAGTGCTTTATTCTGGATGACGGGTTTCAGCATCTCCGACTCGCGCGCGATGTAGATATTGTTTTGCTCGACGCGACAAGTCC
>DATEHB010000039.1:0-43699 GCA_035279805.1 Candidatus Acidiferrales bacterium
CATGGATGAGCTGTGGGAGATGCTGACGCTGCTCCAGACGCGCAAATTGCCCGAGCACCATTTGATTTTGATTTACGGGCGCAAGTACTGGGACAAAGTTCTGGACTGGCGCGCCATGGTGCGCGCGGGAACGATCAGCGAACGCGAGTTCAGCATGCTCCAGTTTGCAGATACCGTAGACGAAGCCTTTGAGAGGATTCGCACAGGACTCGAGAAGTATCACCTGGTGCTTGATAGCGATTGGGAAGGAGTTTAAGAGAATTTAAAGGACGGACGCGGCTGGATCTGGAGGAGGAACATCGAGCTGCGTTTGCCCATGCTGCTAGAATTAATTTCGGGAAGCCAGTAACTCCGTTGAGAAGAACGCCTCGAACCGGCGCTTCTCGTCCTGGTCGTGCAGCATGACCACGGGAGCGATGCGCAGCGAACGCTTGCATCCGCGGCAGATGGACATCTCGCCCTGAAGATCCTGCACAAAGCCGTCCGTAAAATGATATTCGGCGTGCGAGCGGCGCGCCGGTTTACTGCCGATAGTCCCGCAATGCGGGCAGGCGAATTCCAGCCGATCATCCTGCGGATCGCGATCAAGCGCCGCTCGTCCCGTGCGCCGCACGCCCACAGTGTCTAAACTCAGTTTGCTCATGATTGCAACCTCCCTAGCCCCAAAGAACCGACCCTCGGACGATTGGATGCGATACCGGGGCACAATGATGCCGCAACCTCAAATTCAAAGCTAAGTGATAGTTATACTTACAAGGAAACGGGTGTCAGATTTACTCTAAGTAACGGACTTACCAAGAAACTTTGCTTACGAAGCGGTGTCCATCATTGCAGAAGACAAACGGCCCGGCAAATAGTACTTCTGGGCGGCAGTGAACGAGGCCCCCCAGCGACAAGCAAAAAAAGTGGCTTTGAGACGTGCGGAGAGGTGCGTTTATGCAAGATGAAAAATTCCTGAACGGCCGCCTGATGGACAGCGACGCAGAGGCAAAGACAGGCACGAAACACCGGAGACAACGAGCTGTCGTAATTGCTTTGGCTGCCGAGGCGGCCCTGGTTGCGGGTCTGGCGTTGTGGCCTATGGTAACGACGGGAAGCGCTCCGACAGAAATCGTGATGCTTCCGCGAATTCCTTATCGCGGCAGCGACGCGCCCAAACCGGCGGTTGCGCAACGAGAGGCGCCTAGCGTACGGCTGCCCCAAATCAATGTAATCCTCTTTCCTCCGCGGCGGATCCCTCCGCGCATGGACAGATCGAGTTCGATTGCGGCGGAAAATGCGGCTCCGCCTGTCTTAGGGGAAGCAGGCCCTGATGTTGGAAGTGAACCGCCGGGAATCGCGAACGGAACGGGAAATGATACGTCAATGATTCCGCGGCCACGACCGCCTGGTCCGCGAATTATTCAGCAAAGCGAGGGAGTTCAATCGGGACTGCTGGTTTACCGGGTCGAGCCGCACTATCCGCAAATTGCCGTCAGCGCGGGGATTTCGGGAACCGTAGAGTTGCGCGCAATCGTCGGACGTGACGGGAGCGTGCGCTCGATCGAGGTGCTAAGCGGGAGCGCGTTACTGGTCCCCGCAGCGGTATCAGCAGTGAGACTGTGGCGTTACAGGCCAACGCTGCTGAATGGAGAAGCCGTGGAAGTTGAAACGCACGTGACGGTGCATTTTGTTCTCGGTCAGTAAGAATCGGTGTGCGATTAAACGACGGGCCGGCGCACGCATGGGCTCCGGCCCTGCATCAACAAATAATGCGCTGATTAGAAGTGCAGGACAATTCCGGCCGAGAGCCTGAAATCGTTTTGCCGCGTGCTGCCAAAGTGGGTGTTCAAATAATCGGCCTGAATTAGCCGCACACCAATGTGCGGGATTGGGTGGATATCAATTCCCCCGCCGACTGCGGATGCGAAAGAAGTTGAGCTGGTTCCCGAACTGCTCGCGCGCGCGGCCCCGAACAAAGCGTGAACGAATGGCGAGACGGGAGTGGGCAAGTTCACTTGCGGCCCAAAGAGGAATGTGTTCATGCTCGACTTCACGCCGGAAGACGAATGATAAGTGCCGCCGAAATCGGCCGTGACGCCGACGATCTTGAACAGCTTTTCCGTCAGCGCTGCGTCCCAGCCGTTGGTGTTTGTGCCTCCTGGATTGAGGCGCACGAAGGAGTACCCTCCGTAAATTTCCGTGCTTTGCGCGTGGAGAGGCAGCACTGCGACCAACGAAACCACAATCAAAAATCCGAGACCTGTTGCGAGCCTTCTCATCGTTTCCTCCGAGTTGAAATTAGAAGGGCAAACGTCTTCCTTGGTGCTTCGCGTGACCTTTTGAAAAAACGAGAAATTCCGACTTGCACGGGGTGCGCGAAGCGCCCAAGACTGGTTGCATGCTAGGATAGGTGGTCCCACGGAAGGGTTGTCGAGAGGTTGTCGGTGAGTGTTCAATCCGTAAAGAGCGCTGAATGAACGTGCAATAAACTATTACGCGTCAACATGTTACATCGCAGCTACGCTTTACTTGCAGCGTTGCGAGTGCGCTTGGACGAGAACCGGTTGCTCGACAGGCGGTCAGAGGTCTAACATGAGATGAGATTGTCTGAACTAAGAAAGGCCGCCAATGGCCGGTAAGAAAAAACCTCTCATTATCGCAGCAATCGTTGTTGTCGTAATTCTGCTGATTCTGATTATCACACCGTTCTTCATCGACGCGGATCGATTCCGTCCGGAGATCGAATCCGCGCTGAGCGACAAGCTGGGACGAAAGGTGCAGATCGGGCACCTGAGCGTGTCGCTTTTCGCGGGGAGTTTGGAGGCAGATCAAATTTCCATTGCGGACGATCCGGCATTCAACAACGCCGCATTTCTCACGGCGAAATCGCTGGCAGTGGGCGTTGACGTGATGCCGCTGATATTTTCGCGCGACCTGCGCGTGCATGCGCTGGAATTTAAAGAGCCGCAAATCGAATTGCTGCGCAACGCGGCGGGAACATGGAATTTCGCAACGCTCGGCGGGACGGCGGCGAAGCCGGCCGCGGCAAACGATTCGTCCGCGAACGCGACAAACAGCGGGCTGAACAGTTTCACGGTCGACAAGCTGAAGATCTCGAATGGCACGATTGCTTTCGGCCGCGCGGGCCGGCCATCACGTCTGGCTTATCAGGATGTAAACATTTCAGCGGATAACATTTCGCAGACGGCTGCGTTTCCCTTCACGTTCGATGCAAAGACGCCAGGCGGTGGAAAATTGAACCTTGCCGGCAACGTTGGGCCAATTGGCGGCGGCGACGCGGAAAAGTTGCCGTTCGACGGCCAACTGAAGGCGAACGCAGTGCCGGCGCAGGACGTGGAAAATCTGCTGGCGGTACTGGGTTATGCGCTACCGCAAGGCTCGTCGCTCAAGGGCGGAACGATCAAGGCAAACCTGGCGCTGCATGGGCCGCTTGATCGCCTGGTGACGCAAGGGCCGGTGGAACTCAGCAATGTGACGCTCGCGGGATTTAGCCTTGCATCAAAACTTGCCGGCGCTCTCGGTCAAACTGGCTCCGCGACGGGCAATGACACGTTAATCAAACTGGCGAGTTCGAATTTGCGATACGCGTCAGACGGTGTGCGCGCGGACAGCGTGAATATCGTGATTCCGATGATTGGCGGAGTCACAGGTGCGGGAACCGTGAGCCCGAACAACAATCTGAACTTCCGGTTGCTGGCGAAGCTCGACGGGTCCAGTCCGCTGGCGCAGTTGACGAAGTTGCCATTTTTCAGCCAGGGCGGGGGCTTGCCTTTCCGAATCGAAGGAACGGCGTCAAATCCCCGCGTAATACCGGACATTGCAGGTTTTGGCGGACTGAATGGTTTGGCGAAGACGCCCCTGAATCAACTGAAGGTGCCGAACCAGGGTCAACTCGGCGGGATCATTGGCGGCCTGCTGAAGAAGAAAAAACCTCAGTCGCAACCACAATCACAGCCGCAGTAATACAAGGCATCAGTTATTTTTTGCGGGCGGATTCGAGAATGTCCCAGGCGGCTTCAGGGAAATCGATGAAGTCGTTGAATTCGCCTGCGCCGCGCAACCACAGGCCGCCGTCGATCACCACGCATTCGCCATTGATATATTCCGAGAGATCGCTGAGCAAAAATGCGGCGAGATTGGCGAGCTCTTCGTGACGGCCGAAGCGCTTCATCGGATGATTCTGCCGTGCGCGTTCCTCGATTTCCTTCGCGGGCATCAGGCGCGACCATGCACCTTCGGTGGGAAACGGACCGGGAGCGATGGCGTTCATGCGAATGTGATAGCGCGCCCATTCGACGGCCAGCGAGCGCGTCATGGCGAGGACTCCAGCCTTGGCGCACGCAGAAGGGACAACAAAACTGGAGCCGGAATCTGCCGCGGCGTACGTGGCGACGATGTTGAGGATGTTCCCCGTCTGCTTCGCGGCGATCCATTTTCGTGCGAGCGCGAGCGTGCAATGAAACGTGCCCTGCAGGACAATGCCCACGACAGCGTTGAAAGCGTTCGGTGAGAGTTTCTCCGTGCGTGCGATGAAATTGCCCGCGGCGTTGTTGACGAGCGTGTCGACGCGTTGAAATTCCTTTTCCGCGCCTGCTATGGCACCTTCGACCGCAGCGAAATCGCGAACATCGCATGTGGCATAGGAGGCGCGAACCTTTTTAGCGCGAATCTCATCGCAGGTTTTCGCAAGAGGCTCTTCGCGACGGCCCAGGAGAAACAAATTTGCGCCCAGTTCAGCGAAACGCAAGGCCATCGAGCGCCCAAGTCCAGTTCCGCCGCCGGTGATGAGAATTGTTCTGCCTTTGAGCAAATCCGGTTGAAACATGCGGACCTCGAGTCCTCGCGTTCAGCGCGCGGCGGGCTGAAATTCTTTGGGCAGCGGCATGGACGGGTTTTCCTCTTGCCAGAATATCGTGACGACCCACCAGCGAGCGCCATCAAAAAATAATTGGATGCTGTTGACGCCGCGAGCGAAGGGTTTCGGGTCCGCTGCGTCATGGCGCGATTCGTAGGTGCTGAATACTTGCATGATGCCACCGAAGCGTTCGCTCTTGCGCGCGACTTCCTTCTCGGAAAAGCCATTTTTCTCGAAATATCCGGCGGCGCGCGAGGCGTAATCATCGGGAGAAAGGCTGCGAGCAGTTTCCCCGCCGGCCGGATTGAGGCGCGTGGGAATCAGGCGCGCGTCGGGGAGAAAGAGCGAGCGGAAGCGGTTCCAATCGCGTTTTTTCGTCGCCGGACCGGAGATGACGTCATAAAGCGCGGCGAGAATCGCGTCGGGCGTTGCGACATCCGCGGCATTCGCGGCAGGGGGTGGAGAGGCAGAGGCTTGCGCGGAAGGAGGATTTTGCTGCGCTTGCGTGCGCGGAGCAAACGCCGCTGAGAAAATGAAAAAGCCCAGAGCGGCCAATGCAAGAACAGACCTGCGAACCCTTGTTTCACACATGCGCCGGCCTCCTGTACGGCGACGAGCTTACCTGTTTCGTTGAAGCAACGGTCAAAGATTTTGCCGGAGGAGTTTACGAACGATTGGATTGGCGCAACCTTGCCCGCGGAACGCAAACGTTAATTTTTAGAAATCGACGTGCAAGCGCAAGCCAGGGACGAGGACGGGACCGCGATCCTTGTTGTACCCGGGATTGTTGACGTGCTGCAGGTCGAAGGAAGCGAACACGCCGCGCCAGATGTGCGCGGTGTAGTAGGTCTCGAAGATTTTTTCGCGTCCGTAGTTCAACGCGCCGTCACCCAGAATAAATCCAACGCCCCCCAGCGCAAGGTAGCGCGCATGGTCTCCAGAAATAGCATTAAGGGAAAATGCAGCGCCGGCGCGATCGTTTTTTCGCCGCCATGTGTCGCCGCGATAGTCGCCACCCGCCTCAAGTGTGCGGTCCACTTCGGTGTAAGCGAAGGACTCGTTGGCGCCGTCGCTCCATCCCCAGCGCCCGAACACGCGGAGCTTGTCCGATAAATTCTGTTCGAAATTCAAATCAAAACCGTATTTGTGGCGTCCCTGGTGGCGTGTGGCAATGATGTCGGGTTGCGGCGTTTTGCCGGTAAGGAATTCATTGATGGCCTCCCGATAGTTGCCCATATTGGCGTGATTCAAATAGGCGACGAGGCGAATTGCGCCGTATCGATGATGCAGGAAGCCGCCGTGATAATCCGTTTCGAAATTTTCGGCGCGCGCGCGAGCGAGATCAGCGTCGAGTTGAACGCCATTGGCGGCTTTGGGCATGAGGGCTTCCGCGAAGCGCACGGACCACGGGCCGTCATCGTATTCGACCATTGCGCCGTCGGTGTAGCCGCGCGTGTTCGCCGCGTAATCGTAGGCGCCGCTGTTGTCCACGGTCCAATTGAGGAACTGGAGATGGGAATCGCTGCCGGGGCCATTCGCGTCGAAAAAATCGGGGATTGAGAATTTGCCAACCCAGAATTCCAGACGACGCTTGGGAAGTGAAGTAGCAAGGCCGAGCCATGTACGTTCCGCGGGGACGCGTTCAGAAGACAGGGGAATAATCTGTCGGAGTAGCGCGCGGGCGACATAGGGCGCTCGGGAGAGAGGAATGCCGGCAGCGGTCCGGACCACATCGAGGTTCGTGTAACCGGCGATGCCTAGGGCATTGCCGATGCCGCCGCCGGTGGAGTCTTCAATATCGGCGAAGACTTCCGTAGTATTCGTGAGTTCATAACCTACGTAGAGTGTGAAGACGCGGGAAGTGGCGCTTTGCGCTGGAGCAGAAAGGCTGTTCGGGCCGCTGTATTTCGACGTGAATGACCGGTGCCATTGGAGAACAATGTTGCCCTGACCGGAGATCCACCACCGCGTGGAATCGGAGTGAGTAAACATCGTGACGGTGTTTGGATTTTCTGCTGACGGAGATTCAGGATCTGATGAACTTTGCGTTGAGACCGAGGTCCGCGGCGGTTGCAGGGTGGGAACCTGCATTTGTGCGAATGCCGTCGACGCCGCTGATAATGCAATGAGCGAAAGGAAAACTAAGCGGAGTTTGAATCGAATGAACATAGTCATCGCTCCAGAACGATGAGTTTTCAATAATTGCTTTTTCCAAAGGGGCCGTAAAAAATTACCGATTCCCACCACCGCGTTTCGGTGATTTTTTGCGAGAGCGAACGGAACTGTAAGGTCAGAAGACCTTATGCTATTCTCGTTCGTCGCCGGATCCCGGGTGTACTATTCTCCGGAGATTTCCAGTTCTTGGATTACCAATTCCATGTGTGGCGATTTTGTTTAAGTGATTCTGGTCCGAGAATGAGATACCATACCCCCATAGGGTAGTCAAGTCAAAATGTCGCATATTTCCAGAGAAAAACTGGACCTCATCAATCGAACCAAGAAAGTGGTTGGGCAGCTTGAGGCGGTTCAACGTGCTTTGGAAGATGACGCGGCGTGCGCCGATTTGCTGCAGCGCCTTGCGGCTGCACGCGGTTCGATCAATAGTTTGATGGGAGAACTCATGGAAGACCACATCCGCAATCACATGCCTCGAAATACAAAATCCTCCGAGGAAGCTGCGGACGACGTGATTGAAATCATCCGCACGTATCTGAAATAGACCAACGCGCCAGCCCAGCGTTTTTCAGGGTGACTTGCAACTTTGCGCAAAAATAAAGGCGAGACCCACTTTGCAGTGAGCCTCGCCTGGGGACGGTTTGCCTGCTCTAAGCTTGTTGCTTGTCGGCTAGAACTCCAGCTTCAACGCGAGCTGGATTTGACGCGCCGAACCAAAGTCACCGGTCGAGAACCGAGTCGACGTGATGACTCCGAATGTTCCGAGCGGCGATCCTGTGATCGGCAGGCGCAAATTCGGATTGCCGAAGTTCGGATGGTTAAAGATGTCGAAGAACTCGGCACGAAATTCGGTGTTGAGGCGCTCCGTGATCTTCGTACGTTTGATCAGCGAAAAATCGGTGTTCACGAACGAAGGCCCGATTATCGAATTCCTCCCGAGGTTGCCGAAGTGATAAGTGAATCCACCATTCGCGTCTTTAGGACCGGAGGGCGAAACAAGAACCGTGGGATTCTCGATCCATTGGATGCCGTACGTGCTCGCGGCGGCGGCGTAGCCAACTTGCACAGGAGCCGTGACGTCGGGCCGAAGTGTAAAGTTGCCCGTAGGGCCCGAGGTGTTCATTACAACGGTGAGCGGATTGCCGGACTGTGCTTGAGAGATGCCGGATATCTCCCAACCTGACACCAAGCGATTGCCCTTGAACGGCAGATCGTAAACTGCGTTTATGACGAAGCGGTTGCGTGCGTCGAAGTCGGAAGGGCCGTAATTCAGCCGAGGATTCGTGCTGTCCTCGAGCACAACGCCCTGGGAGCTCAGGGAATTGTAATCGAGCGATTTCGAGTAGGTGTACGAGGCATCGAACTGAAGGCCGCTCGCGAATCGCTTGGAGGCTGAAACCCAAAGCGCGTTGTAGTTCGAGTTCCCGCTGGAATCGATTTCCGTGATGTTCCCGAGTTTTGATCCTGGCCGAATCGGGCTTGTCGCGGACAACGCAGGGAATGGAACCGACGGGGGCGGATCAGTGCCGCCTACGGGCTGACCAATGAATGGCTGGTTCAGATTGCGAGCCAGACGCAGATGGGTGCCCTTTGAACCGATGTAACCAGCCTGAAGACCCAGGGTTGATGTAACTTGTCGTTGCAGCGTCAAGTTATAAGATTGGACGTAAGGATCTCGGAAACCGTGGAAAATCGTGGTCGGCGCAAGGCCGGAAGGCCCCGCGACCGTGGCCGCATTGAGCAAGGAAAGAGTCGGCACTTGTGCACTGTTCACGTTGAGCGGATCGCCGAAAGGCGGATTCAGGGTCATATTAAGCACGATCCCGGTTACAGGCTGGTCAGCCAGAATCGCGTAACCGGCGCGCACCGAAGTCTTACCGTCTCCCCATGGATCCCACGCGAATCCAACGCGCGGTTGGAAGAGTTTCGCGTCCGAATTGTATGGCTCGCTGAGACCGTTCGTGCCGACCTGTATGAGGCTTATGCTGCTGGGAACAAATTCGACAAAGCGATTCTGGGAGTCGGAAAGAACATTGTTATAGTCGTAGCGCAAGCCCAGTATGAGAGTGAAATTAGGCCGTAGCTTGTAGCTATCTTCGGCGAATAGCCCAAAAGCAGGTTCGAGAATCTTGCTGGCTCCGTTGCTCAGATTGATGTTGAAGCTGCCAACCTGATCATTTATGAACGCGGATATCGACGGAAACACAACCATGCCGGTATCCAACGCGAAGTTATTGTTGTAGAAGCGCCGAACCTCGCCACCAAAGGCAAAGGAATGCTTTCCGCGAAGCCACCGCACTGTGTCGCTTCCCACGACCGTTGTATCGCCACGACCTTGAGGGAACCCGGACGGCCCCCCAAACTGCAGCGGGTCTCTCTAAATGGGTCTATTAGCAACCCGAAATCCAAAAAGGCCATCATATTGGTCATTCTGAAAATCATGAAACGGCAGAAGATAGGGATTCTCAATACATGCGCGCCGGAAAATTAGTGAGTAAAGTACGAACTTTGGAAGTCAAATATGCAATTCGGGAGATGATTTACAAAGGAGTTATCTAAATCACAATCAATCGCGAATTCTCTGCAGTCCTGAACTTCGTAGAATGGCCGGACATCTCGATTGCCCAGTGCCGTCATCTCTAGTAGTCTTTCTAGTTGGGGAAATACCCGCAGAGATCTCCTAAAGTGCATGGCTCCGATAATTATTGGGATAGAGGGGAAGCATAGTTGAATCGACGAGTAAGAATCCAGACCGGGCTCTTGATTGCGGCTTTGATTTTGCTCGCATCCTGTGGCGGAGTTATCAATTTGCCGGTTCCGAGAGTCGCTTCGCTGTCCCCGGCCAGCGTCCCGGCGAACTCGGTGACATTTACGCTAATGGTGATGGGCTCGGGATTTGCCCCGAGCTCCACGATTTCGTTTAATGGAATTCCCCGGCTGGCGGCTAACGGCACTCCCCCCACGATCTTTCTTTCGCCGTCCGAACTAACCACGCAAGTCAATCCGGGCGACATTTCCGTGCCAGGAACCATCACTGTACAAGTATTCACTCCTGCGCCGGGCGGCGGAACTTCGCAGACGATTGCTCTGACCGTGACGCCAACGTCATCTCCCGTGCCCGCCATTTCCTCAATCACGCCAACCAGTATTCCGGCAGGCGGGCAATTCGGCACGATAACGGTTAACGGGTCGAACTTTGTTTCAACATCTGTTGTGACCGTGAATGGCGCGAACAGGCCAACAAATTTCACGAATGGCAGTGTAATTAGCGCGAGCCTCCAGTCCTCGGACATAACAACGGCAAGCACGCTGCGGATTGCAGTACTGAATCCGCCAGCATCGGGCATAACGCCGCCGGGAGGTGGCGTATCAAACGTAATCTTGCTGAATGTGGTGAATCCGAATCCGGTGATCGTTGCGGTCTCTCCGCCTGTAGTCGTTGCAGGGAGCACGACAACTGCTTCGCTGCGTATTTCAGGGAGCGGTTTCGACTCCGCAAGCCAAGTGCTTGTAAACGGCAGCGGCAGGCCGACGACGTTTGGGAGCTCATCAACGATCGATGCGCAGCTCGCGAGCGGAGACCTCGCTGCGGCAGGCACGTATCCCGTACAGGTAGTGAATCCAACGCCTGGAGGCGGGAAATCGGCGACGCTGTTTTTCTCGATTGTGCCATCAGCGGCAGGGGCGGGGTTACCTGAACTGGTTGACGTGGCGACCGATGGTACCCAGGCGAACGATGGGGCAGGGGACCCGTCTGTTTCGGGACCGGCCATGGATACGGCGGGGCGGTTCGTGGCGTTTGCTTCGGCATCGACGAACCTGCTCGAGACGACGATCACGAACCCACCTCCGAATCCGATCAACAACGGTGCGCCGAATATTTTCCTTCGTGATACGTGTCTGGGAGTGACGAGCGGCTGCACGCCGAGGGAAATTCTGGTCAACGTCGGGCCTTCGGGAATCCTGGCCAACGGGGCGAGTTCGCAACCCGCAGTGGCTTCATCGACCGCAAACATAGTTGCATTCACCTCGCTGGCGACCGACTTGGTTTCAGGAGTCAGTTTTGACGGGATAACACCGCAGGTTTTTGCGGCAAATCCTTGCGCGGGCCTTGCTACTGGATGCAAGCCAACCATCAGCTTGGTTTCAATTGGCTCTGATGGAGTTACGCCCGCGCTGGGTCCGGCGAACCAGCCGTCAGTCAGCCCGGATGGCCGATTTGTCGCATTCACGTCGACAGCCACGAATTTGGTCGCCGGAGCGACAACGGGATCATCGGAAGTCTATCTCAGGGACACGTGCGTGGCTGCCGGGCCGACGTGCAAGCCTACCACGCTGCTCGTTTCGGTGGCGCCGGACGGAGTGACGCCCGCAGACGGATCGAGTTCGCAACCTGCGCTTGAGTCCACCAAGAACGGCGGGCAATTTGTAGCGTTCACGTCAACGGCAACGAATCTTGTGACAGGCTCTGGCGGAACGGCGGAAATTTACCGCGTTGGATATTGCATTGGGATTACGAAGGGTTGCACGGCGTCCTCTGCGAAACTGATTTCGACGCCGGACGGAACAGCGTTTGCGGATGGTTCAAGTGCGGAGCCGTCGATGACGCCGGACGGGCGGTTCGTGGCGTTCGCATCGAGCGCGTCGAACCTGGGAGCGGTCTCAGGAGGCATTCCGGAAATTTATTTGCGCGATACGTGCCAAGGAGCACTTTCGGGGTGTTCAGCGAAGACGACAATTGTTTCGTTGGCCGCTGATAATGTGACGCCGGCAAACGCGTTGAACGAACATCCGAGCCTCGGCAACTCCGGGCAATTTGTAGCGTTCGCTTCACAAGCCAGTAATTTATCGACGGCGAATTTGAGCGGTCTCGAGAACATCTATGTTTACAACACGTGTATCAATGGAGCCAGCGGCTGCAAGCAGAGTACGGCGCTCGTGAGTGTTTCAGCCGCAAGAACGCCCGGAAATGGGGCGTCACTCAATCCCGTCATCAGCGGTGCGGGCCACGTTGTTTCATTCTTCTCGGCGGCTGGCAACCTGGTTAACAACGACCTGAATGGGTTCCCCGATATTTTCCTCGCGGTAACAACTTTTTAATTGTATTTTCGGGAAGATTCGAGTTTTTCACGCCGCTTCCATGGAGAACGCCGGTCTATGGGCGCGCGGTAGTTTCACCGTCGACGAATTTGTGAGACATAAGTGTTTCGCGTGTCGCGCCAAGAGTGAATTCGAGCGACTCGCGCGGAATGCTATCCACGTAGCCGCCGATCAGCCATCCCAGGCCGGCCGGAATATCTCGAGTCAGCGAAATTGACTGGCACTCAACATAAGTTCCACCGTCTTTTTGCTGAAATCGCCAGTAGGTGTCCATACGCCATAAATAGCCATCGTCATGGCCTTCAGGAAGATCGCGTTCGCCCGGTTTACCCCAGCCAACCACTTCGCGAATCTGCGTGCTGCGTGAGCGGCTCCATGCGTGCGTTGAATCAATAATGAAGTAATGGACCTGATGCTGAGTATCGAGCACGCACGTGAGGACTTTTTTCTCGTATAAACGCAAATACACGCGATAGTCATTCCCCTCATGCCAGAGGATTTTCGACGCGAGCACGCGCGGCCGGTAGTATTCAGACTGGTGGTTATAGTCCTCGACGAGCGCAAGGACTTGCGTCAATGTTGCATCTGGGATGAACACAGTCCCGATCCAGTGGTGGACAAGGCCGTCGGGGACATCGATCGGTTTTCCGTTATCGAGGGTTTCCATTTTTTCAATCACAACATTCCCCGCGCGCAGCCGAGCCAGAATGGCAGCGCGTTGCTGCGGTGGCAAACGATCCACCCAGAGGAAGGGCCCCGTATCGCTCATTGACTCGCCGTTTTTTATTTCGAACAGGGCGACGTAATGATCGAATGCGGCGATTGTTTTCGAGCTCAGGTCGGCCGCCCTGGCCGAACTCGCGGGCGCAAGCATAGTTGCAAGAGCGAGCACGAATTGAACGAATCGGGACCTGCATACTTTCGCTTTCACGTGTCGTTCCTGCATGGCATCCACAGTCGGCGGCGGCGTTGCATGTTCTTTATTTCGGCAGGTGAGAGTAACTCGAAAGCCGGCGCGCTGAAACAGGACGCAAGCATGAAGCCAAAGGGACAGCCATTCAGAGTGAGAGGTAAGCAATCGGGAAATAAGTCCCGCTGCCGGCGGGGATACAGATGGGGGAACGCCGGCGAGCGGGCTTCGATCGGGTTGGAATCGGCCCCGGCTCCATTTGGAACCGTCGTCCCCGCAGCACGTCCCAACCCGCACGATTCATGCTACGAAGCTGTCCGGAAGGGAACAATGACTCTGAAGACCTAGCAGCGTGGTACTTCGGCGGTAGTACGAGTATTGAAAAATAGGGGTTTAGGAAGGCTTTCGAACGCCCGAATAGTACTTTAGTGTTCGGCGCGACGGCCGGCTAGTTCGAACGCGTCGGGGCGGCTGCTTGCTGCGGATGTTTTGTGTGCTCCAGGCGCAGATTTATGACTGTCTCTTTCCTTGAATGCACGACGAGATTGTGTTTCCACACCGAGGACGCGGCTGTGTCTGAGGCCCGGACGTCGTAAAGCCCTGGCGGAACGAACTTGAATAGAAAATGGCCATGCGAATCAGTGCGCGTTGCAAGTGGAAGAGAACCGTCCGAGCGTTCGATCATAACTTGCACGCCGGCCGCAGGTTTGCCATTTGGCCCGGAGATTGTTCCAGCGATCTTGGTGGTGTGGACGCGGGCGATGGCACAAGCGCCCAACAGCAAAGAAGCTGCACAAAGGCACGCTATCTTGCGCATCATTTGAGCCTCCCCGAGGCAGGCAATAAAGCGATTCTACCGCAGCAGGAACCAGGCGGTTGAGAGATGAGCGCGAAGGCGCGAGTCGGATAACTGGCCGAATGGCCTGCCCGAACGCTCCCTAAATGGCCAACGGACCGCTCGTATCAGTATTTGTAAATTTGTCGCGCGCGGGTGTGCGGCGGCTGGTCGAGGCGGCCGTGATCTGGGTTTGTGCCGCGCGCAAGAGCGAGGAAATAGGTCAGCAGTTGCAGGGGGACGAGGAATACAAAAGGCGATAGCCATTCTTCGACGGTCGGAATTGCAAACCAATCATCGGCACAGTTGTCGGGGCGCATCGCTGGAACATAAAACACAATGCGATGAGCCCCGGTCTCGCCTGCGGCGTGGATGATCATGCGCGTGCGCTCGTCCGCGGGACCTCCAGCGAGGAGTGCAATGAGCGTCACGTGTTCGTCGATTTCAGAGAATGGACCGTGGCGTAGCTGTTCCGACTGCTCGCCTTCGGCGGGAGCGAAGCTCGTCTCTTTAATTTTCAGCGCGATCTCGCGTGCCGCCGGCCAATTCGGGCCCGCGCCGATGAGAATGATCCGCCGACGCTCAGCGATTTTTTGTGCCAAGTCTTTCATCTGGGCCTCGAGTTGGAGAGCCTGTCGCATCAAGGCAGGAATGCCTTCGAGCGAGGTCTTAGCATCCGCATCTTTACCGCCGCGAGTTTCGGCGAAAGCGAGGGAAAAGAATGCGAGGCGTGCGAGCGCTGAGGTTAGACTTTTCGTATACGCGAAGGAAATTTCTTGCTCGCACGTCGGAATCAAGAAATCGGCGGAACGCATGGCTTCGCCTTCGTTTTCTCCCGAAATCCCCATTGTGAGCGCACCGGCGCGACGGGCAAATTTCAGGGCGTCAAGAGTGCACTTCGTGATGCCTGTGTGCGAGAGAATGATAACCGCATCGCGCTGACTGAGTGCGGGCGGATAGAAAACAAATTCGAACGACTGCCCCACGCGAATATCTGCGCGACCTCTCGTGAGATGACGAAAGAAGTATTCGGCAATCTCCGCCGTGTAGAGCGAACTGCCGATACCGACAATCCACAGGCGTTCTTTCTCTGCGGCTGCCCGCGCGGCCCGCGCGACCAGATCAACACTTTCGCTGATCATGCGCTGGACAAGCGCAGGTTGCTGGTGAATTGCGTCGTAGAGATGGAACGGATGTGCGGTGCGTTCTTCGGTCATTTCGATTTTTTCTGTGTCCATAGAGACTACACTGAATTGCTTCGCGCGGATATTCTACTGGAACTTGAGTGACCGATGGGCCGGCTTTAATTCGTTTGCTGCCCCCGGTCCCATGACACGACGTCGAATTGCTTCGTTGCACTACTTTTCTGGTACTCTGCTTCGCTGAACCAGGGGAGATTTCTGACGATGAGAAAATTTAGGGTTACGTGGATATTCGCCTTGTTGCTCATTTGCGCCGTGGCAGTCCAGGCGCGCGCTATTCAAACTCCTGGCGCGAATTCTGCTGATTGTGAAACCGTGGAATTCCGGGCAACGCACTTGGATGGCATCGCGGTAAAATTCAACATAATTCTGCCAAGAGATTATTCCGAGAGCGCCCGCCGCTACCCGGTACTGTATTTGCTGCACGGCTATTCCGGTCATTACTCGGACTGGTGCGAAAGAACGCACATCGTTGATTACGCGAGACCGTATGAAGAAATCATTGTGATGCCGGAAGGCGAGAACGGCTGGTATGTAAACAATTATACGAATTCAAAGATGCAGTGGGAGAATTACATTATCGAGGATTTGATTCCTTACGTGGATGCACACTACCGCACGATTCGTTCCCGCGAAGGACGCGCGATTGCCGGGCTGTCGATGGGCGGATACGGTGCGATGTTTCTGGGGCTGAAACATCACGAAATATTTGCGGCAGTGGCGAGCCTCAGCGGTGTGGTTGCCAGTGCGAACCCGGGGCGCTGGGACAAGCCGCTGACGAAGAACGAGCAAACGATAAAACAAAACCCGGGCGTGCAGAGGGCGCTCCTGGACGATTTTGGGCCGGCAAAAAGTCCAGCGCGTGAGGGCGAGGATCCGTTTTTGTTGATTCGCGCGCTTACGCCGGAGAATTGTCCCCAGCTTTATCTTGCCATTGGATGGGGAGACAGTTTACTTCACCAGAATCGCGAATTTGTGGCGCTGTTGGCGGAGCTCAAGATGCCGTATCGCTACTCGGAAGTGCCCGGCGAGCACGAATGGCGCGTGTGGGACGAACAGGTTCAACGCGTGCTTGCCTTGCAAGCGCCCGTGATCGGCGCGCAACCACAGCAGAATTGATCTGCGACAAAGGCCTCGCCTCTAATGGCCGCAAACGGATGCAGGTGCATTCAGCTCCGCCGCCGGAAGCTCAGCAAGCTTGTATTTCTTCAACAAGGCATTCAGCGCCGGAACATCGTCCGTGTTGAATTTGCGCCACGCATCGATGTCCTTTCTTATAGCCTGGCATGCCTCGTCCACCGACGCGCGGACTGATTCCGACGGCTGGCCGTCGCCCGTATCGGCAGCGTAAAGAACTTGAGTCAGGCTGGAGTTAATCCCGCCGAACCCCGGGCTGGCGAATGTGCCGTTTTCAATTGCGCCGAACTTTTTGCTGTAGTCTTCGAGGACTTTGACATCGTCTTTGGCCTGAGCATTCGCCTTGAAACTCTTCAGCCGGTCGTCGAGCGCATGCCTCACGGGAGTCAGCGCTTCGAAAGCGTCATAGCTGACCGACATTCCGGCCGTGATCTGCCTGAGCAGGTCAAGTTGCGCAACATAATCGTATTGTGAGATCTGAACCCGCGGGTCTTTTACAACGTGAAGAGTTTGGCGGTAGGTCTGGCCATTTACAGTGAGTGCCAATTCGTAGTCGCCCGGCACAACTTGTGGTCCAAGGGGCTGGAATCGCGGCGTTACCCCGGGAACGGCATCTTCGGTCCCATAGAACGCGACGGACTTTTCACGTTCGTTGAAAAGCGCGTAGCTCAGGTTCGCTGGATGCGGATAGCGCAAATTCCAGACGAAACGATTCATTCCTGCGTTTTTCGGCAGCACCGTGGGAGGGGCGAACCAATATTCCGGAACTGGCGCCGGCTTGAGCTTCGTGGGAGCCGGCTCCGCGCTCGAATATTTACGGATTAAGTTTCCCTGTGAGTCCGAAACCGTTAGAGTGACGTCGCCTTGTGGCGCGGACTTCAGATAATAATCGATGAAGGCTCCGTCGGGCGGATTCTGTCCGGCAGGGACTTCTGGCGGCAGCGGCGTATCCTGGTCGTTGTTCCAACGGACGCGGATGGCGGTCTCCGGGCGGTAGAGGAACGCATCCGCGCTTGTAGTTTGTTCGCCTGCCTGCCGAAGCGGGGTTACGTCGTCCAGTATCCACAGCGAACGGCCGTACGTCGCGATCGCGAGATCGTCGCCGTGGACGATCAGGTCGCGAACATCGCAGCTAGGCAGATTAAGCTGCAATGACTGCCAGGTGTCGCCATCATCGGACGAAACGAAGACCCCGTTTTCCGTGCCTGCGTACAGTAAACCCTTGCGCGCGGTGTCTTCGCGAATGACGCGAGCAACTCCATAATCCGGGAATCCAGCCGAGATCGGCTGCCACGTCTTTCCATAGTCGTGAGTGCGATAGAAGTTCGCGTGCGAATCGTGAAACTTATCCACGGCAGCGTAGGCTGTGCCCGCCTCAAAGTGCGAAGCGTCAATGATGGAAACCGTCGTGCGAGCATCGAGCCCCGGCATGGAAACATTTTGCCAGGTTGCGCCGCCGTCGCGCGTCAGTTGAATCAAGCCGTCGCCTGTTCCGGCCCACATCACATTCGCGGACACAGGCGAGGCTGCAAGAGCCGTGATCACCTGACTTCGAGGATTTACGGGCGGCTCCTTGCTGGTCTCTTTGCTCTCTTCTTTGGGCCGTTGCGTCAGATCCGGGCTTGCCTCACGCCAGTTCATTCCGCCATC
The DNA here is from genome assembly GCA_035279805.1 of Candidatus Acidiferrales bacterium. Lineage (GTDB taxonomy): Bacteria > Acidobacteriota > Terriglobia > Acidiferrales > UBA7541 > DAHUXN01. The sequence goes on from DATEHB010000039.1 coordinate 17,868, forward strand.
GGTGGTTTCTAGAACGTACTGAGAGCCGTAATACAAGGTTTGCGGGTCCTGCGGCGAAAACAGGAGAGGAGCGTTGCTCGAGGAACGGTATTTGGTACCGCGATCAAAAACAGCAACGATCTGATTTGTCCGGCGATCAAGACGCACAACTGTTCCGGGAGCGCCGTCGGAATAAACCAGATAGGGGTGGAGGGGATCGCCGACAATGTAGCCGAATTCATATCCGGCTGGAGAAAAGACGTCGCGATCACGGATGCGTCCGAAGTCGCTGCGGCTCGGAATCGCGACGGTGCCGCTATCCTGCTGCGAAGCGTAAATGACGTAGGGGAACTGATTGTCGGCGGAAAGGTGGTAAAGCTGGCCCGTCGGCTGGTTATACCACGGAGTCCATGACTTACCGGCGTCGAGACTAATTATCGCGCCCTGGTCGACTCCCAGCAGCATGCGGTTGCTGTTCGTGGGATCGATCCACAGAACGTGATAATCATCGCCATCGGGCGCACCCTTAAAAGCGTCGAAGTGTACGCCGCCATCCGTCGAGCGATACGTACAAGTCTGCATCACGTAAACCAAGTCAGCATTCTTGGGATCGACAAATACGCGACTGAAATAGCCATTGCCGACGACGCGCGGATCGTCGGTAATCTGGCGCCAATTCGCGCCAGCGTCATCGGAGCGGTAGAGGCCCTCGTTGGTGATGGCGAAAACGCGCCGGCCGTGGTCACCGGGCGCGACGGCAACTCCAGTGCGTCCCCACTTCTCGGAGGACATACCATTGGCATTAAGCATTTTCCACGTGGAACCTTCGTCCGTGGACTTGTAAATCCATGCATCGGGACCGGGCGCGGGTCTTCCGGCGGGCGGAAAAAAGACGCGCCCGGCGGCCTTCCACAGAGCGGCGTAAATAACGCGAGGGTTATCCGGATCGGCGGTCATGTCGGCGATACCCGTCGTATCGTCTTTGTATAAGGTTTTCTTCCATGTCTTCCCGCCGTCTGTGGATTTATAAACACCGCGATTTTCGCTCGCCGTGCCGTCTCCCATTGCGCCGACGATGATGATATTGGGATTGCGGGGGTCAACTAGGACGGAATTGATGAAATGCGTGTCTGCGAGCCCGATGTTCGTCCACGTGGCGCCGGCGTCAGTTGACTTGTAGACGCCATTACCGCGTGTTTGCTCCCCTGTGCCGACGTAGACGATATTCGTGTCCGACGGCGCCAGAGTGACCGCGCCGATCGAAGCGACATGCGCCGCGTCGAAAATCGGATTCCACACGGCCCCGCCATCGGTCGTCTTCCAAACGCCGCCACCCGGCGTGCCTATGTAATAGACTGCCGCATTCCCGGGCACGCCCGCCACCGCCGTGACGCGTCCGGCACGATACGGACCGATTTCGCGCCAGCGCATCGCATTATAGAAATTTGGATTGATCTGTTGGGCTGAGGCTGTCTCCGGGCAAATCGAGGCAGGAATCGCAAGCGTTGCCAGAGCAATCACAACGGAGAAAAATACACGGCGAAAATAGCACATCGTCCAACACTCCCCTCTGAAATCAATTTCTGCCAGAACGCGGAGTATATAACGGCGGACGGGGATTCAGGAAACAGATGCGGGTGAGAAGAATAGCCTTGCGTCATTTGAACGTCGCTTCGATTTGTTCATTGGAGGGGAGGCTATCGCTTGCGAGTTTCTGGCGTGTAGTGTGTTTGAAGGTATTCGATGATGCGGGCCTGCGCGTCTGTGGGAATTTGTGCCCCATAGACTTTGCCCATTTTTTTCACTTCGGCTTCCCAGGTAGCAGCCGGAAACGGCGGCTGCATGGTGATGTAGCTCGGTGTGTGGCACGTGTTGCAGTAGGCCGCAGTGTCTTGGCGTCCTTCGCCGGGCGCCAATTCCGGTTTGTAGAGCGGATAAGTCGAGACACGATACGAGCCGTTGATTTGCATGTCCGGAGGGGCGGGTTGCGCGACGCTGCCGAGATTAGCAGGTGTGTAATATCCAATTTCAAGGTCAGCGTAAATTGCGCCGACCGCTAAAACGCCTACGCCAATCAGGAGCGCCAAAAATATCCGCTGCCTTTTTGACACGCCGATCATGCTGCATCTCCAACCGTGACTTGCTGCCGCTCGATTTTGTTCCAGAGATAGCCGCCGGGATTCCACACACCTTCGTCCGGCTGCACATTTCCCTTTTCGTCGGTAGCACGCACGGCAAGGTCATATTTGCCGGCCCTCTGGGGGATCCACCCGCATTCCCAGGTGCGGAACGCGTACGGACCAAAATCTTCGCCAAGCTTTGCTTCCCGCCAGCCGCCCCGCGCCGAGCTGGAGAATTCCACTTTCACAACCCGGCCGAAGCCGCTGAAGGATGTGCCACGAACCGTAACCGGCAGGCCCGCTGGGATTTTCGTCGCGCCATCGGGAGAAATAACAAAGGAGCGCACAGGCATTCGTGTGATGGGAATCATTGTTACTTTTCCGGCCTTAACATCGTCAGGGGTCGTGTTGCCGCGAGGTGTATCGGGCACGCGATAGCCGGGATTCATCCAGAAATTTTCGTCGGGTTTGTCGAGCAACCGGATTGAGGCTAGGCATTTCACCCAATAAGTCGCGAAATATCCCGGCACGATCAGACGAACAGGAAATCCATTGAGCATCGGCAACGGTTCGCCATTCATTGCGTACGCAACAATAGAGTCGTCGAGAACAGGGTCGCTGAGGTCGAGGGACTTTTTGAACTCGTACGACGGCATCCCTTGAGGCCCTTTGCCGCGCTCAAGCCCTTCCATTTGGACTTGAATCGAGCCACTCTTCACGCCAGCCACTTGCAGGAGTTCGCGGAAGCGTACGCCCGTCCATCGCGCGCAGCCCATCGCGCCATTTCCCCACTGGCCTCCAGGGACACGCGGCCCAAAACGGCTGCGGCTGTTGCCGGAGCATTGATTGACGGCGGCGAGCGTTACCGGCTTGAACTTGTGCACGAGGTCGGAAAAAGTCAGCGCGAGCGGCTTATTGACGTTGCCTTCGACGCGCAGCCGCCACGACGTCAAATCCACTTCGTTCGGGATGCTTTCAAGATGCCAGCGAACGAAAAATGCTTCATTGGGCGTGATTGCGTTCAGAAAATAATTTCGCGGCGTTTCCAGTTGCACGGGACGGTCGGTCAGTAAAACCAACGGAGCTTTTTGGGGATAAGTTGCCAGCGTCCCCACGGAATTCCAATAAGGATTCGGGCCTGGTCCAGTGAATGATGGGAGGTGTTTTGCGGCCGCGGGCAGTTGTTGCGCGAAGGTATTTATTCCGGCGAGATGGCTGAAAGCAAGCGTTCCAGCGCCAACTCCTAGAATTTTCAGTAAAGAACGCCGGCTGTGGTTGCTGAGATATTTTTCCATGTGCGATTCGTTGCGCTCAACACTATCGGCGACGAAATATCTTCGTGTCAAGAATGTTGTGAAGATTTATTTCACAGCAGTTTTGTTCGCGTCCGGCAATTCATGACGCGTGCAAAGGGTACAATTTTTCAATGGAAATCATGTGAGGTTGTTTCGGCGCGTGTGATGAGCAACGGTTGAACACTTTCCACTTTCACGGAGATGACGCTGTCCTGATTTTGCAGGCGACCTTCGATCAGCAGGAATTGGTGATGAACGACTATGGTGTGATCTTGCTCAAAAAGTTGAGGCGTAATGATGGCGTTGGCGATGCCAGTCTCGTCTTCGAGACTGAGAAAAACGAAGCCTTTGGCAGTTCCGGGACGCTGGCGCGCAATCACGGATCCTGCAAAGCGCACGTGTGTTCCATGAGGTAGATGCTCGAGCTCGACGGCAGAGCGCATGCCTCTCCGCTTTAATTCCGCGCGATGGTATGCGAGAGGATGAGGGCCCACAGTCATGCCCGTGCCCCGAAAGTCGGTGATCAGCCTTTCTTCAATGGTCATGGGGGCAAGAGGCGAGCCGTCGGCCGTCGGCCACGCGATTACAGGCTGGGAAGTTTCCGATTCAGCAATCGGGCATTCCTCTGGTTTTTCGCCCGCCGTTTCGAGTGCTTCGAATAATGCTCCAGGCCGCCGCGCAGCGCGTTCGATCTGCCACAGGGCATCGCGACGATGGATGGTTTGGCGATTCTCGCCATGAGCATCGCGCTTGCCTTCGATGAAATTCAGAGCGCCAATTTCCGCAAGGGCTGCAAGCTCGGATTTATGGATTGTGGGAACGTGGAGTTTCAAATCTTCAATCGAGGTAAACGGACGAATGGTACGCTGGAGAACAATCTGTTCGGCGATTTCTGCGCGCAAGCCTTTGACGAAGCGCAGGCCAAGCCGCAAAGCAAAATCCCGGGCGTTTTTATCTCGGAACTTTTCGAGTGTGCAAAGCCAACCCGAACGAGTCACGTCAATTGGCTTGATTTTCAAGCCATGTCGCTGCGCGTCTTTGACAATCGTTGCCGGCTGATAAAATCCCATCGGCTGATTGTTCAGAAGTGCCGCGGTGAAAGCGCCCAGGTAACGGCATTTCAAATAAGCGCTGGCGTAGGCGAGCAGGGCGAAACTCGCGGCGTGCGATTCGGGAAAGCCATAAAGCGCGAACGAAGTGATGGACTGCACGATCTTCTGCTGAATTTCCGGAGCGATTCCGTTTTTGTCCATGCCGCGACGAAGTTTTATTTCCACCTCTTTCATGCGAGCCTCGGAGCGTTTGAAACCAAAGGCGCGCCGCAGTTCTTCCGCTTCGCCTCCAGTGAAGCCAGCGGCAATCATAGCTATGCGCAGCAGTTGCTCTTGAAAAAGCGGCACGCCCAAAGTGCGCGCGAGAACAGGCTCGAGTGATGGATGGAGATATTCGACGGATTCGCGTCCCTGGCGGCGTTTCAAATAAGGATGAACCATTTTGCCGACGATCGGCCCCGGGCGAATGATCGCGACCTGCACCACAATGTCGTAAAAACATTTTGGGCGCAAACGTGGCAGGCATGACATTTGTGCTCGGCTTTCGATTTGAAACATGCCCACGGTGTCCGCTTTTTGCAGCGCGGTATAAACGACAGAATCATTCGCGGGCAGGCGGCCAAGATCGATTTCCTCACCATAATCCTCGCGAATAATTTTCAGCGAATCTTCGAGCACGGCCATCATGCCCAGGCCCAACAGATCTACTTTCACGATGCCCATATCAGCGCAATCTTCTTTATCCCATTGCACAACGACGCGGCCAGGCATGGTCGCGGTCTCCAGCGGCACAACGGAATCGAGTTGCCCCTGGCAAACGACCATTCCTCCGGAATGCTGCCCCAAATGGCGTGGTAAATCCTGAACGGCCAGGCAAAGCTCCAGAAATTTGCGAATACGCGGATGGCATGGGTCAAGACCAGCATCTCGAAATTGGCGCGCGAGCGTATCGTTGTCATCTTTATATTCCCAGGCGCCCACAAAACTCGCGACGCGGCTTAAAGTTTCAGGATCAAACGAGAGCGCCTTGCCAATTTCGTGCGCCGCGGAACGGCCGCGATACGTGATGACATTGGCCGTCATGGCCGCGCCCAATTTACCGTAGCGCTCGTAAACATACTGAATCGCGCGTTCGCGCTGATCGCCGCTAGGCAGATCGAGGTCAATATCCGGCCATTCGCCGCGTTCTTCGGAGAGAAATCGTTCAAAGAGAAGGTCCATACCAACAGGATCAACCGCGGTGATGCCGAGGGAATAGCAGACGGCGCTATTGGCGGCCGAGCCGCGTCCTTGAACAAGAATATTTTGCTCGCGGCAAAAACGCACGATGTCCCAAACAATAAGGAAATATCCAGCAAGGTCGAATTTCTCGATCAGCGCCAACTCGCGATCGATTTGGAGACGTGCGTGTTCATTGTCGGCGCCATAGCGATGAATCATTCCTTCGTGCGCGCGCTGGCGCAAAAAACTCATCTGCGATTCGCCGTGCGGCACAGGATATTTCGGAAACTGATAACCCAGATCTTTCAGAGTGAATTGCAATCGTGAAGAAAGGACTTTGGTATTCGCGATGGCTTCGGGAAGGTCTGTAAATAACCCCGACATTTCTGCAGGGGATTTTAAATGGCGCTCGGAATTTCGCGAGAGGAGACGCCCAGCAGTTGCGAGCGTGCGATGATGGCGAATGCACGTGAAGACGTCGAGCACTTCGCGCGAAGGAATCTGTGCGTGGGAAACGCCATTGGTTGCCAGCAAGGGCAAATGCAGTTTGCGCGCAATTTCCACTGTGGCTTGATTGCGCGATTCTTCTTCTCGGCAGAAATGCCGCTGTAATTCAACGTAGACATTGTTGTGGCCGAAAATTGTGCAGAGTTGCTCGATGCATTCAATTCCGCGCGCGATTCCTCCGTGAGCGAGTGCATGCGCCAGCGGCCCTTCATCGCCGCCTGTAAGGCAGATGAGGCCAGTGGCCTTTTCCGCGACCTCCTCTGCGGAAATGCAACCTTGGCCTTTGTGTGCGGCCATTTTCATGTGAGTGATGAGGCAGCAAAGATTCTGGTAGCCTGCGCGCGTTTCCACGAGCAGGGGATAACGCCAACCATGAACGGATGTGACTTCCGCGCCGATGTGAGCTCGTAACGAGATTTTTTTCGCAGCCAGATGAAAGCGCGGCGAACCGTAAACGCCGTCGCGATCGAGCAGCGCCATGGCAGGTATTTCGAGCTCGGCGCACACGCCGGCCAATTCTTCAGGTAAAGAAGCGCCTTCGAGAAAACTGAAAGCGGAACGCGCATGTAGTTCGACGTAGGACATTGCGCAGATTAGTCGTAAATTCCCCGCATGAACCAATTCCCGCGAAGCGCGTCGTAATAAATGCGATAGATGCCGCGCTGCGGCCATGGCGCACGGGCGCGTTCCAAATGAATCGTGGGAGAAAAACGAAAATGAATTTCGAGATCCCATTCGTCGTGCTGCCACGGATCTTCTTGCCACCAATCTCCAGAAGTGCGCCAAGGGCCGGAGGCCGCAATCACTTCGCCGCGCATGCCGCGAAACGAAATGCGCGCTGGATACCCTTCGCGCAATTCGATTTTCAGCGGTAGCGAAGGTCTGAAAGCTCGAAATCCCGTGGCAGGCTTGCTGAATTTGCGATTGCCAAGCTTCTCGCCGCGCGAAGGAGCGAACCGGTTCATGCGAAATTCTCCCGGACGGTGCGTGTCCACTAGTTCGGGCGAGCCGATATGGGAGTCGCCGACCAGATTCGCAAGGCGCGCAATCGTCAGTTCCAATTTTTCCGGATCAGGAGAACTGGGAAGGAACAACCCACCCTGAGCGACACGCTGGCGCGCGGGTTCGGCCGCGAGGCAAATCTTTATAATGGATGCCTGCGGAGGATTGGCTTGTAATTGCAGTCGAAGCAATCGCAAAAGCATTTTGGAGTCCCGCATGGGCACAGGCAAGTTCAAAACTTTTTCGTAAATGCCAGGCGCAGGTTCGCAAGCCGATTTTTCGTAAATGCCAGGCGCAGGTTCGCAAGCCGATTTGCCATCCAGAAATCGCGCATTTTTCTCTGGAGAGCGTTTTAAATCGAATCGCAAGCGAATAGCGCCAGCGGCAAGCGAACGTGTCGTCAGCCGGGCGCACAATTGATCAAGCAAGCGGCCCAGCAGGAACGCCAAAGGTTCTAGTTCCGCGACGGCATAATCGAGCGGCATTTCTTCTTCAAAGGTAGCGGGCGAATTGATAAGCACGAGCGAGCGAATGCTGGCGCCACGCGCCAATTCATGCAGCCGGACTCCTTCCTGTCCCAATCGTTCAGAAAGCTGCAAAAGCGGCAAAGCCGCCAGCGCCGCGCAAGTGCGTACGCCCCAGCGTTCGAGCGTTTCGGAGACTTCGAAAGATGGCGAAAGCACGCTAATGGGCAGGCTGCCCAGGCGCTGCGCTTCCTTGCCCAGAGGAATTATCGTGACGCCCGTAAAACCGCGTGAAGCGTGGATGGCTGCTTCGAGATTGGCCGAGACAGCAACGTTCACGAGCAGGCCAAGGCCAGTGGCGCGCCGAATCAATTCATTCGCAGCATTTTCGTCGGTGTGGAATAAGGAACCGAGCCCTGCAAGGTCGAGAACGATTGTGTCCTGCGCCGTATCTTCTACGCGCGGAGAGACGGACCAGGCAAGGTCGAGCAAGGCGGCGTGCGCAGCCTTTTCCCGCGCTCGTGAGCGATTGAGGATTTCGATGCAGCTGAACTGCGTGGCTTCCGATTTCGTCATGCCCAACTGAATACCCGTGCGAATTGCGGATTCGCTCATGGCCACAACTTTTTCGAGTGGTGGAGTCCCATTGACAAGCACAATCACGCGCTCGCGAAGCGCAGCCTCGGCGCGCACAACGGCTTGCACAAGAAAATTTGGAATATAGATGGAAGCGAAAGCCATATAGATTGATTTGCGAATTGGATAGCTGGGTTATGCAATTCTCACTTTCATTTCTTGGGTACGTTCAATTGTGTTTCGAGCAGCAAATTGCCGGGATCATTCCAAATTACCTTCGTTCCGAAAATTCCCGTATCGCCGCCGATGCTTGCAGAAGCAAATCCACGGTGGGAACCTCCGGCGACTGTCTGTTGAATGCGCGAACGAAGTACTTCAGCGCGAACATCGACACCATCAAGCAGCCAGGCTGACGGATACGCGAAAGAATCCGCTGTGTGAGTTTTGGTCGTGGTCGACCAGCGTGCTTCCTCTGAGTCAAGCCGCAGAACCAGCGAAGCACACGTTTTAGCATTTGGTTCCTGATCGAGAACAACAAAAATTGTTTGCGTGTCCTCGACGCTGCGTCGAAAACGAAACCAGGCATTGAGCGGAACGTGGCGCACCGTTTCGGCGGGGATATCGCTCAAATCCAGAGCGACCAAACCGAAGCCGCGCCCCTGCAAAAGAAAATCTGTTGCGCGCAGCGCCTGATCGATGTTCCGGCAGCGGACCCAAAGCAGTTGCTTCAGTTCCACGCCGGCCGCCTGGGCGGAGTGAGGATCGAAATTATCGCTGCCATCAATCAGGACGCACACTTCCGCATGAGCGGTTCGCGAAGCCAAAACCGAAAGAAGAAAACTGGTGCGGCCGGAGCAAGGTGGGCCGCAAATTTCCGTGAAGCCTCCACGAGGCAAACCGCCGGTCAATAAATCAATTTCCGGAATGCCGACAGAAGTCGTTTCAGGGAATTTACGCTCGCGATAATCAAACGGCGCCGAGGCGCGGCCGCGAAGATCGAATTCGAGTTTGGCGCGAAGAGCAGCGAGATTCTGTGCCATGAAGGAATCCTGAGGCGAAGAGGGGCTCCAATTATATTAGCTTCGCTTTTTCTTCGCCTATGTGAGATTATGGAACACAGAGGACGCGGTGTCAATCACGTTGCCATTTGCGAGAACGGATTCGTGCTATTAGGAAGGAAAGCGCCCGCTTTAATTCGTAGCGCATCTTAAATTTATGGTGAAACGCCCGCCGAAAAATGCCGGCAAAGTGCCGCTGCCGCTCAAGGCTTCCATCGACGAACTGCAGGAAGACGCGAAAAATTGCAAAGCCTGCGATTTGTGGGAAAACGCCACGCAAACTGTATTCGGTGAAGGAATGCACAGCGCGAAAATTATGTTCATCGGCGAGCAGCCGGGCGATCAGGAGGATTTGCAGGGCAAGCCATTCGTGGGACCCGCGGGGAAATTGCTGGACGGCGCTCTCGTGGAAGCCGGAATCGACCGCAAGAAAGTCTACGTGACAAATGCGGTGAAGCACTTCAAATGGGAGCCCCGCGGAAAGCGGCGCATCCACAAGAAACCAAACGCCACGGAAATCGCCGCGTGCCGTCCGTGGCTGGACGCGGAAATTGCTACATTACAACCGAAAGTGATCGTCTGTCTGGGAGCAACGGCGGCGCAGGCGTTGTTTGGGCGAGACTTTCGCGTGACGCTGCATCGAGGCGAGTTTCTGAAATCGTCGCTCGCTCCATTTGTGATGACGACCGTGCATCCGTCGTCTATTTTGCGCGCGCCCGACGAGGAAACGCGTCGCGAGGAAATGAAACGCTTCATCGCGGACCTCAAAAAAGTTTCGCAGGCAATTTCTTAGTGCGCTTTTGCTTTTGAACGAAAATTTCGGGACAATAGAAGCGTTCCCCAGAATTGTTTTGTATAAGGACTGCTTTTCCAGGTCATGTCGTGAATCCATCTGTTGTGAATCTTCCGCCAGCCTCCGCGCTTGAATGGGCGCACCCGCTTGTTCGCGAGTGGTTCGAGGGCAAATTCGGCAAACCCACGGAGCCGCAAGAGCAAGGCTGGCCGCACATCCTTGCACAAAAAGATACGTTGATTTGCGCGCCCACAGGATCCGGGAAAACGCTCGCCGCTTTTCTCGCCTGTATTGACCGCTTGGTCCGCAAAGCGCTTGGAGGCAATCTTCTGGACGAAACAGAAGTGCTGTACGTCTCGCCATTGAAAGCGCTGGGCAACGACATACAAAAAAACCTGGAAATCCCCCTCGGTGAGATTTTGCAACTTGCCCGCGAGCGTGGCTTTCTAATGCCAGAGATTCGCGCGGCCGTGCGCACGGGCGATACGTTGATGCACGAGCGGCGCGCTATGCAGAAGCGGCCGCCGCACATCCTGGTGACAACTCCCGAATCTCTTTACATCCTGCTGACGGCGGCAAAAAGCCGCGAGCTTCTGCGCACGGTAAATACGGTGATTGTTGACGAAATTCACGCGGTTGCTGATGACAAGCGTGGCGCACATCTGGCGCTTTCACTCGAACGGCTCGACGCGCTCACGACAAGACGGCCCTCTCGCATTGGTCTCTCCGCGACGCAGCAGCCAATCGAATTGGTGGCGCAGTTCCTCGCCGGAAATGGCCGGCCGGCGCCAACCATTGTGCAAATCGCGCAGCGCCGCGAATTCGATCTTGCTGTGGAAGTCCCGGCAAGCGAGCTTGGACCGGTGGCATCCAATGAAATGTGGGAGGAGATTTACGGGCGCATCGCTGAATTGGTACGGCAGCATCGGTCAACACTGATCTTTGTAAACACGCGGCGATTGGCGGAACGCGTCGCGCACAACCTCGCAAGGCTGCTCGGCGAAGATGCGGTTGCATCGCACCACGGCAGTTTGTCCCGGCAGCGAAGACTCGCCGTGGAAGGCAAGCTAAAGGCAGGCGAAATTCGAGCACTGGTCGCGACGGCGTCGCTCGAATTGGGAATCGACATTGGCACGGTGGACTTGGTTTGCCAGATCGGCTCGCCGCGAGCGATCGGGACAGGTTTGCAGCGAATTGGCCGTGCGGGCCACTGGCGCGGGGCTATTCCCAAAGGCCGCTTCTTTGCGACCACGCGTGACGAACTGCTGGAATGCGCGGCGCTTGTCCGCTCGATACGGCTCGGTTTGCTCGACTGCATCATGATTCCGGAATGCTCTCTTGACGTGCTCGCGCAGCAAATTGTGGCGGAGTGTGCGGCGCAAGAATGGCAGGAAGACGATTTGTTCGCACTCGTGACCCGGGCATATCCCTATCGTAATCTCCCGCGAGAGGAATTCGACGAAATCATCGCGATGCTTGGGGACGGAATCGGGTCTCGTCGCGGACGATACAGCGCGTATCTGCATCGCGACGGCGTGAATCACCGTTTGCGCGCGCGCCGTGGCGGCCGGCTGGCGGCAATCACGAGCGGCGGAGCGATTCCGGACAACGCGCTCTACACAGTGATCGCAGAGCCGGAGCATGTGACCGTAGGCACTGTCGATGAAGATTTTGCCGTCGAAAGTCTGCGCGGCGACATCATTTTGCTCGGCAATACCTCCTGGCAAATCCGGCGTGTGCAGGCTGGCTCGGTGCTTGTCGAAGATGCGAAAGGCGCGCCGCCCAATGTTCCCTTCTGGCGCGGCGAGGCACCTTCGCGCACCGCCGAGCTTTCTGAGCAAGTCGCTGAAGTCCGAGAAAAGATCAATTCGCTGACTGAAAACATTTCGCCGACTTGTGTGCGCGGGGACGCGTCGCAAGCCATAGCCGCGATTAAGTGGCTGATGCAGGAATGCGGGTTGGACCGTTCGGGTGCGGAGCAAGCTGTGGCATATATCATCGAGGGCCGTGCCGTCTTGCGCGCTGTGCCGACACTGCAAACAATTATCGCGGAGCGCTTCTTCGACGAGAGCGGCGGAATGCAGCTTGTGATCCACGCGCCGTTTGGCGGACGCATCAATAAAGCGTGGGGACTGGCGCTGCGGAAGCGTTTCTGCCGCTCGTTTAATTTCGAATTGCAGGCGGCGGCGACCGACAATGGCCTGAATATTTCGCTCGCCGAACAGCATAGTTTTCCTCTCGCCGACGTTTTCCATTTTCTGCAGTCGGCCACCGTTCGGGACTTGCTGTCGCAAGCGGTGCTCACCTCTCCGATTTTCACCACGCGCTGGCGCTGGACAGCCGGCCGCGCGTTGGCGTTGCTGCGTTTCCAGAGTGGAAAGAAAGTGCCGCCACAAATCCAGCGCATGCGCTCGGACGATTTGCTGGCGGGCGTTTTCCCGCAGGCGCTGGCATGCCAGGAGAATATTTCAGGCGAAATCGAGATTCCCGATCATCCCTTGGTGCGCGAAACCATGAAGGATTCGCTTACAGAAGCGATGGACATTGAAGGACTAAAGTCTGTCTTGGACGCGATGGCTTCCGGACGCATTCGCTGTATTGCCGTCGACACGCCTGTGCCGTCGCAATTTTCGCACGAGATTCTGAACGCGAATCCATATGCGTACCTTGATGACGCGCCGCTGGAGGAGCGTCGCGCGCGTGCCGTCGAAATGCGACGAATGTTGCCGGAAGCGGTTCTCTCGGAAATCGGCCGCCTGGATCCTGTGGCAATTGCGGAAGTACGCGAAGAGGCATGGCCCAATGTACGCGATGCGGACGAGCTCCATGACGTGCTGCAAACGCTTGTTGCCATACCAGAATCCTCGAATGGCGCCTCCGCGCTCGGCCAAATGCTCAGCAAATCCATTTCTAACTGGAAGGATTATTTTGCGGCTTTGCGAGCGGATTGCCGGGCTGGCTGCGCGCGCGTTGACAATCGAGTTTATTGGGTAGCAGCCGAAAAGGCAGCTTTATTCGCGGAGCTTTTCCCCACCGTGCGTTTTGATGCGACGCTTCACGATTTCCAAGATCGTGTACGCGCCATTGCGGCTTCACACGAAGAAACACTCGACGTGTGCGTTACGGGTTGGATGACGCACGGCGGTCCCGTGACCTCACAAATCCTCACTGACGTACTCGGAATCGCGAATCAGGAAATCGACGGAGCTCTCGTGCGCCTCGAAGCCAGCGGCTCCGTGTTGCGCGGGCAATTCACAGACGCGTCCAGTAACGAAACAGAATGGTGTGACCGCAGGTTGCTTGCGCGCATTCACCGGCTGACGCTTGGCGCATTGCGCAAAGAAATCCAGCCGGTGACCGCGGCGCAATTCATGCGCTGGCTCTTGCGCTGGCAGCACGCCGCACCAGGAACGCAAGTTTTTGGCGAGCGCGGCGCGCTCGAAATTGTGCAGCAGCTTCAAGGCTTCGAAGCTCCCGCAAATTCCTGGGAGCGGGAAATCCTGGGGCGACGGATCGCAAACTACGACCCCAAGGTGCTCGACCAACTTTGCCTCACGGGAGCTGTGGGGTGGGGTCGTCTCTCTCCGCACCCGGCGACCCTTTCAGGGCAGGACGGAGTGAATCGCCGTGTGGTTCCCACCAGCGTCGCGCCAGTGGCGTTCTTCGTTCGTGATGACGCGGACTGGATGATTTTGCCCCACGGGACCGGCGGCCCCGGCAATCGTGAAGAACCGCGAGGTCTGAGCGTGTGTGCGCGAGACGTACTGATGTACCTTCGCCAGCGCGGTGCATCATTTTTCGCGGATATTGTACGCGGCACGGGAAAGCTGAAGACCGAAGTGGAGACGGCGCTGTGGGAATTGGTGACTGCGGGATTGCTGACGGCGGACGGTTTTGACAATATTCGTGCGCTGATTGACCCGAAGCGTCGCTCAGGCCACGGTCGAGGCCAAAACGCGCGCCCACGTCACAGCGTCGGCCGATGGTCACTGCTTTATGCGAGCGAAGCACCCGACAAAGCGCGCACAATAGAGGCGACGTGCTGGACGCTGCTCAAGAGATATGGCGTGGTCTTTCGTGAGGTTATCGCGCGCGAAAGCATCGTTCCGCAGTGGCGTGAATTGCTAATTGCTTTCCGGCGACTCGAAGACCGAGGCGAAATACGCGGCGGCCGGTTTGTGAGCGGCTTTCTCGGCGAGCAATTTGCGCTCGCAGTAGCCATCGAGTCTGTTCGCGCAATCCGGAAGACTGAACCCGCTGGAGAGATTGTGACCGTGTCGGCGGCGGACCCTTTGAACTTGGTTGGAATTTTACTGCCTGGCGAGCGGATCGCGGCGAATTCTGGAAAGACGCTTACGCTTCGGGATGGCGTGCCTGTTGAAATGTCCGATGCCGCAGCAAGATTTGCGGGTGCAGTCGCTGTCTAAAGTTCCTAGCTGCTGGTGGTGACGGACCGAAGGAATTCAAAAAGTTGGACGCGCAACGTCATTCGTCGCGTGTGCCGCGACTGGTACGGCTTGATCATACGTTGCTGGCGATTTGATGGGGATCACGACTTCAACAATGGTACCGGGATTTGAGTTCCGGATGTGCAATTCCCCGCCAAATTCCTTGACTCGCTGCCGCATACCGCCGATGCCGATGCCGATGCTCTCCGGCCGGAACTCCACAACCTGGTCTGAAATGCCTTTGCCGTCGTCGCGAATCGTGACGGCAATCCGGTTTTCTTGCTTCAGGATCGCGACCCATCCTTTGCGCGCACCGGAGTGTCGAAACACGTTGGTGAGCGCTTCCTGCACAATACGAAAGACGGCAGTTTCCAGCTCCGGCGCGATTCGCGGAAAACTTGAAGGCTGAACATCAAGATCGGTCTCAATCCCACTTCGTTTCGTGAATCCGTCCAGGTACCATTTCAGCGCGGCTCGCAGGCCCACTTCATCGAGCAAAGGTGGATGCAAGAGATGGGAGATGCTGCGGACCTGTTGAATCGTGCGATCAATCAGGGTACTGACGTCGGCTGCCACTTGCTTTTTCGACGCAGAGTGCTCCTGTTGCAGAATTCCGTCCAACATCATTTTAATCGCAACCAGATCCTGGCCCAACCCGTCGTGCAATTCGCGCGCAATCCGCCGTCGCTCGTCATCCTGAGTCGCGATCAAGCTGCTGGAGAGCCGGCGCAGCTCCGAATTCAGGACTTCCAACTGATGCGTTTTGCGATGGAGCTCTGCAAAAACGCTGACCTTGGCACGTAGCAACTCGGGGACAACGGGAACAGAAATATAATCAACGGCTCCGCGTTGGTATCCCTTCAGACGGTCCAAATCCGTCAAGTGCACCGCGGAGATAAAGATAATTGCCGTCTTCTGGAATCGCGGATGTTGTCGAATCATCTCGGCCAGCTCAAAACCATCAAGTTCGGGCATGCTCACGTCCATCAGGACCACGGCAATGTCGGTTTTCAGCAGATGCTCGAGCGCCTCCCGGCCCGAATTCGCTTTGATCAGGTTCTCTCCCAATTCATTGAGTATGGCCTCATAGCTGAGCAGTTTTGCGGGCTGATCGTCCACCATCAATATGTTGGCCTTTTCCTGCATGCTACTCACCTTCCTCTTGCCACAATGAACTCAAACGCCTTCCGCAAGCTCGCGATTTGACCTATCGATGCAGCCACATCCGCAAAGCCGACAGGAGTTGCTCGGTATTTACTGGTTTGGCCAAGTACTCCGAGGCGCCAGCTTCCAAACATTTTTCGCGATCACCTTTCATCGCCTTTGCGGTAAGGGCAATGATGGGCAACCGCCGCAACGAAGCATTCTGGCGGATCACTTGCATGGTCTCATAGCCATCCATCTCCGGCATCATGATGTCCATCAGGACGATTGCCGTGTCCGGAGTTGATTCGAGCATTGCAATTGCTTCCCGGCCCGTGCCGGCAGTCAGCACGGTCATGCCGCGACGCTCAAGAACGCTGCTAAGCGCGAAAATATTCCGCACGTCGTCATCCACCACGAGTACCTTCTTGCCCACCAGAGCGTCATCTGACTGATGCAGCCGATCGAGCATTTTTTGTTTCTCGGGCGGCAGATCGGCAACCACTCGATGCAAGAACAAGGCCGTTTCGTCAAGCAATCGTTCGGGCGACTCGACGCCTTTAACCACCACGCTGCGCGCCAGCGTGTGCAGGCGAGCGTCTTCCTCCGGCGTCAGTTCCTTGCCTGTAAAGACGACCACCGGTAAGTCGCCCAGCGCCGGGGTGTCGCTGAGACGCTCCAAAACTTCGAACCCGGACATATCCGGGAGACGAAGATCAAGAACCACGCAGTCGAATTGCTGATCCAAGAGCATTTCGAGCGCTTTGGCGCCAGCGGCCACGACAGAAACGTCGATGTCGTCATATCCCAGCAATTCTCGAATGCTGAGTTGCTCGGCGGGATTGTCTTCAACGATCAAAAGCCGTTTGCGGCGCGGAGTGGCGTATTCTTTGATGCGCGACAAGGCTGCTTCAAGTCCTTCCGGGGTGGTTGGCTTGGTTACAAAAGCGAACGCTCCCCGGGCCAGGCCATGGTGCCGGTCTTCATCAAGGGTCAACATCTGGACGGGAATGTGGCGCGTGGCCGGATCTTGTTTCAAATGGTTGAGTACGGTCCAGCCCAGCATGTCTGGGAGAAAAACATCGAGGGAAATGGCTGCCGGGTGGAATTCTCGCGCAAGGGCCAGCGCCTCGGAACCTCGCATGGCTATCAGGACTTTGAATCCCTTGTCGCGCGACAGATCGCACAGCACGTGAGCGTAATGCGGATCGTCCTCGACAATCAGCAAAACGGCGTCGTCCGGCTGCAGATTGTCCCGATCGTCTGCGATATGCTCGACCGGAATCTCGGTGACGGTCATGCTTGACAACCTGACCGGCGAAGTAGAAATCGTTGCCTTGCCTTCCAACGCGGCAATGCTGGACGTGGAAGGGCCCACATAGGTCTGAGGTATGTAAAGCGTAAATGTGCTGCCCTTCCCGGGAACGCTGCGCAATTGAATTTCGCCTCCGAGGAGACTGGCTAACTCGCGGCTGATTGCCAACCCCAGTCCCGTACCGCCGTACTTGCGACTCGTTCCCGCATCTGCCTGCTGGAACGCTTCGAAAATGATTCTCTGTTTTTCAGTCGGAATACCAATTCCCGTGTCTGAAACCTCAAAGGCAACCACGGAGGCTGCTCCGCTGAGAATCGGATGCTCTTCGCTCCACCCTTTATCGGGTACTGATACGGAAAGCCGCACGGTGCCCTGCTCGGTAAATTTGAACGCGTTAGAGAGCAAATTCTTCAGCACTTGTTGGAGGCGTTTGGAGTCTGTGACGAGGCTGCGAGCCAGATGCGGGTCGGCCTGGACCTCAAAAGTGAGCCGGCGGTTTTCTGCCTCATGCCGGAAGGGGCGCGCCACCGTTTCGAGCAGGCTGGCGAAGAAAACTTCTTCGGCGTCCACTGATACAGTGCCGGATTCAATCTTCGAGAGGTCAAGAATATCGCTAATGAGATTTAAGAGGTCAGTTCCAGCTCCGTGAATTGTGCGAGCGAACTCGACTTGCTTTGGCGTAAGATTTTTATCGGGATTGTCGCCGAGCTGTTGGCCCAAAACCAGAATGCTGTTGAGAGGCGTGCGCAGTTCATGCGACATGTTGGCCAAAAACTCAGATTTGTATTTTGAGGTGAGCGCCAATTCCTTTGCCTTGTCTTCGAGCGCGCGGCGCGCCTGTTCAATTTCCTGGTTCTTGCGTTCAACTTCGACGTTCTGCTCGGCAAGCTGCTGGGCTTTTTGTGCAAGTTGCTCGTTGGTCTGCTGCAATTCCTTCTGTTGCGTTTGAAGCTCAGTCGCGAGCTGCTGGGATTGCTTCAGCAGTCCTTCGGTCTGCATCGTGGCCTCAATACTGTTGAGCACAATGCCGATGCTGGCGGTCAATTGCTCAAGAAACGCCAGGTGTGACGCTGTGAAAACGTTCAATGAAGCTAGTTCAATTACCGCTTTGGCGCGATCTTCGAAAAGCACGGGAAGCACAATCACATTTCGCGGCACAGCCTCAAATAAACCGGAACGGATCGGAACGGTGTCGTCCGGTAAATCGGTAATCAGCATTCGCCGTTTTTCAGCAGCGCATTGTCCCACGAGCCCCTCGCCCACTTGGATGCGCTGGCGATGGCCGTCCTCGTCGTCGTCGGCAAATGCCGACAACAGCACCATTCCTTCCGATTCTTCTGTCCCTACCTGGTAGATCACACCTTGCTGAGCGTTGACCAATGGCGCCAGCTCAGAGAGCAACATGCGTCCCACCGTCGTGAGATCCCGCTGGCCCTGCAACATGCTCGTAAAGCGCGCGAGGTTCGTCTTTAGCCAGTCCTGTTCTGTGTTCCGGTCCGTCGTCAACCGGAGGTTATCAATCATGGTGTTAATGTTGTCTTTCAGCTCCGCGACTTCTCCGCTGGCCTCGACTTGAATCGAACGCGTAAGGTCGCCCTTTGTCACAGCGGTGGCGACCTCGGCGATAGCTCGAACCTGGTTCGTCAAATTGTCAGCGAGTAGGTTGACGTTTCCCGTGAGGTCCTTCCAAGTGCCGGCGGCGCCGGGTACGTTTGCCTGACCGCCAAGGCGGCCTTCCACTCCAACTTCGCGAGCCACAGTCGTAACCTGATCCGCGAATGTGGCGAGCGTGCCCGTCATATTGTTAATCGTTTCGGCGAGGGCCGCGACTTCGCCTTTTGCGTTAACCGTCAGTTTTTGCGTAAGCTCGCCGTTGGCGACCGCAGTCACCACTTTGACAATTCCGCGGACCTGTTCCGTGAGGTTGCTGGCCATAAAGTTTACGTTGTCGGTTAAATCTTTCCACGTACCGGCGACGCCGGGCACTTGCGCCTGACCGCCGAGTTTGCCTTCGGTACCCACTTCGCGCGCCACACGGGTGACTTCGCCGGCGAATGCGTTGAGTTGGTCGACCATCGTGTTGATTGTGTTCTTAAGTTCTAGGATTTCGCCCTTCACGTCCACGGTGATTTTGCGCGACAGGTCGCCGCGAGCCACAGCCGTCGTCACTTCAGCAATGTTACGCACCTGGCCTGTCAAGTTACCTGCCATCGAGTTAACGGAGTCGGTGAGATCCTTCCAAGTGCCGGCGACTCCCGGCACGTTCGCCTGACCGCCCAGCCGGCCCTCGCTGCCCACTTCGCGCGCCACGCGGGTGACTTCAGCGGCAAACGATCGCAACTGCTCAACCATCGTGTTCAGAGTTTCTTTCAGCCGCAAAATCTCGCCGCGCACGTCCACAGTGATCTTCTTGGAAAGGTCCCCGTTCGCGATGGCCGTGGCTACTTCCGCGATGTTGCGGACTTGGCCGGTCAAGTTGCTGGCCATGAAGTTCACGTTGTCGGTGAGGTCCTTCCACGTTCCGCCAACGCCGGGCACCTGCGCCTGGCCGCCGAGTTTTCCTTCGGTTCCCACCTCACGGGCCACGCGAGTGACTTCGCCGGCGAAGGCATTGAGCTGGTCAACCATAGTGTTAATGGTGTCTTTGAGTTCGAGAATTTCGCCCTTCACGTCCACGGTGATTTTGCGGGACAAGTCGCCGCGAGCCACCGCCGTGGTTACCTCGGCAATGTTACGCACCTGGCCAGTCAAGTTGCCGGCCATCGAGTTCACGGAGTCGGTCAAGTCCTTCCAGGTGCCCGCAACCCCCGGCACGTTAGCCTGGCCGCCGAGTTTTCCTTCGGTACCGACTTCGCGCGCCACGCGCGTGACTTCGCCCGCGAACGCGTTGAGCTGGTCCACCATGGTGTTAATGGTGTCTTTGAGTTCGAGAATTTCGCCCTTCACGTCCACAGTGATTTTGCGCGACAAGTCGCCGCGGGCCACCGCCGTGGTTACCTCGGCAATGTTACGCACCTGGCCAGTCAAGTTACCTGCCATTGAGTTCACCGAGTCAGTCAAGTCCTTCCAAGTGCCCGCAACCCCCGGCACTTGCCCTTGACCGCCAAGCTTGCCGTCCGTGCCCACTTCGCGGGCCACGCGCGTCACTTCCGACGCGAATGACCGCAACTGGTCGACCATGGTGTTGATCGTGTCTTTCAATTTCAGAATTTCGCCCTTCACGTCCACGGTGATTTTGCGCGACAAGTCGCCGCGGGCCACAGCCGTAGCCACCTCAGCGATGTTGCGGACCTGGCCAGTGAGGTTGCTGGCCATGAAGTTCACATTGTCGGTTAAATCTTTCCACGTACCCGCCACGCCGGGCACCTGGGCCTGGCCGCCGAGTTTGCCTTCGGTACCCACTTCGCGGGCCACGCGGGTGACTTCGCCGGCGAAGGCGTTGAGCTGGTCCACCATGGTGTTAATGGTGTCTTTGAGTTCGAGAATTTCGCCCTTTACGTCCACGGTGATCTTGCGGGACAAGTCGCCGCGCGCCACCGCAGTAGTTACCTCGGCAATGTTACGTACCTGGCCAGTCAAGTTACCGGCCATTGAGTTCACTGAGTCGGTCAAGTCCTTCCACGTACCCGCCACGCCGGGCACCTGCGCCTGACCGCCGAGTTTGCCTTCGCTGCCTACTTCGCGGGCCACGCGCGTGACTTCGCCAGCGAAGCGGTTCAGTTGGTCCACCATGGTGTTGAGCGTTTCTTTGAGCTGCAAAATTTCGCCGCGCACGTCCACAGTGATTTTGCGCGAAAGGTCGCCTGTGGCAATAGCCGTGGCTACTTCCGCGATGTTGCGGACCTGGCCAGTGAGGTTGCTGGCCATGAAGTTCACGTTGTCGGTGAGGTCTTTCCACGTTCCGCCAACGCCGGGCACTTGAGCCTGGCCGCCGAGCTTGCCTTCGGTACCCACTTCGCGGGCCACGCGAGTGACTTCGCCGGCGAACGCGTTGAGCTGATCCACCATGGTGTTAATGGTGTCTTTGAGTTCGAGAATTTCGCCCTTCACGTCCACGGTGATTTTGCGCGACAAGTCGCCGCGGGCCACCGCCGTGGTTACCTCGGCAATGTTGCGTACCTGCGCGGTAAGATTTCCGGCCATGGCGTTTACGGAGTCGGTCAAGTCCTTCCAAGTGCCGGCGACGCCCGGGACTACGGCCTGTCCACCGAGCTTGCCGTCCGTGCCGACCTCGCGGGCCACGCGCGTCACCTCCGATGCGAAAGACCGCAATTGGTCAACCATCGTGTTGATCGCTTCTTTGAGCTGGAGAATTTCGCCGCGTACGTCGACCGTGATCTTGCGCGAGAGATCGCCGCTGGCCACAGCCGTGGCAACTTCGGCGATGTTGCGGACCTGGCCTGTTAGGTTGCTGGCCATCGAATTGACGGAGTCGGTTAGGTCCTTCCATGTACCGGCAACGCCCGGTACCTGCGCCTGGCCGCCAAGTTTGCCGTCTGTACCCACTTCGCGCGCAACGCGCGTGACTTCGGCGGTGAAGATGCCAAGCTGCTGAATCATGGTGTTAACGATGTTCGCCGAGCGCAGGAACTCACCTTCCAGAGGCCTCCCGTCCACGTCCAGCCGCACCGTTTGTGTCAGGTTTCCTTGGGCGACGGCTGCAATAGCGCGAGTTACTTCCGTGGTCGGCCTCAGTAAGTCCTCGACAAGCATGTTGACGGAAACTTCCATCTCCCCCCAGGCGCCTCTCGACTGGTTAAATCGTGTTCGTTCTCGCGTCCGGCCTTCCTTGCCGACGACTTGTCCGACGCGCTTTAATTCCTGTGCCATCTGCTGATTAGCTGCGGCAATCTCATTGAACGTATCGGCGATTTTCCCTTCCACACCCGTCCAGGCACCGGGAAGCCGCACGGAGAAGTTTCCGTCGCGCATCGTTTGCAAGCACGCCAGTATGATCGTAAGGTCGGCCGTGCCAGGTGTCCCCTGTCCATTGCTGGTGTTTTTCAATGCCGTCTGCGATTCCGCGTCAGTGGCGGGAACCGCTGGGTTATGGTCGGTTTTTTTCATGCTGGTCTCCGAATTGCGCTTGCGACCTGCTTTGTCTGCGAGCCGTCTCCATCCTGCTTCTGATTGGCCAACGGCCCTTTTAGGGGCGCTATCTAGCCCATTTTAAATAAGGAAGCTAATTTCGTACCACGAAAGCCCGTCCTATGGGCATACAGTGATTCCTGTATAAGAAGAAGGCACGAAATAAGGCTTCGGCCCTAGTCATCCTCGGCTCTTATGATGTATCCTCAGCCGAATATGACCTTGCACGGGGTTCGCTCTGTCTCATGGTAGCCGTACGGATTCTGATCGCAGATGACCATGAATTCGTTAGAAGAGGTGTCCGAGCCCTCTTGGAGTCTCGAGACGGTTTTGAAGTGTGTTTTGAGGCGGCAAACGGTCAGGAAGCCGTGGAAAAGGCCCGCGAACTCAAGCCTGACCTGGTCATCCTGGATATCACCATGCCGATTTTGAGCGGTTTCGATGCTGCCCGAAAGATCAAGGAATTTTCTCCGAAAACTCCGATTGTCATTCTAAGCATGCATCGCGATAAAGAATATATGGAAGAGGCTCAGAAGATAGGAATTCAGGGTTACGTACGCAAGTCACAAGCCGCGTTGACGCTGGTTACTGCCGTGGACGCGGTGCTTCAAGACCAGACTTTTTTTCCTGCCGAATTGTAACGGCGCCAAACACACTTTCCCCTTGTTAGGCTTGCTTCAATTCAGTGACTCTCCAGATTTTGCGTCAGCCGGAATTTGCCCCGCAATGCGATGTGCGCCGAAGAAGGACCGACGAGAGCACTGTTCGCTTCTACAAGAATGTTTTTTGATTGCAGCGCCCGTAAATCAGGGTTGTGAGGAAACCGAGACAGGACAGCTTCTCTCTTCGCATTCGTAATTTGGCGCGATCTGCCGCTATTAGCGTGAGATTCTCGTACAGTCTGGGTTGCCGCGAAGTTATTCAGAATTCAGGGCGCGTATTGGATCTAAGAGGGCAGCTCTTCTGGACGGCAGAAGCGCAAACGTCAGGTTCAGAGCAACAGCTATACCGATCACGAGTTGCGCGCTTGCCCAGTCAAAGGAAATTGGGAGATTCACGCGGCGCGCCATAAGCTCTGAGCTTTGCCATCCCACGATTGCCCCCGCCAAACATCCAAGAAAACTGAGCATGGCAGCTTCGAACAGGAACTGAAAAAAAATATCCCATGTTGTAGCTCCCAGCGCACGCCGTGTTCCGATTTCCCGCACGCGTTCCCCCACGGCAATCCAGCAAATGGCCAGAATTCCAAGCCCGGACACAACTAAGACGCTAAAGCCGACCCACCAGACGAGGAACCCAAGTCTTTCCGAAGAAGCGATTTCAGTATCGATCAGCGCTTTCTGATTCTGGATTTGAAAGTCCTCTGGGGAATTTCCAACGGTGCGATGTCTTCGTCGGAGAATCTCGCGGATTGTTTCGGTTGCGTCGTCCATTTTGTTTCCGCGGGTAATTTGAAAAATTAATGAACCAAAGTAATCGATGTTCATCAAGCGATGCATCGCCGTGCTCAAAGGAACGTAGACCTGATTGTCTTCGTTTCCTGCATCGAGGCCTTGGCCACGCTCAGCCAGCACTCCGACCACCTCGAACGGCACGCGATTGATGAAGATGCGCATGCCAATCGGGGAATCGTCTCCGAAAAGATCACGACGCACCGTCGAACCCAACACCGCGACACGTGCGGCGCGGCGCATTTCAGCCTGCCCGAAGAAATCCCCGTCGATCACCGGCCAATTTTTGATGCGGCGGTAAGGCGGTTCCGTCCCAACGACGACGCAATTGTTCTTTGATAAATTGCCCGCCTTCACGAGGAAAGAATTTGTCACGGTGGCCGAAGAGCTGTCGATGTCAGGCACGTCGCGGAGTATCTCTGAGTAGTCCCGGGCAACAAGCGTTGTAACAATCGATCCAGTTTTTGTCCGGCCGCCGACACTGCGGCTCTGTTGCGGGGTGACGACGAGGACATTTGTGCCCATACGCCGGATCTGATTGAGAACCTTAACGCGACCCTCCGAGGCATAATTCACGGCCGAGATGACGCCCGCCACTCCTAACAAGCCGCTCAACAGCATCAGACTGGAACGCAACGGAAATCGCCAGATTACGCGCAACGATCCGGACATGATGTGAAACAGCTTGCCGCGAAGCATTTTGCCTCACCGATTGTAGCGATAACTCGCGGCTAGGACCGCAGCGCCAGGACAGGATCTACGTGCGCAGCTTTCCAGGCAGGATACAGCCCAAATACCAGCCCAAGGCCAACCGACAAGCCAGCCGCAAGTCCAATAGCATTCAGGGCGAATATCGGGGGAAGCTGTTGTTTCCATGCCACGAGATTCGCGCCACCGAGGCCCAGCGAAATCCCGACGATTCCCCCAAGAACGGAAATCAAGAGCGCTTCCAGAATAAATTGCACCAGAATGTCCTGGCGGCTGGCTCCAATGGACCGCCGCAAGCCAATCTCCCTTCGCCTTTCGGAGACGCTGATGAGCATCAGGCTCATGATTACAGCTCCTCCAACGAGCATCGCGATCATTGCAACTCCTTTCAGAATCGTGGAAAGTGTCGAGCTTACCTGCGTGACCTGGGCCATTACCGCCTGGGGATTTGTAATCGTGAAGTCGTCCAGCGCGGAAGCAGCAATATGATGGCGCTGACGCAACAACGCGGTGATTTTCGAGACCACGACGTTGCTTGTTTCCGGGTCGCGAAGTTGAGCGATCAGCATGGTCAGAAAATCACGATTGAAAAGGCGCTTCGACGCGGTAGTGACGGGAATCAAAATCAAGTCGTCCAGGCTTCCGCCACCCGGGCCTGCCCCGCGCGAAGCCAACACGCCCTTCACCTGGAAAGGAACATCACCAATGCGGATGGTCTTACCGATAGGGTCTTCGCCCGGAAACAATATGTGGAGCACATCCGAGCCGAGGACGGCGACTCGAGCGAGAGTCTTTGTATCTTCCTGGCTCACAAAGTCACCCTCGACGACGCCATCGCCCCGCAAATCGAGCCAGTTCGCGGAGACCCCGAAGATGGCGGGGCTGTCATTGCGGTCGCGATATCTCACGTCGATATCGAAGGCATTCTGAAGCTGAGCCACTTGCTTGACTTCTGGAATTTCCGCGGCAATTGTGTCAGCATCCTCGAACTTGAGGGTAGGCGGAACATTGGTGAGCGACACCATGCCGCGCGTTTTCCCCGCGCCCGGACGGATCATTACAGTGTCGAATGTCCCAATCATGTTCTTGAAGCGCTTCATTGTCTCGCGTTTGGTACTTTGGCCGACCGAATCAAGAACGGTGAGCGAACAAATTCCGACCATCACGCCGGCCATCATCAAAATGGTTCGCAAGCGGTTCCTGGACATGCTGCGCCAGGCTAATTTGACTCCGGCAGTGACTCGCATGCACTCCCTCCTGTTGATTTTTTAGGCCAGCGCATCAACGTGACTGCCCGTGATCCGGTCTGACGCCAGCACGCCGTCTTTGAGCAAGATTTCCCGCGCGGCGTACGCGGCAACCGAGTCGTCATGGGTAACGAGAACCACGGTGCGCCCTTCTTGATTGAGCTGACGCAAGACGGACATTACTTCCGCGCCCGCAGCGGAGTCCAAATTCCCCGTGGGTTCATCGGCCAAAATGAGCGAAGGATCATTGATCAAGGCTCTAGCAACCGCGACACGCTGCTGCTCACCGCCCGACAGTTCCGTGCCGTAGTGTCGCGCACGAGCGCCGAGACCGACACGCTCCAGCGCGGACATGGCTCTCTTCC
>DATEHB010000040.1:0-13230 GCA_035279805.1 Candidatus Acidiferrales bacterium
CCCTGGCGCCGGTACTCGGGTCTTGTCGCGACATTCTCTATGCCCCAATCCGCCCCGATGTCTGGAAGGAAACAGGCCCACACCGGCCCGACTCGCTGTTGCGAAATCGCGACATCTGCGTCAGTCCATCCAAGATCGCGCTGAACCTTGGCCATTGCCTGTCCGACCAGCGCCCAACCGCCAGTTTTCATGTCGTAGCCGGAGAGGGCCGCCGCCGCGTGGCCATCAACATCCGCAACCGAGAAATTTTCGCAGTGGCATAGAGACCGAGGCTCAGCAACAGCGAGCCGACGTAGATAGTCAAGACATATCGCGTCATCTCCGCCAATGATGAGGTCCCAAACACCGCGGGCGAGATGCGCACGCGACGCCGATAGCATCACCCAAGCGAGGAAGTCCGCATCTTCGTTGCGACCTTGACGAATTTCGACCCGCATAGATGGCTTCTAGTCCTTCGCGACGGGGAAATTGGATTCGGTCCAGCCGCGCCAGCCGCCATCCATGGAGATTACATTTTTGTAGCCCATTTTTTGAAGGTTATCGGCCGCGAGCGCGGAACGGAAGCCGCCACCGCAATAGAGGACGAGCTTCGCGTTTTTGTCAGGGATGGTCTTTTCGACGTCGCGCTCGATCACGCCTTTGCCGAGATGGACAGCGCCGGGAATGTGGCCTTTGGCCCATTCGTTGTCTTCGCGCGTGTCTACGAGAATCATTTTTTCGCCGGCGTCGAGGCGCTTCTTGATGTCACGGAAGTCAAGTTCTTTGATGCGCTTTTTCGCGTCGTTGACGATGCTGAGAAAGCCGGGCGCGTGGTCGTGTGCCATTTTTGATTCCTCCGATTCGAGTTCCAGCAACCCGCAAAGAAAAATACGTGGCGCGGATCAAAACCTCAGGTCAAGCGCTGCAACAACAGCGTCGCTGGGACCTGAGCTACAAAACAACGCTCAAGAAAATTATCGCACAGGAGACGGATCCATATCGCGCCAATTGGGCCCGGCTTTGATGTCGACGACGAGCGGCACGTTGAGCGGATGGACGTGCTCCATGACGTGTTTCACGAGAGGCTTGAGTCGCTCGAGTTCGCCCGTCGGGCCTTCGAAAAGCAGTTCGTCGTGGACCTGGAGAATCATGCGAGTGCGGAATTTTTCCGTGGCAAGTCGGCGGTCGATTTCGATCATGGCGAGCTTGATCAGGTCGGCGGCGGTGCCCTGGAGAGGCGTGTTCATCGCCGTGCGTTCGGCGAAATTACGCAGGTTCGGCTGCGGCGAATTGATTTCTGGAATTGGGCGGACGCGTCCGAACATCGTGCGCGTGACGCCGGTCTTGCGCGTTTCTGCAACCTGGCGGTCGAGGTATTTTTTTACGCCGCGGTAGCGGTCGAAATAGGCGGCGATGAATTTCGCGGCTTCTTTTTGGTCGATCTGCAAATTCTGCGCGAGGCCGAAGGCCGAAAGACCGTAGATGATGCCGAAGTTGATTACTTTGGCGGCGCGGCGATGCTCGGGCGTTTGCGCGAACGGCGCGACATCGAAAACTTCCTGCGCGGTGCGCGAGTGAATGTCCTCCGCGCGACGGAACGCGTCAACAAGGACAGGATCCTCGGAAAAATGCGCGAGGATGCGCAGTTCGATTTGCGAGTAATCAGCAGAGAGGAGGATGTTGCCGGGCTCGGCGACGAAGGCGGCGCGAATTTCGCGTCCAAGTTTCGTGCGAATGGGAATGTTCTGGAGATTGGGATTCGAGGAGCTGAGGCGGCCGGTGGCCGTGCCGGTCTGGTCGAACCGAGTATGCAGGCGTCCCGTATGCGGGGAGATAAGTTGGTGAAGCGTGTCTGCGTACGTGGAATTGAGTTTTGCAACTTCCCGATAGTCCATGACCAATTTTGGCAACTCGTGAAGCGCGGCCAATTCCGTGAGAACTTCGGCAGCGGTGGAGCGTGCTTTGCCGCGCGCGCGGCGCGGAAGCGTCAAATTCAGCTTGTCATAAAGGACCTCAGCGAGCTGTTGCGGCGAGTTGATATTGAATTCGAAGCCGGCGATTTTGTAGATGCGCTTTTCGTAGCCGCGAATTTCCTCTTCAAGCGCGACAGATAATTTTTTCAGGGCTTTCGGGTCGACGCAAACCCCGGCTCGTTCCATGCGCGAGAGGACGGCGGCGAGCGGCAGGTCGATTTTATTGTAGAGGCCGAGGAGATTTTCCTTTTCGACTTCACCGTGGAGAATTGGCGCCAGACGGAAGAGAAAATCGGCGTGTTCACCGGGCGCGCCGGAGAGCGTGATGTTCAGGTTGCGCAGGACCACCTCCGCGAACGAATGATTTGCGGTGGTCGGGCGCAGAAGATAGGAGTAGAGCATGGTCGCGTGGCGAATGCCTGCCGCGCAGCGCTGGTTCGCGCCGGCGTCGCCAAGGCCGAGAAGCTCAAAAAGTTTCGGGTCGTGAACGATTTTCGGGCGGCTCGCGTCACAGAGCCAATCAGCCAGGGCGCGAAGCGCTTCGTCCTGTTCCGTATTTTTCGGGCCTGGCGCGGTGGCGACGGCCAACATGCGAGCGAAACCGCGACGATTCGAGACTTCAATGCCGCTAACGCGCGTGCCGTAGCCTTCGTTGTCAGCGTCTTCGCTGTCAGGCGCGAGCCAGATGGCAACTTCATTTTCGGGCGGGAGGGAATTGAGAAACTCGCGGAGCTCGCGCGCGGAAGCGAAATTCGCGTAGTCGGTTTCTTCGGTGCTCTTTGGCGCGGGAAGAGTCTTCAGCAGGGAAGTGAAAGCCAGCTCGGAATAAAGCTCGCGGAGCGCGACGACGTCAGGATCCTGCAAGCGCAGCGCGTCGAGATCAAGTTCGACGGGAGCAGCGGCGTGGATGGTGGCGAGCTCTTTGCTGAGCGTGACGAACCTGGCATTGTTTTGCAGAGCCTCGCGGTAGCTCGCGCGCGTGACTTCATCTGCGCGGCGAATGGCTTCTTCGGCGCTGCCGAATTGCTGGATAAGCATGCGCGCGCCTACGTCACCGATTCCGGGCTTGCGACGTTCGCCAGGCCCGGGCTTTTCGTTGGGATCGCGCGCGCCGGGAATGTTGTCGATCGTGTCGCCCATCAGGGCCATCACGTCGGCGACTTTTGACGGCGGAACGCCCATCAGCTCCTCAACTTTTTTCTCGTCGATGATCAGATCGCCCTTGGAGGGATTGAGCATCTTCACGCGGCCGTTGACGAGCTGCATGAAATCCTTGTCCGCGGTGACGATGAAAATATCGAGGCCGTGCTCGACTCCCTGGCGCGCGAGAGAGGCAATCACATCATCGGCCTCGTAGCCCGCGAGCTCGAGAATCGGCAGTCGCATTGCTTCGCAATAGCGGCGCACGAAGGGGACCTGGATGAAAAGATCGTCGGGCATCGGCGTGCGCTGGGCTTTGTATTCCGCGAAGAGCTTGTCGCGAAATGTGGGTTCCGGCGTGTCGTAAACCACGCCGAGATAATCGGGTTCTTGGCCTTCGATGAGGCGGCGCATCATTGTGGCGAAAATGTAGGGGACCTTGGTGGGTATGCCTTTGTGCTCGAAGCGCTCGCCCATGGGCGCGTAATAGGCGCGGAAGATGTAGCCCATGGCGTCGACGAGGAAAAGCGTTTTTCGCGATTTGGCGGTCATGCGTCAGCTCGAATGTGGAACGGGAAGCGAGAAAACAAGGTAACACGCTGCACGGAATTTCCCGATGAAGCGAAATTACGATTATAGCAAAGAGATTGCGTCGCTGAGAGTGCGGCTTGGGCGACGCGAAGGATACGGATTACACTGAGCGAATGCCGAAAATCAGCGCGGGACTAATCATGTATCGTATGCGCGGCGGAGAGATTGAGGTGCTACTGGTGCATCCGGGCGGACCATTCTGGGCGAAAAAAGATTCAAGCGCGTGGTTCATTCCCAAGGGAGAAGCGAATCCGGGCGAGGATTTATTTTCCGCAGCGAAACGGGAATTTTTGGAAGAGACGGGATTGAAAGCAGAGGGCAAATTCCTGGAGCTGGGCAGCGTAAAGCACAAAAGCGGAAAAGTGGTTACGGCGTGGGCATTTGAGGGGGATTGCGATACTGCGTCAATCAAGAGCAACACGTTCACGATGGAATGGCCTCCGCGATCGGGAAAAACGAAAGAATTTCCGGAAGTGGACCGGGCGGCGTTCTATACGATTGAGGCGGCGCGGGAGAAAATGCATGCGGCTGAATTTGAGTTTGTTGAGCGACTGGAGAAGGCAGTGGCCAGTGATTAGTAACGAGTGGCGAGCGAAACACGAGGAAACGAATCACGAAACTAAAGGCTGCCCGGTTCACCAGAAATAGCCGGACCTAGCCGTTACAGGAGCCACGGCCCCATATGCTTTTGCGCGGATTACAGTGTGTCAGACACGGATTAGAGCGTTAGGGTGTAACTTATCGAAGCGGCGGAGCGTAGAAAGATATGCAGCCCGAGATGGAACCCGGAGGACAAGACGCAGGGCTGGAGCGGGCGATTGCTCAGGCGCGGGACGGGGATTCCGAGGCCTGGGCGCAACTTTACCGGCAGTTTGCGCCGGCCGTCTTCCGGTTCTGCCGGCGGGCCATGCCCACACGAGAGGACGCCGAGGACGCCACATCGGAGGTCTTCGCCAAATTGCGCGGCAAGCTGGAACAATACGACGCTTCGCGGCCGTTTAACGCGTGGCTTTATCGGGTGGCCGCAAATCACTGTTGGGATTTGTTGCGGAGACGACGCGTACGGCAGGATCTGGAAACCGGCGACATCGAGACCATGCCGCTCGAGCACCCTGATCCGGGGCAGCTCGAACGATTGCTCGAACAACATTCGCGCGAACAGGTGCGGAAGGCGCTGGAACAGTTACCCAGTCGAACGCGAATGGCACTGACGTTGCGGTATTACTCGGATATGAGTTACGACGAAATCGCGGAGACGCTGGGCGTGCGGCGTCCGTTTGTGGGCGTGCTCTTGCTGCGCGCGCGGCATCAACTGCGGCGGACGCTCGAACAAAGTGCGCCGGGGCTGCGGAGTTCCGCGGCGGCGGGGAACAAGCGATGAAACACTTCGATGAGATGACGGCGTTTTTGTATTTGGACGGGCAGCTCGAACGCGCGCAAGCGGCCGAAGTATTGGCTCATACGGGCGAATGCGCGGAGTGCCGGGCGCTGCTCGCGTCGCTCGAACACGAAACTCGCTGGCTCGAAGGAAGTCTGCAGGAAAAAGACGCCGTGCCGGCGCGATTTGCGACGCCCGCGAAACGGTCCAGAGTGTCATGGGGCTGGGTGATCGCGATGGCCATGAGCGCGGCGGGAATTTATACGGTGTGGAATGGAATGGTGGAACCGTTTCAACAGCAACTCAATCAGGCGGGATTCAGCGGAGGAAATTTGATGACGATGCTCTTTTTCAGCGGCGCATTCTGGAAGGGCTGGTCGAGCGTGCTGAGCTTTGTGGAATTTTTCACGGTGGCGGCGTTTTCGATTCTGGTGCTTGGATTGCTGAAACGATTCTGGCGGCGCGCCGTCACAGTGGGAGTGGTGCTGGCTAACGTCCTGCTGGTGATACCGATGCTGGGGTTCCTGTTGCTGAGCGCCCCGGCGGCACACGCAGGAGACATGGTGCACGGAGATCCCGGTTACACGCTGGCGGCAGGAGAAACGTTGAATACGGATTTGTTCGTCGCCGGCGATTCCATTCGCATCGACGGGACAGTGAACGGCGATCTATTCGCCTGGGGCAGAGACGTCGAAATCAATGGCCACGTCACGGGCGACGTTTTCAGTTTTTGTCAGAGAGTGCGGATCAATGGGGAAGTGGATGGTAACGTGCGGGCTTGGAGCCAGTACATTGTCATCAACGGCAAAGTGACGAAGAACGCGCTGGCGATAGGTGAACAAATTGAACTGGACTCGAAAGGGCAGGTGGACGGCAGCTTCACATTTCAAGGCGCGGACGGCCGGTTAAGCGGACGAGTCGGGCGGGACCTGATGGCGAGAACTGCGGATTTGGAAATTGACGGCTCGGTGGGTGGCAATGCAAAGCTCCACAGCGCGCGTCTGCATATAGAGTCTGGCGCACAAATGGCGGGCTCGACCACGTATTCAGGTCATCGCGACGCAATAGTCGATTCGGGTGCGAAGCTGGCCAGCCCGCTTGTATTCATACCCCTGAAGGCCGGCCCGACGTATTCTTCGGGACGATATTGGTGGCATCGCGCGTTGCTATGGGGAGCTGCATTCTTATTTGGCCTCGTGCTCATTTTGCTTTTGCCAGGATTTTTCATCGAGGGGGTGCGGGCGAGCCGGAAGTTTCTGCCGGCACTGGGCCTGGGAGTGGTAACGATGATTGCGACTCCCATTGTTGCGATCATTGTGTGCATCACCATTGTTGGGATAGGCGTGGGAATAGCAACGATCCTCATTTATGCGATTGCGCTTTATGCGTCGCAGACTTTCGTGAGCACGTGGATCGGCGACGCTTTGCTGGGCAAGGCGGAAGGAACAGGCGCGCTGCTCGGTCGGCTGGCGTTGGGGCTGGTAGTCTTACACGGCCTCGAATTGTTGCCGTATCATGCAGGTTCGATTGTGAAGCTAGTCGCGCTATGGTGGGGATTGGGCGCCATCGCAATCGCCATTTACCGGCACCTCCGGCATCCATCAGCGACACCAGTTCCAGTGGCCATGCAGAGCTAGTTCAGAATTCTGCGCGATGAAGTAACAAAAGGCCGGGAGCAAATCCCCGGCCTTTTTGTTTGTCTTGACTTACGGTTACAAGAATCTATGGGCCGACCACCGTGCCAGCCACGATCGTCGGCGATCCTGTGGAACCGATTGTATTAAACAGGAAACCTCCCACCGAGAATATGTTGTTGGGAGAAGTCGCGTTCGTGATGTCGTTAAAGCTGTGGTTGGGCGTTAGGAAAAGTGTCTGGGAAGAAGTCAACACCTGGATTTGAACGATGGCACCGCTCGGAGCTTGAGTAAAAAGCGGCGAAAGGTTATTGAGGAAGAAGCTCAAATTTCCCGGGTTGACGGTGGAAACCGTTGCATTAATTTGCGTAGGTTCGAGCGCAATGCGATCGGTGGTGAAGGAAGGCGATTGTCCACCTGTGAACGTGCCGGAAATGCGCGCTTCCACTTCCTGCCCGACGAGAAGATCGGAGGTCGTGGCGAATGTTCCCCCCGCGGGCAAAGTCAGCGAACCATTGTTGACCACGAATGTG
Organism: Candidatus Acidiferrales bacterium; assembly: GCA_035279805.1. GTDB lineage: Bacteria > Acidobacteriota > Terriglobia > Acidiferrales > UBA7541 > DAHUXN01. Next base: position 7,229 of record DATEHB010000040.1, read on the forward strand.
GCAGTGTTCGCAATATTTACCGTGACGGGAGTGCCGACGGAGAACCCCGAAATGGAGGGGACGACGCCGTGCATGATCATGTGAAAACTCGTGGGCGGAGTGGCGTTAAACGAGACAATTGTGCCGGTTACCTGTTGCGTGCTGGCGGCATCGTCGAAATCGACTTCGCTGGCTTGCATAGCGCCGGTAGTGGTGAGGCCTTCCATGTTCACGTTCAGAATCTGACCTACCGCGACACAGGTGAAATTATTCGCTGTGCAGCTGGCGCGTTGAAATTGAAATGCCGTTGCACTGGCGACAGCCACTGTGAGCGACTGTCCGGTTGAGCTGGTGAGATTAAATTGATTTGAGCCCACAGACGTTACGATACCACTGACGGCGAAGTTGCCGACCGTCGAGCCGGCCGCCCCAGTGCTCTGAACCGCCGTGACGGAGCTCGAGTTGGTAAAACTCACGCTGAAGTCCGATTGAATGGTGCTGTTCAGATCGAGATCAACCGCAAGCAAGGTTGTCTGATTGGTGGTGGTGACGATCGGGAAAGGAGCAGCGCCGGAAAGAGTAACCGTAGAGGCGCCCGTAATGGCCGGCGTGACTACGCAGGAAGCCCCCGCCGCGCAGGCTTGACCCATAACCGTGAGTTGCACTCCAGAGTCGTTCAAGGAGGTGTACTTGGGGCTTGCGTATGTAATCACCAGACTTGTGTAGCTTCCCGTGGGGACTTGCGTTGTCGAAAGAAAGGTAGAGTTCGCCTGGAGTTGGGTCAGTTCGATGGTTTGCGGGGCGGATAATAATGAGACATTGCCGGGCTGCAGCATGGCGCCAGTGACCGTAACTTGGAACGAAGTCACGGCGATGCCGGCGGGCGGAGTATCGCGAAAAGCGAGGATCATCGGGGCCTTGTTCCCACCGCCTCCGCCTCCCTGGGTGTTAAAGACAGCGTGACTGCACCCTGCCAGAAAGGATAGAACTGCAATTGCCGCAAGTATGCTTCCCAAGCGCTTTCTTTGCCTCATTGAGTTAACCCCAATTCCTCTCTGCAAGAAGAATTTCAACGCAGGAGGTATCGTACTGATTGTGGCTCAGCAATTCGCTCTTGGCAGCAACTCTCTGTTCCCACGTAGATAAAGGATTAACCAGAGCCGGTCATGGTTACGTGGCGGGATTCGCCGTCCCTTCGCGCGTGCCTGCACGTGAGGAAAAATGGCCGTGCGAAGCGGCAACTTCGCACGGTCCACTAGAGAACGTCGGCGTCAGTTCCCGCTCGCTCGCAGGAGCATCTGCGTGCCGCTGGAGAGATGGACGTTGCGTTTCGCGGAGGTAATAACCGAGCCCTGCGTGGAATTGCTCGCCGTGGACTCCAGGTTCAGCCCGTTCATGCCAATGACGCCGCTGCTCGTCGACGTCAACTGGCCGGCTGTGTTCAGACCGCGCAGATTGCCTCCTGCCGAGGCAGCCGTGGAAGACGCGGTGCCGAGTGTGCCGCCGGCAGTTTGCGGCAAGGTTCCCATGCCGCGCGTCGCGCCCGCGGTTGAGCCGACGGCCGATCCCGCGCCGCCCGCCACGCCGCCGCCCATCGAGCCGCCTCCGGATGGCATTGGCGGGCCCGCGGGTTGCATCATGTCGTCGTCAAGCGAAGCTGCCGATGTGTTCTGTGCAGCGGCGAGCGCCTGGATCGTAGCGTGAAACGGAACCTCCTCGCCTTTCCTAACGACGGCTTGATCAAACACGATGCCGACGGAAGACTCAGCATTCGCCTTCGTTCTGGCCTGCGCTTCCGAGACATGGCCGATCAGTTGCGTTCCTTTTCGAAGGACCACGTGGCCATCCTGTTTTACATCTTGCGTGGTTTTCGCAACGACGCGCTGGCCCGGATGGCATTTGCGTGCGTCGACCGTGGTGAGCAATTCTGTGTTGATCGTGGTTCCCGAAGCAAGACTTGCGGAAGCGGGCCCCGCGTTGGCCGAAGCGGAAGCGGAATTCGATGCCGAGGCGGAAGCTTGAGCCTGCGTGCCGCTCTGCTTAGTGGTGGAAGGTGAAGATTTCGTCTGCTGCGCAGCACGAGAGCGATCCTGGTCCTGATTCGGACGGCGCTGATCAGCCGACTGTCCGGCGGCCGTGAACGCCAGAGCCGCAACAACAAGAAATGAGAAGCCAAGCCTATTCATATCGACCTCCTGGAGACTGGCAAATCCCTGAGAGGCGGTGCGAGCGGAGAGCCACACTTCCCCTCATTTACCCAGTTCCAGTATTCGCAATTTCGATTCCGAAAATTAGGTCGTTTATTTGCAGCGATATAGAGGGAGGATGGCCTCATTTTGAGGTGTATTGCCGGGATGAAACGTAACAATTCCGGAAAAATCTACCCTGCTTTAAAGGCAGCACGTAACTGCTTCTGCTTTTCGCGGGGCGTTCCCACAAAGAGGCGTGATTCAGCTTCTATGATCCTTTTTGTGACCGGATTTCGTACGTCTTACCGTCCACGTAGGTGAATCGCTTGCTGGGAATGACTCGCGAGAAGCTTCGTCGACGTTATCATTATCATTTTCGCTATTTTTCGTGTCATCAGATTGTAGCGAACGCGCAGGGTCAATTTTTTCGGGCAGGCTGACGTCGTTCTCCATTCCGTCGCTCATGGCAAACATCCTCGAATTCAACTGAACACGGACGGGGCAGGGATGCACTCACAATGCCGCGATCAGTTCGCGGAGGGAAATTAATCGTAGTTCCGCGTCAGATCACGCCGAGCTTCTTGCCCACGCGCTCCAGGATTTCGGCGGCGCGCTCAAGGTCAGCGCGCTTGTGCGTGGCTGTGACAATCGTGCGCAGGCGCGCTGTGCCTTGCGGGACAGTCGGAAAGCCGATGGCCATGGCGAGCAGTCCTTCCTGGAAAAGCTCGCGCGAAAATTCGAAGGCTTTGTCGGTCTCGCCGACAATGATCGGCGTGATGGGCGTCTCGCTCTTGCCCGTCTTGAAGCCGAGGCGTTTGAGGCGGCGCTTGAAAAATTTCGTGTTGCTCCAGAGGCGCTTGATGAGTTTCTCGCCCGCGTCGGAGTCGAGAAGCTCGAATGCAGCCTGGCAAGTGGCGGTGACGGAGGGCGGATGCGAAGTGGAGAACAAGAACGGGCGGCCGCGATGATAGAGGAAGTTGATGAGATCGCGCGAGCCGCAAACGTAGCCGCCGATTGAGCCTATGGCCTTGCTGAGCGTTCCGACTTGAATGTCCACGCGCCCGTGGCAGCCCAGATGATCGACAGTGCCGCGGCCGTTGCGGCCAAGGACGCCGGAGGAATGCGCGTCGTCAACCATCATCATGCAATTGTATTTCTCGGCGAGGCCGCAAAGTTCAGGAAGCGGCGCGATGTCGCCTTCCATCGAAAAAACGCCGTCGGTGACGAGCAGCTTGTGGCCGTTCCAATCTTTCGTTTCCTGCAAGATGCGTTCGCAGTCGGCGATGTCTTTATGCTTGAAAACTTTGATCGTGGCGCGCGAGAGGCGGCAGCCGTCGATGATGGAGGCATGGTTCAGCTCGTCGGAGATGATCAAGTCTTCTTTGCCGAGGATGGCGGAGACGGTTCCGGCATTTGCGGTAAATCCAGACTGGAAAACGACGCAGGCCTCGGTGCCCTTGAAGCGAGCGATTTGTTCTTCGAGTTCCATGTGAATTTTCATGGTGCCGACGATGGTGCGAACGGCGCCGGAGCCGACTCCGTATTTGCGGATGGCATCGATGGCAGCGCGGCGGAGCTTTGGATGAGTAGTGAGTCCGAGATAATTATTCGAGCTCAGGTTGATGACTTCCTTGCCGTCGATTGTGGCGATGGGTTTTTGCTCGCCCTCGAGGATGCGCAGCTGAATGTATTGATGCTTCGATTTCAAATCTTCGAGCGCATCGTGGAGATATTGCGTTTGCGGGCGAGTCGACATCAGGGGCGACGGTGTTGCCATGGTTCCTCCTATGAGGGCAAGAGAGCTGGTCAGCGCAACGAAACATTATAGGACAGGCGACAGGCGAGGGCGACAACCCAAAATTATTTTGGGGAGCCGTTGGGGTAGAACAGTATTTTGCTGGCCTGACCGGACTCGAGGAGCGCGAAGGCTTCGGCGAAACGGTCGAGAGGCAGGCGCTCGTTGAATAGCGGCTCGAGGTTCAGGCGCCCGGCTTTGAGAAGCGAAGTCATCTGCTCCCAGGTCTGGAACATTTTGCGCCCGTAAATTCCCTGCACGACTGCACCCTTGAAAATCACATCGTTGAGCAGGTCGAGAGTCACCGGTTCGCTGGGAATGCCAAGAAGCGAGGCGCGGCCGCCCTGGCGCAACATTTGAAATCCCTGGCGAATGCCGGCGGGATTGCCGCTCATTTCGAGGAGCACGTCGACACCATCGCCGTCGGTGGCTTCGCGGACGCGCGCGACAGGATCGCCGTCCTTGGGGTCGAACACGGCATCAGCGCCCATTTGTTTCGCGAGGGCGCGGCGATGCGCGTTCAACTCAGTTGCAAAAATAGTCGAGCAGCCGCAGGCGCGCGCGACAGCGATAGACATCAAGCCGATGGGACCGCAGCCGGTGACGGCGACAGTTTGCCCGGCGATTTCTCCGGCGAGAACCGTATGCACAGCATTGCCGAGGGGATCGAGAATCGCGGCGTAATGCTCGGGGATGGCGGGATCAATTTTCCAGACGTTGCGCGCGGGGATGCGGACAAATTCGGCGAAGCAGCCGTCGGCATCAATGCCGATGATTTTCACGTTGCGGCACAGATGCGGCTGGCCCGCACGGCATGCCCGGCAATGGCCGCAATTCACGTGCATTTCGGCGCTGACAAAATCGCCGGACTTGAGCGAATGGACTTCGTCGCCGACTTTTTCCACCGTGCCGCAGAATTCGTGGCCAAACGTCATCGGCGGATGAATTCGCGAGGCGGACCATTTGTCCCAGTGATAAATGTGAAGGTCGGTGCCGCAAATTGAGGCGGCGCGAACACGGATGAGAACGTCGGAAGGGCCAAATGCGGGAATGGAAACGGATTCGAGTTGCGCGCCTTGTTCTGGACGCGTTTTGCGCAACGCTTTCATTGCAGAGTTCGCCTTAAACGGTAAGCATGACTACGTGCGGGATGGAAGTGCTTCGCCAAACCAGCGATGTTAGCACACGCTTCGGCGGGCGCAAAAGCGCGGAGCAAGTCAGGCTGATTGGCCACGGACTTCGGATTTCAAGAGGCTGTCGAGTTCTTCGGGATGGAAAGCACGGATGGCGGCGTCTTCGCGGCTGATGCGTCCCTGCGTGACGAGCTGCGCAAGCGACTCTTCCAGGCAGAGTGAACCTTTCTTCTTCGTGAGGGTTATTTCCTGGCGCAAATATTGAAGGGCGTTGTGGCGAATGTGCTGGCGCGCGCCGTATCCGATTATCAGAAGTTCCGCTGCGGGCATCTGACCTCCGTTTTTGATGGGCACAAGAATCTGGGTGAGGACTGCAGCCAGTGCCATCGCTAATTCCTGGCGAATCGTGTTTTGGCGCTCGGCGGGAAATGAATCGGAGATACGTGAAATTGTTGAAGCCACATCAGTGGTATGCAAAGTGGACAGCACCAAGTGGCCCGTTTCCGCGGCCGCGACCGCGATGCGCATCGTTTCGGGATCGCGCATCTCGCCGACCACGAGAACGTCCGGCGCCTGCCGAAGCGCCGCGCGTAAAGCGGTGGGGAAATCGGGCGCGTCCGTGCCGACCTCAACTTGCTCGACAATGCTGCGATTGAGGAAGTGGAACAAGTCTTGTGGTAGATTGAGATCAAGGTAATGTCTCTTCTGAATCCAAGACGAAAGAAGACGAAGGCAGCAACCTCGGACCCTCGGCCGTTCCGAATACTTTTCATATTGGTGGGACTGGCATTGATATTCATGGGGTGGGCGGCGGTCGCGCACGGTTATTGGTGGTTTCGAAACTACAATCCCGTAGTCCCGTAGTCGGTGGAATTGCGATCGGCCCAACTCTAAGTCTTATTTTTG
>DATEHB010000041.1:0-3828 GCA_035279805.1 Candidatus Acidiferrales bacterium
TTGCAGCCCGCTGGCGCGGCGGACATGCCGGGAAATTCGTCGGCGAGCATGATTTTGGAATTGCCGATGGTTAGCTCGCAGTGACCGATCGAGCCGCCGGGCGTTTCCATGCGCATCACTTCTTTCGCGTCAAAGATCTTCTTGTAGAAGTCGATTGCCTGAGCGGCGTTTTTGCACGTCAGCGAAGGCGTGATCGTCGGGTGGCCTTCGGGAATTGCTTTTACGGAATTTGCCATGGAAGTCTCCTTCGATTTTCCCGAGCCGTGATTTGCGGACGGCAATGCCCGCGCTCGGGAAGCATGGGATACGAAAAGTGAGGAAGAGTTTACACCGAGGCGTGGGGAAGTCAAACCCCGGCTGCGCCTGGCCGCCGTTTGCTTCCCCTGGCTTCTCGGGCGGCCGTGTTTGTCATTCCGAGGAGCTTGCCCGCCGCGGCGGGCCACGCGACGAGGAACTACTTCTGGCAATACGTTAGGGAAAGGTAAATTTCCGCCTGCCGAAGGCAGACTCGACCAAAATCAGCCCTCGGAATCGCAAATTCACTGTAGCGCGACTTTTCGCCTTGGGCGACTTCTGTTTACATACCACTCGACTTGCGCGGGAAGCGGAAGAATGCTACAAAAATAAATTGTAAGCTCGATTGGTGTCCCTGCCTGAACTGATTTCCAAGTCAACGCGAAATTGCTGACGGGTTCGGTGTGCCGAATTGCCGCTTGCGGGCATTCGCTGCGCTCGCGCAGCAGTTGTCATTCTGAGGAGCGAAGCGACGAAGAATCTCGCCTCGCCGCATTCGCCTTGCCCACTCGCAGAGGCGGGACTTGCCTCGCACGCCGTGGCGGGCAAGCGGCAAGCAGGTTCGGGCGCCCCGACCCTCGGGCGTCTTTATCTTTTCCGGAGATATGAAAGGAAATTCTCATGAACGAAGCGACAGATTTGGCGGCGAGCGTTGAGACTTCGGCGCCACGCAAGACGTTTCGCATTCCTGTCTCGACCGGCATTTTCGAGCACTATCCCACAAATCGGCGAGGCGATTTGGCTGCTGCTTTTTTACGTTGACCGCACGACCGAGGAAATCCACGCGCCGGACGGACGCTTGATCGGCCGCGTCCTCGGCGGCTGTCCCATGCGCGATGGCGAAGTCGCCAGGGCGTTTCGCTGCTCGACGAGAACCGTGCATCGGTGGCGGCGGCACCTGGTGAAGAGTGGCTACATTCGTTCTCTTCGGACGCCCTACGGATGCGTCATTGAAGTAGTGAACTCACAGAAATGGCCCACCAGGAGATGCGACAGATCTGTCGTATCCAGCGCGCCAGATGTGGCGCACTTGAAGCCGGAAGCGTCGCATCGATACGACACAAACGGTCAGAGGTCTGCGCGAAACGCGCATTACAAAGAAGACAAGACAGAGACAATACAGAGACAAGACAAAGACAGAAACGCGGCTGCCGCCGCAACTGCCCACCTTCACACTTCGTGTGCACTTCAAAAGCAAACCCAACAGCGCAACGCCCAGCCTGCGACGCGCAAGCAGCAGGACTTTGTCTCCGCCGCGGAAGCCCTGCAATTCATCCGCAAATTCCGCGCCGAATTCGAAGCCAAGCATCCCGACGGCGATTGAGTGTGTGTGTTATTTACTTATGTGTGACGTATAAGCTATGATCCGCCCGGATTGAAATGGCAACAAGGCGACAACTGCGGGATTTGGCCCACTTGCGACTTCGCGAGGCGGAGGCACTATTCGATGCGGGTTTGTTTGATGGCTGTGCCTATCTCTGCGGGTATGTCGTGGAACTTGCCTTAAAGGCTAGAATTTGTGCAACACTAGGCGTGGAGGCGTACCCGCCGGAAACCGCGAGCCGCCGCTTGAACGAAGCATTTTTGACGCACAACTTTGATGATTTGAAGATTCTCGCGGGGATGCAGAATGAATTGTCGGCGGAACATCAGGAGGTGTGGATCAACTGGCTGATTGCCAGCAAATGGAATCCCAATTGGAGATATGAGCCGCAGGGCAAATACGATAAACGAGCCGCGGAAGAAATTCTCGACGCGATTCGCAAAAAACCGGATGGGGCGCTGGAATGTATATCTTCACGATGGTAAATGACGTCAAGCGAGCCATGGAGCAGCTCCGCGCCGAGCGCGGAGAGTTTACTCTGGCGATGCTCTATAACAGCGAGATGGAATCGCCGACGTCGAATCTCATTGTGTCGGCGCCGTGGACCGACAAGTTGGGAATCCGTGAAGCGACTCACGTTATCGCTCGCGCCCTCACTTCAAGCCTGAGCCCGGAAAACCGGCGTTCCATTGCACGAATCACGGTGCTAAAGACTTCGGATCCGTTCGTGTGCGACATGATCACTAGGATTTACCCGAAGAACGTACCGATCCCGCAGGTCACAGCGGGTCCGGTTACGGAAGGAAGCGGCTACATCCTCTACTCCCAGAAAGTAGCGTGACAATCGCTCCGCGTTTGCGCCGCACTTGACCACATCAGTCCGATAGAGCTCGCAAGATTGTAATTCCGGCCGCGCCTTGTCATCTGCGCGGGGCTGCGATAGATTAGCCGCCTTCTCAGCGGGGAGTCGCGGCGCGCGCATGAACGCGATACGCAATAGCGAAAAAAGCCATCTGAAAGTTTTGCTGCGGCGAGCGGCGATTCAGAAACGCGTGGTCGCGGTCGCGCGACAAATCAGCCGCGATTTTCGCGGAGAACGCGTGCACCTGATCGGCGTCCTGAAAGGCGCGTGTATTTTTCTCTCCGACTTGATTCGTGAAATCGATCTCGACACTTCCATCGACTTCATGGCCGTTGCGAGCTATGGCAAAGGCAAGCAATCCTCCGGCCAGGTGCGGCTTTACAAGGATCTCGACAGCAGCATCGAAGGCTTGAACGTGATTCTTGTCGAAGACATTCTCGACACCGGCCTCACGCTCAGTTATCTTTGCCGCGTGTTGCAGCAGCGCAAGCCGAAGGCGCTGAAAATCGCGGCGCTGCTCGACAAGCCTTCGCGCCGCATTCAGAATATTAAAGCGGACTACGTCGGCTTCACGATTCCCAATGAATTTGTCGTGGGCTACGGCCTGGATTACGACGAGCACTATCGCAATCTGAAGGACGTTTGTATTTTGACTCTGCCGCCGGATTGAAATTCCGCCGCAACGGAAACATGATGCGTCCGGAAAATATTGCCAAACTGATTGACCACACGCTGCTGAAACCGGAAGCAGCCGCCAAGCAGATTCGCGCGCTTTGCGAAGAGGCGCTGCGCTTCGGCTTCGCTGCCGTGTGCATCAATCCGTGCTACGTGCCGTTTGCCGCCGATCTGGTTCGCGGCTCGGCGGTGAAAGTCTGCACCGTGGTGGGATTCCCGCTGGGCGCAACGCTGCCGCCCGTGAAAGTTTTCGAAACGGAGCACGCGTTAAAAAACGGCGCGGACGAAATCGATATGGTCATCAACATCGGCGCGCTCAAGTCAGGCGACGATGAAGCCGTCGAAGCCGATATTTGCGGCGTTGTGGACGCCAGCCATCGCGGCGACGCGATCTGCAAAGTGATTCTCGAAATGGCGCTGCTGACCGGCGAAGAAAAAATCCGCGCCTGCCGCGCGGCGAAGAATTGCGACGCGGACTACGTGAAAACTTCCACCGGCTTCGGTCCCGGCGGCGCGACGGTGGAAGACGTCGCTCTGATGCGTTCCATCGTTGGCCCGGAAATGGGAATCAAGGCCGCAGGCGGCATTCGCACGCTCGACGATCTGAAAGCCATGCTCGCCGCCGGAGCCACGCGCATCGGCTCAAGCTCCGGCGTGAAAATCATCGAAGAGG
>DATEHB010000042.1:0-4307 GCA_035279805.1 Candidatus Acidiferrales bacterium
GCGGCCGCCGCGTAGCCGATGTAAGGATTCAGAGCCGCCGCGATGGAAATGGTGGCGTTGGCGTAGTAGCGGCAGCGCTCTTCGTTGGCCGTGATTCCGTCGACGCACTTCTCGGCGAGCACGCGGATTGCGTTCTTCAGAATTTCGGCGGAGTGCAGAACGTTCCACGCCATCGCCGGCATCATCACGTTCAATTCCAATTGGCCGGCCTGCACGGCGAGCGCAGTCGCCACATCGGCGCCGACCGCTTGAAAGCCGACCATCGCGGTCAGCTCCGCCATCACGGGATTCACTTTCCCCGGCATGATCGACGAGCCCGGCTGAAGCGCGGGCAACAATATTTCCGCGAGACCTGTGTTCGGTCCGCTGGAAAGCAGTCGAAGATCATTCGAAATGCGAATCAGCTCGAGCGCAAGATTGCGCAGCGCGGAGGACGCCGTGGACATGGCGAGGTTCGATTGCATGGCGTAACGCAAGTCTTCGGCGGGAACCAGTTTTTGCGAGGAAATTTGGCTCAGATTCGTGACGACCAACTTTTGATATTTTGGATGCGTGTTGACGCCGGTGCCGACGGCGGAGCCTCCCAGGCCCACTTCTCGCAGCAAAACTTGCGCGCCGCGAATCACTTCGCTTGCGCGATTGATCGCCGTCGCGTAGGCGCGAAATTCCTGGCCGAGACGAATTGGAACCGCGTCCATCATGTGCGTGCGGCCCGATTTCAGGATGCGGTCGAATTCTTTGCCCTTGCGCGAGAGCGAGTTTTCCAATTTGCCGCAGCTTGTGAGGACTTCGTCGAGCAGAAGAAGCGACGCGAGGCGCATCGCCGTCGGAAAAACGTCGTTCGTTGATTGCCCGAAGTTAACGTGATCGTTGGGATGAACGACGGAATAGTCGCCGCGTTTGCCGCCGAGCAGTTCGATGGCGCGGTTCGCGATCACTTCGTTCGCATTCATGTGGAACGACACGCCGGCGCCCGCCTGGTACACGTCGACGACAAATTGATCGTTCAATTTGCCGCAAATAATTTCATCGGCGGCGCGCCCGATCGCCCGCGCAATCTGGGGCGAGACGAGTCCCAGTTTTTCATTGGCCAGCGCAGCGGCTTTCTTGATGAAACCGATCGACTGAATCAGCTTTGCATGCGCGCGATAACCGCTGATCGGATAATTGTCGATCGCGCGCTGCGTTTGAATTCCGTAGTACGCGCCTTCAGGTACGCCCCTCTCGCCCAGCGAGTCCTTTTCGATCCGTTCTTTCATCCGCATAACTCCAGCGCACTTGTAAATGCGCCCGCAAGAATACCACACGCGCTGAGCGCCATTCGCATGGCAAACATGCCCCGAGCCTCGCTGTAGAAATCATACGTTGCCGATAATCTATATTGGGAAGGATGGAAGTTGGGAGTTGCGACGGAGAAAAAGACGAAGATAGGCGCGCGGCGGCAGCCAAACTACAAAGAGAACAAGCAGATCAGTATGAGCGGATGCAGGAAAGCGAGCGAAATGACAATGGGAAGTTTCGGGAGGTGAGGCGACACGCTTCGATTTTGCCGGATGCATGGAAGTGAGTGAAATGACGACGAGGAATCTCGGGAGGTGAGGCGACACGCTTCGATTTTGCCGGATGCAGGAAAGCGAGTGAAACGACGGCAGGAGTCGCGGGAGGTCAAGCGACGCGCTTCGATTTTGCGAGATGCAGAGAAGTGAGCAGATCAGTATGAGCAGATGCAGAAAAGCGAGCGAAACGACGACAGAAGTTGCGATGAAGAAAAAAGCGAAGATAGGCGCATGAGGCAGCAGCCAAACAAGGCGGAGAGCGAGCAGATCAGTATGAGCGGATGCAGGAAAGCGAGTGAAATGACGACGAGGAATCTCAGGAGGTCAAGCGATGCGCTTCGATTTTGCGAGATTTTCCGAATTGCGCCGGAGCGTCGAAAGAGCCTCATCGGAAGCAGCGTCACGAAGGGCAGAAGTCACGGGATTCGATGCAAGCGCCGGAAATTGACTGAGCGAATGGTCCAAAGCAGGAATGAGCGGCAGCGGAACCTGCTTGGAACGCATGCGGCGAACACTCTGCGGAGTGGGACGAGGAGCGGCCTGCCGGCGGCGACGAAGAAGCATCCATTCCGCGATTCGCGCCTGGATATCGGATTCAACCCAGTCGTCAATGATTTCGATCATTTGTTTTCGCAGGTTGGCTAGATCGTTGAGGCGCGCCAACTGAAATGACTCGAGCGAAGTTTGCGAGCACGTTGCAAGGTAGTCGAGCATCGGTTTAGTTGTTTTCATGCATAGCCTCCGGTTTTCACTGAAGTGGGCCCAAGAGAAGCCGCCAAGGAGTGTAAGGATATAGTACGTACATAATCTGTCAATATAAATCAAACAGTAACTCTCAGGAATGTCATACCAGGATGGACGGTCTCGATTTGCACAGATAAGGCGGCAACTCACCGGAGGTCGAACGATGCATCAGGCGCGTGAAGTTTCCCCACAGGGAGAGCGGCAACAACAGGCACTTCGGCGTGCCAAGCGCGAATACATGCGGCGCTGGCGGGCGAATCCGGCGAATCGGGCGCGGGTGACGGCGATGCATCAAAGACAAACCGCGAAGCGAAAGGCTGACCACTCACGAGACACCGGAGAAGCGACATGCGGCTTTTGCTTCATGCGGACTCCTGTGGCAAGTGTCGAGAGGCTGATTGCAACACCGGCAGGGTTCAAGCCCGTGGATGTGCCGTGCTGTGCCGCGTGCCTGGCGTGAAAACGCGATTGCGGCGGGGGTGACATAGGCATGCAGCGGGGAATGATCATCGCTAACGGAGCGAATTGAATTGCGAGGGAAGAATCTCAACTGCGGGATCCGTGGCGGCTTGTGGGACGAAGCGCACCTGGAGCGCATGGGCGCGGCTGTGTGGTTATTTGGCTGGCTGGTGCACCGGCAAACGCGGGAGCGCGATGGAGTGGGACTGGTGCTGGGCGGCTCGGCGCTGACATACGGCATGATCCAGGATGACACGGGATATTCGCGACGAACGCTGCAGCGATGGATGGCGGATTTGCGGCGCGGCGGGTATGTGCGCGTGCGGAGAACATGCCACAGCCGGATGATTATTGAAGTGCTGAAGGCGAAAAAATTCGGCGCGAAGCAATTGGGATTTCCACAGGCAAATTTTTTTGCGCCGAATTCAAGTGCGCCAGGTATGGCGCAGAAGACCGTGTCAAGTGCGCCATTCGTGGCGCAGAAGAACTCGAGCTGGACGCCGCAAAGGGCTGCTGAAACAAGGCGTTACGCGGCAGGTCTGCCGGACAATAGACAGTATAAACCTGAGAGACAAATAGATAACGGCGCGCACGGTGGAAATTTTCGAGGTCCGCTCGACCGGACCGCGGAACAGAATCCCGCAAGAACTTTTTTTCAAACACCTGCCAAAACTCAGGAAAACGCAAACGGGGAGAGCGGACAAATCCGCGAAGTGGCCGCCCCGCAGGCGTTCCTTCAAAATCGCTACAACAATCGCGCGTCGCCGCCAGCGCACACGCCGGACGCGTTTCGCGTGAGGCAAAACGAGAGAGCGTTGCGCGAGGCGTCTGTGCGGGCGGAGTTGTACGTCGGCGCAGGACCGGACGGTGGCGGCTTGCGAAATGCGAGGAGGAAAACATGAGGGGCATGTTGCGGTGCGATTTGGGGCATGGCGCGCAGCCACGTCGCGGCTGGCGGCTCGCGTGGTATGAACCGCGGAGGCGAGTGGGCGTTTTCTTTCCTGCGCCGCTGCACTGGCTGGCGCGCGCGGCGCGCGAACTTGCGTGGCGGATGGGTGTCGCGTGGCGTGCGCCAACACGCGAGAAGCACGACGTGTTCGCTCTGCAGCGCGTGTACCGCGAGAAGCAAAAACTCGCCGGGGAGTATTCGCGCGGGTATCTGCAAGGTTGGCAGGAGTGCTTCGACGCATGGGTGGAGACGGTCGGCGCGGTTAGCGACGACGATGGCATGTGCAATTGAACGAGAGAGCGAAACTCGAAAAGCAGGGGAACATAGCGGCCGGGAGGGGCGACGATGAAAGCGCAAGAAATGTTCGAAATTTGCCATGCGCGATATCGCGGGCTGCGTGAATTTTTGAGCGGGCCGGACGGTGCGGGCGGCCACGTCGCGGCGGTGCATCTGGATTTGCCGTCGAACGGGTATCAGTGGCGTCCGAGCCGCGTGCGCGCGGAAGAGTATGTGGCGGATTTCGAGATGATCGCGGAGCGGGCGCTGCGGCGTCCGGAATGGAAAGGGCGGCTGAAACTTTTCCGCGTTTATTTCTTGCA